>NZ_JACVYG010000116.1:0-10661 GCF_014712245.1 Streptomyces sp. 5-10
TGCGGGCGGCCGGGAGCGCGGGCATGCCCGACGCGGCCGGCTGGGCGGGCTGCTGGGGCGTGTCGGCGGAGGCCGCGGGCAGGGCGAGGGCAGGTCGGCCGCCCGCACCCTGCGCGGGGGCGGGGGCACCGGCGGCCTGAGGGCCGCTCTGCTCCCGCGCCGGGGCGCCGCGCCGGGCGCGGCGGCCCTGGGGCTGCTGCTGGGCCGGAATGCCCTGAGGCGGCACAACGCCCATGGCGGCGGGGCCCGTCGGCTGCGGACCGGCCGCTTCCGGTGCGCCGCCGCGAGCGTGGCGATGGCTGCCGGTCGCGGCTCCCTCCGCGTTCTGGCCGGGGTTCGCGGCCGCGGCCGCCGCCTCGTCGGGGTGGGGGCGCGCCCTGCGCCGCCCGGTGGGCCGCGGCGGGTTCGCGGGCTCGGCCGCGTTCTGCTGCTGGGCCGCGGGGTTCTCGCCGACGACCGCGGGCAGCGCGGCGGGCGCGGTCGCGCCCGGGGCGCCCGGCTGAGCGGCGGTGCGCGGGTCGGCCGTACGGGGATCGGCTGTACGCGGGGCGGCCTTACGGAGATTGGGCGGAGGCGTACCGCCCTGTGTGCCGCCGCCTTGGCCGCCGCCCTGCGTGCCGTTGCCGTGCGTGCCGTTGCCGTGTGTGCCGTTGCCGTGTGTGCCGCCGCCGCTGGTGTCGCCCGGCGTGTCGCTGGGGGCCGCCCCGTGCCGGGCGCGGCGTCCGGTCGGGGTCTGGCCGGAGGCGTTGCCGCCCGCGGTGCCCGTACCCGCACCGGCACCCGTACCCGCGCCAGTACCCGTACCCGCACCGGTGCCCGCGCCCGAGGTGCCCTGCCCCTGTGTACCGTTGCCCTGCCCGGCGGCGTCGCCGTCCATGAACTCCTGCTCGGCAGCGGCCGCCGCCGAGATCGGCACCTCCAGGACGTACGCGTGCCCGCCCATGCCCGGCATCTCATGGGTCTGGAGCACGCCCCCGTGCAGGCGCACGATCCCGCGCACGATCGGCTCGTGCACCGGGTCGCCGCCCGCGTACGGCCCGCGGACCTCGATCCGCACGACATCGCCGCGCTGCGCCGCCGCGACCACGATCGTCGAGTCGCTCGCCGCGACGCCCGAGGCGGCGTTGCCGGTGGAGTCGACCCCGGCCACGTCCGCGATCAGATGGGCGAGCGCCTGGGCGAGCCGCTCCGCGTCCACCTCGGCGTCGATCGGCGGGGCGTGCACCGCGAACTGCGCGCGCCCCGGGCCGATCAGCTCGACCGCGCCCTCGACACTGGCCGATACGACCTCGTCCATCGAGACCGTACGGCGGGCCAGCTCCTCGCCGCTCGAGTCGAGCCGCTGATAGCTCAGGACGTTGTCGACGAGCGTGGTCATCCGGGTGTAGCCGGCGGCGAGGTGGTGCAGGATCTGGTTGGCCTCGGGCCACAGCTGCCCGGCCGGGTCGTCGGCGAGCACTCCGAGCTCACGGCGCAGCTCCAGCAGGGGTCCGCGCAGGGACTGGTCCAGCACGGCCAGCAGCTGGCCGTTCCGGGCGGTGACGGACTCCAGCTGTGCCGCGTGCCGCGCGCGCTCCTCGGCGAGCTGCGCCCGCAGCTCCTCCAGGGCCTTCGTGTGCTGCGTGGTGAGCTGTTCCAGCTCCTCGGCGTGCTGGGCGGTGAGGCTCTCCACCTTCTCCGTGTGCCGGGTGGTGAGGCTCTCGACCTCCTCGGCGTGCTCGGCCGCCATGGCCTTCTCGGCCCGCCGGTCGGTGAAGGTCAGCACGGCGCCCACGAGCTGGTCGCCGTCGCGGACGGGCGCGGTGGTCAGATCGACCGGAACCTGGCTGCCGTCCTTCGCCCACAGCACCTGGCCGCGCACCCGGTGCTTGCGGCCGGAGCGGAGGGTGTCGGCGAGGGGCGATTCCTCGTACGGGAAGGGGGAACCGTCCGGGCGCGAGTGGTGTACAAGAGAGTGAAGCTCCTGACCGCCCATGTCGCTGGCCCGGTAGCCGAGGATCTGCGCGGCGGACGGGTTGACGAGGACCACCTTGCCCTCGGTGTCCACGCCGACCACGCCCTCCGCCGCCGCGCGCAGGATCATCTCGGTCTGGCGCTGCTGACGGGCGAGTTCGGCCTCGGTGTCGAGCGTCCCGGTCAGGTCGCGCACGATGAGCATCAGCAGCTCATCGCCGGTGTAGCTGTACTGATCGGCGTACGGAGTCCGCCCGTCCTCCAGATTGGCGCTGGTCACCTCGACGGGGAACTGCGCCCCGTCGGTGCGCCGGGCCATCATCCGGGTCGGCTTGCTGCCGTCCCCCTGTGCCACGTCGGGGCGCCGCATCGACCCGGGAATGCGATTGGGATCGAAGGAGGGGAGCAGATCGAGCAGACCACGGCCGACCAGGGCGGTGCCCGGAGCCTCGAAGGACTCCAGCGCGTGGTGGTTGGCGTTGACGATCGTGCCATTGCAGTTGACCAGCAACAGCGCGTCCGGGAGGGCGTCGAGTATCGCCGCGAGGCGAGCAGCGCCTCGGGATGGCCTGCTGCTCACGACGACGCTTCCTCCCTGGCTACCGCACCTTGCTGACACCCGCGGTCATTCTGCCGTCCCATCTGCGGAGTGTCTCTAGGGGAGTCTACGGGCACCAGCGCCGGACGCGACGGCGGATGAGAGGGAGGTCGCAGCGCGACGTACGCGTCTCGACGCACGCCCGGACAAACTTCACCGGGCTCTTCTCCGCTCACTCCCGGCCCAATCCCCAGGTCAGCTCCCAGGCATGCGCAAAACGACGGAGAACCGATTCCATCGGGCGATTTCACACCCGTTGGTGCGGTTGAACCAGGCGTTGACGGGACGCCCCGCCCAGTGGCCCGTCACCCGGGCCGTGGCCGGCCCGCCGTACTGCCCGGTGCACATCGCGTCGGGCGACACCGGCGCGAACGGATCCCGGCCCCACACGGTCTGCGAGTCCAGCTGCGCACACGCGGCCCGCGCCCGGGGGTGCGTACCGCCGGTCGGGTGGCAGCTCAGCAGATAGGTCGCGGCGTCGTCGTCCTCACCGGTCTCACTCACGGTGATCACGAGCCGGTCGGCGCTCTCCCCGTCGAGCGGCAGGGGCAGCGGCAGCGGCGTGGCCGCGGCGGGGGCCAGCGCGCCCGCGAGGGCGGCGGTCGTCAGCGCGGCGGTGACGGCGAGGCGGTGCGGCAGGGGCATGGGGGCACTCCTGGTGTGATCGGTCGGGGACGCGCTGCCCCCGCCCCGTCTAACGCGCCGCCGCTGCGCGCGTTGCTCCGCCGTAAGGGGCTGTGCCCGCCGGCCGTACGGGGGCTGTGCCCGCCGTAAGGGCTCCCCTACGGCTTTAAGGAGTGGCTCCGCCGTACGGGCCCCGCTCCCCACCACCCCCCACAAGGGCTTTGCGGTGGGCCCCGCCCGCCGAGTACCGTAGTCCGCGATTGGTGACATCCCACTGGGCTGTGACATCATCTGCACACACCACCTCGCGCTCGCGCGAGCGACCGGTGTGTTGGAGGCTTCGCCTAGTCTGGTCTATGGCGCCGCACTGCTAATGCGGTTTGGGCCTTAAAGCCCATCGAGGGTTCAAATCCCTCAGCCTCCGCTCTCCGACCAGGGGGCCCGCGCCCAAGGCGCGGGCCCCTGTCTCGTTTCCCGGCCCGCCGCGAACGATCACACCACCACACCGACCCGCCGACGCCCGCCCGCCCACGCTCCCCTTACTACGGCTACGCCGGGCGACCGCGGCCGTGCGCCCTGGGCCAGGGCGACGCGGAGCGACCGCCGGGAAAACGCAAGGTGACTCCCCCGTGGCTCTCCGTCGCCGCCACCCCCGCTCCTCAAGCACCTCGCGACGCGAAGACGAGCTCCCCGAGGTCTCACAAGGGCAACCCCGCGAGCCCCCGAAAATGAAGTTTTCGCAGGTCAGTGGGGGTGAGGGAAACGGATTTCGCCTCACAGCGCAGGTCATGTAATGTTGTCCCCGCAACGCCGACCGGCAAGAAAAACCGCCGGGAAGCCAAGCGCTCGTAGCTTAACGGATAGAGCACTTGACTACGGATCAAGAGGTTGCAGGTTCGAATCCTGCCGAGCGCGCACCAGCTCAGAGGCCCCTTCCGATCATCGGAAGGGGCCTCTTGCGTATGTGATGACAGCAACGGTGACAGCAACCGCCGCGCGGCTCTCTCAGACCGCTGCCGGGACTCCGCCCAATCCCTCCCCGCCGTCATCCTCGTTGCTGTCACGCAGGGCATCCCCGACGCGATCGAAGGCGGACCGCTGGGAGTCCAGCCGGACGAAGGTGTAGATGTCCATCGTGACGCGGATGGAACTGTGCCCGAGGACTTCCATGATCATCCGGGCGTCGGCCCCTTGCTCGTGGAGGAGGGAGGCGCAGGTGTGCCGGAGGTCATGGAAGCGGACGAGCCGGACCCCAGCCTTGTCGCACAGGAGGGTGAAGGCACGGTTCAGGTTGCGCGGCTCGATGGGGGTTCCGTGCTTGGTGGTGAAGACGAGATCGCTTCCGTTGTCCTTCCACTTGTCCCCGGCCGCAAGCCGGTCTCCCTGTTGTTGGGCCCGGCGAGCCCGGAGCGCTGTCACGCACTCAGTGGGCAGCGCCACCCGCCGGGCCGAGCGCTGAGTCTTCGGGGCCGCGATCAGCAGTTCCCCGCCAACGCGCTGGAGCGTCTGGCGGATGGTGACCGTGCCGTCCGCCAGGTCCACGTCCTTCCACCGAAGGCCAAGAACTTCCCCGCGCCGCAGGCCGATCCTCACGGCCAGCTCGTACGCCGCCCAGAGCCGATTGCCACGTGCCACCGCCAGGAGCCGACGCCCCTCCTCCACGGTCAGCGGCTCTATCTCCCGCTTGGTGCCCATGCCCAGCTCGACGTTCTTGGCCACGTTGCGCGGCAACTCGTCCTCACGCACCGCGTGCCCCAGCGCGGCCCGCAGCAGCACCAGCAGGAACCGCACCGTTCGATCAGACGGGTACGACTTGCAGCACTTTCCCAGCGCACAGCAGCGGCGTTTCCGCTCGGGGCGAGCCTTGTCCTTCCCCTGAGCGCAGCACTGGCACGTACGCGCCGTGGTGGCGAGGAAGGTCCGGATATCCCGTGCGGTGAGCCGCGCCAGCTTCTTCTTCCCGAGGCCCGGAGCGAGGTAGATCCGCACGAGCGTTTCATAGGCCGCGTACGTGGCCGGACGGACCTTGATGCGCGCTACATTGGCCAGCCAGTACGTCAGGTACTCGCCCAGGCTCAGCTTGCTCGTGACGACAGGGACGCCCTTCTGAGAGTCCGCCTTGAGCCGGGTCAGCTTGTCGTGGACGTCATCCCACGACTTGCCGTAAACATCCCGCCGCTTGTACGTCCCATCGGCGGTGAGGACGAAGGCCGACCCGACCCACCGGCCGTCTTTCCGCTGCCAGATCGAGCCTTCGCCGTTCGCGTTCTTCTTGGCCATTAGGCGGCCTCTTCTTCGGTCTGTCGGGTGATGTAGTCGTGCAGCGCGGTTTCGGTGATGCGTCGGCAGCGGCCGATGGTCAGGGAGGCCAGTTCGCGCGAGCGGATGAGGTTGTAGACCGTCCAGCGGCTCACCTGGAGCCGGGCGGCGACCTGGTCCACGTTGAGCAGTCCCGGAGTCACAGCCACGGGTCTCCTTCTGTCTTGCGGCGGTCGGCGTGGTCGCGGGCTTGTGCGATGTCGTGGCGTACCTGGGCAGCGAGGAGTTCTTCGCCGGGGCTGTAGCCGGAGGCCAGGTATTGCCAGTGGGAGACGACGAGGGTGGTTTCCTCGTCCAGCTCGGGCCGGTCGTCTGCGGTGCGTGCTTGCTCGGTGCGCCAAGCGCGGCGGGCGTCGCGGAGTGCGCCGAGGGTGGTGGAGTAGCGGCGGGATTTGCTGGAGAAGTGGCCTCGGAAGCCGAGCATGTGAGCCCACTTCCAGAGCTTGAGGTCGGCGAACTCAGGGAGGTGGCCGAGGCTCCAGGCGGTACGGATCATCTGGCGGACGTGGCTGTGCACGGGCAGGTCCGCGATGGGTTCGGACTGGCCGGTGCCCTCGCACTCGCCGCACAGGTCCCGGAAGCCGTCAGGGCCGCGCCGGTAGCCGCGCCCGGCGCAGTGGGCGCAGCGCAGCGAGCGGTCCACGGTCCCGGAGTCCTCAGCGCTCTTGGTGGCGTACTTCGCGACGTAGGCGGCGACCTTCTGATCGGTCAGTTCTCCGTCGCCCAGAGCGGCGATCTCGCGGATGTCGAGCTGGGAGCCCCAGGTGAGTCGGCGTTCGCCGATGGCGTCGGAGTCCACGGTGAGCACGGCGCGTTCGGCCGCCTCAGTGACTGCGTGGGTGAGGGCGTCGATGGTGGCCCACCGGGGCGGGGGCTCGTTGCTGCCCTCGGGGCCGTCGAGGCGGATCACGGCGTGGAAGTGGACCAGGCCGCGCCGCTGGTACTCGGCGACCTTCGCGAAGGAGACCCGCAGCGCCGCGTTCAGCGCCTTCTGCGTCATGCCGAGGTGGGCGGCCAGCTCACGGCGCAGGTAGGTAGTGAAGCGGGCCCATAGGGCTCCGGCGTGGGCGTTCCAGAGCACGGCGCCGGTGTAGTCGTAGGTGGCCGGGGACAGCGGGGTGCCCAAGGCGGGGTCGTCGGCGGGGTGGCGGGTGCCGCAGCGGCAGGGCAGGTTCTTGCCCGCGTCGGTGGTGCGGCGGTTGTGGACCGCCCCGAACGACGGAGCTGTGAGGGTGACGAACAGGCGGGGGTGCGTGCGCACGGTCTCCGGCACGCTCTTGCCGCCCGAGAGCCCGGCCCGGATCAGGTGGTAGGTGTCGGCCGCGTACAGGCGGGAGCAGGACGGGCAGCGGGAGGAACGGCGGTTGCCGCAGGTGGTCAGCAGCCGCCCGGTGGGTTCGTCTGCGGTGCTGTACGAGCGGACGACGGTGTCCGTCGCTGTGTCGCGGGTCTCGGTGGAGCCGACGAGCTGAACCGGCCGGGTACAACCGCGGATTCGGCTGATCTGGTCTTGGACGCGGTCGAAGTCGGGGAGGTGGGCAAGTTCGATGAGGTCCCGCAGGGCCAGGCTCGCCACGTGGCGCAGGTCCAGGGGGGCTTTCACGGGTGAGGTGTCCTTTCGGGGAAGGGGCCCCGGGCAGCACTCGGTGAGGGCTGCGGGTGCTGCTCGGGGCATGACGAATCCGGGCCCGGTCGGGGCGGGGGTTTCTGGGTTGCCGGGACGGCCGGCACGGGGTCAGAGCTGGGCGTGCGCGGCGGTGGCCAGCGGCAGTGCGACGCCGAGGCGGGCCCGGAGCTGAGCCGGGCTGATGGGCTCGCCGTGTTCGGCCCGGTAGGTGTCGGCGATGGTGCGGGCCGCGTTCAGCAGCGGCACGGGCACCGTGACCGCCGGGGAAGTCTCCGGCTTCGGCGTGACCGGGGGCGGGACTGATTCGGAGGCCGGGGCAGGCTTCGGCGCGGGGGCCTCGGCCGGAGCGTCAGGTGCGGCCGGTGCCGGGGCCGGGGTGGTGGTGGCGACGGTGTGGAAGTGGCGCAGGAGTTGTGGGCCGACGGCTCCCCAGCCCAGCAGGAGGAGCGGGGCGACCGCATCCACGGCGGCCCGGCCGTAGTGCCCGGCGACGATGGGTTCGGCGACGTTGAGGGCCAGGGTCAGCAGCCCGGACATGTGCATCAGCCGGGTAGCGCCCTTGATCTGCTCGGCCGGGACGCCGCGCAGGGACAGGTACCGCAGGGCCACCAGGAGGCCGACGACGGACAGGTCCACCATCGGCGCGATCAGCGGTGCGATGGGGCCGGGGACGCCGAGGCGCAGGGCCAGGGCCCAGACGTTACCGAAGGAGAAGACGAACGCCAGAGCCGCGATGATGCCCATGACCACGGTCACCGTGCGCTGAGTGATCCGATCCTCAGACATAGGGATTCACCTCCTCCCAGGGGACATGACGAGCGGGCCGAAGCACAGATCAGGCCGCATCCCTCTTGATGAACGGGTCGTCCACCCGCATCGCGGAACCCGCCAGTTCCTCCAGCAGCTCGGCGGGGTCGCGGGTCAGATGCGCTGTCTCGGCGGCGATGCGGGCAGCGTCCGCGTCGGACACGTACGGCGTGCGGATGCGGGCGAAGCCGGGCCGCCCCTGGTGAGCCATGGCGGCAACACCGACATAGGCAGGGTCCTGGAGTGCGGTGGGGCTGGCGTCCGGCCAGTTCCGGATGTCCTCCCCCAGAGCAACGACGGCCGCTTCGGCGGTCTTCTGGGCGAAGGACAGGCCCACCGGGCACACGTCCCGGATGAAGGTGGGGATGGCATCCCCGGTCGCCTTCTGCGTCGCAATGATCACCAGGATGCCGACGTTACGGCCCTTCTTCACCAGGTCCTCCACCAGCCGTGCGTTCTCCGCAGCCAGCGCGGCCAGCTTCTTCGTCCGCGTGTCCGACCCCTTGTAGTCGCGAAAGTAGGTGTGCGCTTCGTCCACGATGAGCACGGTCAACGGCCAGGTAGCCGAGGGGCCGACGTGCCACATGTTCTTTACGCCCAGCAGGGCCCGGATGGACGCCGACCGGTCCCGCCGCAGCTTGACCAGCCGCGTGAAGAGCGCGTTGGCCTCTTCCAGGTCGTCACCGACGAACGCGAAGATCCGGTCTGTCAGGTCGGCGTAGTCGCCCTCATGGGAGGAGGTCACCTTGCCGTCAGCCACCGCGTACTGAACCGCATCGGACGGCGCCGTATCGCAGATGAACCGGTTGACCAGCGACGTCTTACCGAAGCCGGGCAGCCCCGCCACGGTCACGCCCGGCACGTTGGCCAGGCTGACGCTCACCGGCTGCGCGTACTCGTCCAGGCCCAGATCCCACACCGCCAGATCCTCCGGCACAGCCCTGGTCGGGGTGTGCTCGGTGGGGACGATCAGCGGATCAACCCGCACCCCACGGATCACCAGCTCTCCCGGCCTGTCCGGCAGGACCGAAACCCGGGTGCACCGCCAGGCGTCGGCCAGATATGGGGCCGCCCGCTGGAACTCCGCCAGCCCCACCTTCGGCAGGCACACCGCGTGCACCAGCACCCCGTACCGGTCGGCCATGACCCGGATCTTCGGGATCAGGACCCGGGGCTTGGGCACCTTCCCGTCCGGCGCCACGACCACGGCCGGAGGGGTCTTGTCGGTCACCGACAGCCCCACCATCGGGGCCAGCCGACGCCAGCGACGCCGTACACCGATCGCCTGCCGCATGCTCGCCCGCGTCATCTTGTCCGCACACACATAGCGCACCAGCCACCACAGGGCCCATATGACGATCCCGGCCAGGGCAGCCCCGGCAACAGCCGGGGCGAACCCAATGACCTCTCCCACAGTCACAGCACGTCCTTGTTCGTGTAGAGGAATCGGTACAGGGATATCCGCAGTTCCAGCAGGTCACGGCCGGATGCGAGCTTGGGGTAGCCGTGCGACTCGATCACCTTGGCCACGTCGAACAGCAGGCCATTGGTGAACCGCGAGTCGTCATCCCCGCTCTCCGGCTCGACCGGATAAGACGGGGCCGGTCCGGTCGGGGCGGTCACTTGACCAGCTCCAGCGCCGCCGCCCGGTAGGCCACACCATCGGACAACTGCCCGTTGAAGACGCGCGCCCACGGAGTGGCGAACAGCTCCGCCACCCGCACCGGCATCCCCGGCTGGAGCCCGCCCGGGAGGCCGCTCTCGGGAACGGTGATCTTCATCTGCTCGGCGCGGCCCTCTTCCATGAGGAAGACGGTCAGGGTGTGCAGGGTCTCCCCGGTGTCGCGGTCGGTGGCGACCTCGCCCGTGTTGGGGTCCTTGACCTTCGGCACCGGGAGGGTGCCAGCGATGAACTGGGTGGAGGGCAGCAGCCCCACGCGGATACGGGTCATAGCCATGGTTGAACTCCCTTTCGTGGCCGACCGCTTGTGCGATCGGGCCACCACTATGACCTAGCCAGGCTAGCTAGGTCAAGCGAGCTAGCTGTGGGAGTTCAAGGGTCTGGGTGTGTTAGGTGGGCTAACACGGCTACCCTGGGACCATGACGCCGTCGACGCACGACGCCCGCCCGCCGTATCAGCAGGCAGCCGAGGCCATCCGGGCCGAGATCAAGGCGGGCAAGCTCAAGCCGGGGGAACAGCTCCCCTCGCACCGCGAGCTGCAAGAGCGGTTCGGCATCGCCAACATGACCGCCCGCAGCGCCCTGCGCGTGCTCCGCGAAGAGGGCTTGATCTACACCGTGCAGGGGCGCGGCAGCTATGTAGCCGACGTGATCGGTCCCGGCGGCGAGCTGATCGAGACGGCCGGAACGGGCGAGGCCCCGGCGAGCGCAGAACCCACCGGGACCCTCACCGAGGCACTTCTAGAGGTCCGGGACCAGCTCCGCAGCTTGAACGCGGAGGTCCAGACCCTCAAGCAGGAAGTCGCCGAACTGAAGGCGCGGCAGCACCCGTAGACCGCCCTTCCTGGAGCTCCGCCACCTCCTCGCGAATCTCCTCCAGCTCACCGCGCAGACGCTCAGTCATGGCCGCGGTCTCTGCCAGCAGCGCCCGCTCCTGCTCGGTCAGCACCAGTTCCCCCTTGTCATCTGCGCGTTGGTCGCGCGCATCCTGCATTGCGATCCTCCGGCGATCTTCTGGTGCTGTCGGATCCCAGCTGATGCGCGACGTTCTG
>NZ_JACVYG010000117.1:0-10474 GCF_014712245.1 Streptomyces sp. 5-10
CCACCCGCTTCCTCACCCACCTCGCCGAACTCTCCACCACCGGAACACCGGTGGACTGGGCGGCCGTGTTCGCCGGGTCCGGGGCCCGTAGGGTGCCGCTGCCCACCTACGCCTTCCAGCACCGGCACTACTGGCTGGAGCCTGCCAGGACACCGACGCGGGCCGAGACCGCCGACAGCTCCCTGTGGGCGGCCATCGAGCGCGGAGACGCGCAGTCTCTGGCGCGGGATCTCGAGGTGGACGCGGCGGCCCTGGGCACGGTGCTGCCCGCGCTGGCCTCCTGGCGCCGCCGCAGCCGGGAGGACACCCTCACCGACGCATGGCGGTACCGGGTCGGCTGGACCCGGGTGGCCGCCGCCACCCCGCGGCTGTCGGGCCGGTGGCTGGTGCTGGTCCCGGCCGTACGGGCCGCCTCGGCGCGGGTCCGCGCGGTGCTGGACGGGCTCGCCGCGCGGGGCGCCGAGGTGGTGGCCGCCGAGGTCTCCGAAACCAGCCGGGAGGCGCTGGGCGACCAGGTCAAGTCGGCGGACGGCTGTGCCGGGGTGGTGTCCCTGCTCTCGTGGGACGGCCGCGCCGACACCGAGTACGGCACCGTGTCCATGGGCACCGCGGCCACGCTGGCGGTGGCGCAGGCGCTGCGGGACCACGGCGTCACCGCACCACTGTGGTGCGTCACCAGGGGCGGGGTCGCGGTGGCCGGTGAGGCGCCCGACCCGGTGCAGTCGGCGGTGTGGGGATTCGGCGCCGTGCTCGGGCTCGACCACCCGGACACCTTCGGCGGACTGATCGACCTGCCGGCCGAAGGGGAGGGTGACGACGAGGAGTTGCCGGACGGACTGTTCGCGGCGCTGTGCTCGCCGGAGGGGGAGGATCAGCTCGCGGTGCGCGCCGAGGGGCTGTTCGCCCGCCGGATGCTGCGGGACCGGGACGGTTCGGCCGAAGCCTGGAAGCCACGGGGCACCGTGCTGGTCACGGGCGGCACCGGCGGGCTCGGTTCACATGTGGCGCGCTGGCTCGCCGCGAGCGGGGCGGACCATGTGGTGCTGCTCAGCAGGCAGGGCGGTGACGCGCCGGGCGCGGCCGAACTGGTGGCGGACCTGACAGATGTGCGGGTCACGGTCGCCGCGTGTGATGTGACCGACCGGGACGCCGTGGCCGCGGTGCTGGCGGAGGCGGAGCGGACACATCCGCTGACCGCGGTGGTGCACACGGCCGGTGCGGGACTGCTCCCGGCTCCGGTCACCGAGGTGACCGCCGAGGAGTTCGCCGCCGTGACGGGGGCGAAGGTGCGTGGCGCGCTGGTGCTGGACGAGCTCGTCGGCGACCGGGAGCTGGACGCGTTCGTGTTGTTCTCCTCCGGCGCCGGTGTCTGGGGCAGTGGCGGCCAGGCCCCGTACGCGGCGGGCAACGCCTTCCTGGACGGGCTGGCGCAGCGCCGCCGCGCCCGGGGCCTGGCGGGCACGTCGGTGGCGTGGGGCGGCTGGGGCGGCGGTCTCGGCATGATCGACGCCGACGGCGGCGACCAGTGGCGCCGTATCGGGATCCTGCCGATGGACCCGGCACCCGCGCTGCGGGCGATGGCGCGTGCCGTGGGCGGTGGCCCGCCGAATGTGATCGTCGCCGACATCGACTGGGCGCGGTTCGTACCGGGATACACGATGGCCCGGGAGCGGCCGCTGCTGCGGCAGTTGCCCGAGGTCGCCGAGGTCCTGGCGGCGGACACACCGGGCGAGGGCGCGTCGCGGCGAGAGGCGCTCCTGCACGGCCTGGCCGAGCTGACCGGTCCGGAGCAGGAGGCGTTCCTGACCGACCTGGTGCGGCGGGAGGCGGCGGCCGTGCTCGGGCACGCCGACGGTGACGCGGTGGAGCCGGAGCGCGCGTTCAAGGACACCGGGTTCGACTCGCTGACCGCGGTGGAGCTGCGCAACCGGATCAACGCGGCCACCGGCCTCCAGCTCTCCCCCACGGTGGTGTTCGACTATCCGAAACCCACCACGCTGGCGAGGAAGCTGCGCACCGAGCTGGTGCCCACCGCGGACGAGACCGTGGACGGGATCGGGGGTGGGCCCGGGGGCGGGCTCGGAGGCGGCGGAGCCACCGACGCGGAGGGCCGCGAGCGCGAGATCCGGCGGGTGCTGGCCTCGGTGCCGTTGCGCCGATTCCACGAGCTCGGGGTGCTGGACGCGCTGATGCGCATCGCGGACACCGCGGCCGGTGAGCCGGGCGAGCTGAGTGGCCTGACCGACCTGAGCGACGCCGCCGAGGCGGAGGACACCGCGATCGCGGACCTGGACGCCGACGAGCTGGTGAGCCGGGCGATGCGCGGCACGACCTTCGGAAACGACTGACGCCGCGGTTGCGGAGAGGAGTACATATGGCTGCGTCCCGGGAAGACCTGGTCAAGGCGCTGCGTACCTCGCTGATGGATGTCGAGCGGCTGCGGCGGGAGAACGACCGGCTGATCGCCGAGTCCACCGAACCCGTGGCGATCGTGGCGATGGCGTGCCGGCTGCCGGGCGGGGTGACCGACCCGGAGTCGCTGTGGGAGCTGGTGGCCGAGGGACGGGACGCGATCGGCCCGTTCCCCACGGACCGCGGCTGGGACCTGGAGACGCTCTTCGACGCCGATCCGGACGCCGTGGGCAAGTCCTATGTGCGCGAGGCGGGATTCCTGGAGGGTGCGGGCGGGTTCGACGCCGCGTTCTTCGGCATCTCCCCGCGCGAGGCCCTGTCGCTCGACCCGCAGCAGCGGCTGCTGCTGGAGACCGCGTGGGAGACCTTCGAGCGGGCGGGGATGGATCCGCGGTCGGTGGAGGGCCGGGACATCGCGGTGTTCGCCGGGGGCAGCGGCCAGGGGTACGGCGGCGGTCCGGGTGAGGCGCCCAAGGGGCTGGAGGGCTATCTCGGGGTCGGTGTTTCCGGCAGCGTCCTGTCCGGACGCGTGTCGTACACGCTCGGGCTGACCGGGCCCGCCGTGACCGTGGACACCGCCTGCTCCTCCTCGCTCGTGGCCACCCATCTGGCCGTGCAGGCGCTGCGGTCCGGCGAATGTTCCATGGCGCTGGCCGGTGGGGTCGCCATCATGGGCCAACCCACCGCCTTCGTGGAGTTCTCCCGCCAGCGTGGCCTGGCGCCGGACGGGCGCTGCAAGTCGTTCGGCGCGGGCGCGGACGGCACCACCTGGTCCGAGGGTGTCGGGCTCGTGTTGCTGGAGCGGCTGTCCGACGCCCGCCGCAACGGCCACGACATCCTGGCCGTCATCCGGGGCACGGCGGTCAACCAGGACGGGGCGAGCAACGGCCTCACCGCGCCCAACGGGCCGTCCCAGGAACGGGTGATCCGGCAGGCGCTGTCCAACGCCGGGCTGACGGTGGCCGATGTGGACGCGGTCGAGGCCCACGGCACCGGCACCGCCCTCGGCGACCCGATCGAGGCCCAGGCACTCCTCGCCACCTACGGCCGGAACCGCCCGGAGGACCAGCCGCTGTGGCTGGGGTCGTTGAAGTCCAACATCGGCCACGCACAGGCCGCCGCCGGGATCGCCAGTGTCATCAAGACGGTCATGGCGTTACGGCACGGCCGGCTGCCGAAGACCCTCCACGCCGAGGAGCCCACCTCCAAGGTGAACTGGGCCACGGGCGCGGTGTCCCTGCTCAGCGAGGGGCGGGCGTGGCCGGAGACGGGACATCCACGCCGCGCCGGAATCTCGTCCTTCGGCGTCAGCGGGACGAACGCGCATGTCATCCTCGAGCAGGCCCCGGAGGAGAACACCGCCCCACAGCGGGAGGAGTCCGCCGAGCCCGGTCCCGTCGCCACCGGCCACGTGGTGCCGTGGGTGCTCTCGGGCCATACGGAGGTGGCGCTGCGGGCCCAGGCCGCACGGCTGCTGACCCATGTGCGCAAGGCGGACGCCGATGGCCCGCGGGACGTGGGCTGGTCGCTGGCCACCACCAGGACCCGGCTGGACCACCGCGCGGTCGTGCTGTGCGCCGATGCCGAGGAGGCCGTCGCGGGGCTGGAGGCGGTGGCCGCGGGCGCGTCCACCCGGTCGGTGGTCACCGGGTCCGTGGCGTCGGGGAAGGTCGCGGTGCTGTTCACCGGCCAGGGCAGCCAGCGCGCCGGAATGGGCCGGGAACTGCACGGCCACTACCCGGTGTTCGCGCGGGCCTTCGACGACGTATGCGCCCAGTTCGGCGACCTGCGCACGGGAGAGGGGGACGGGGACGAGAAGGTCTCGCTCGCCGAGGTGGTGTTCGCCGAGGAGGGGTCGGCACGGGCGGCGCTGCTGGACCGGACCGAGTTCACCCAGCCCGCGCTGTTCGCGCTGGAGGTGGCGCTGTTCCGGCTCGTGGAGTCGTGGGGGGTGCGCCCCGCATATGTGCTGGGCCACTCGATCGGCGAGGTGGTCGCGGCCCATGTGGCCGGGGTGCTCTCCCTGCCGGACGCCTGCACACTGGTGCGGGCGCGCGGGCGGCTGATGCAGCGACTCGACGCGACCGGGGCGATGGTCGCGGTGGAGGCGGCCGAGGACGAGGTCGTCCCCCTGCTCACGGGGAAGGAGCACCGGGCGTCCATCGCCGCCGTCAACGGCCCGACGTCCGTGGTGGTCTCCGGCGACGAGGACGTGGTCACGGCGGTGGCGGAGACGCTGGCCCGGCAGGGCCGCAAGACCAAGCGGCTCGTGGTCTCGCACGCGTTCCACTCCCCCCACATGGACGGGATGCTGGACGCGTTCCGCGAGGTGGCGTCGCGGCTGACCTACGCGCCGCCCCGGGTGCCCGTGGTGTCGAACCTGACCGGCGGGGTCGCGGATCCGCAGGAGCTGTGCACCCCGGAGTACTGGGTGCGGCATGTGCGGGGCGCGGTGCGGTTCCTCGACGGTGTCCGCGCACTCGCCGACGCGGGCGTGCGCACCCATCTGGAACTCGGCCCGGACGGGGTGCTGACCGCGATGGGCCAGGACTGCCTGCCGGATGCGGTGGCCGATGCCGATGCGGGGGCGGACGGGGCGTTCGTACCGTCCCTGCGTCCGGGCGTCCAGGAGGCCCAGGCGGTGCTGGCCGGGCTCGCCGGTCTGTACGTACGCGGGGTGCCGGTGGACTGGGACGCGATGTTCGCCGGGTCCGGCGCCCGGCGCGTCGCCCTTCCGACGTACGCCTTCCAGCATGAGCACTACTGGCTGGAGCGGGCCGCCGGGTCCGGCGACGTGGGCGCGGTCGGGCTCGGGGAGGCGGGCCACCCGCTGCTGGGCGCGGTGGTGCAGCTGCCGGAGACGGGCGGAGTGCAGCTCAGCGGGCGGCTGTCGGTACGGGCCCAGCCGTGGCTGGGCGAACACGTCATCTCCGGTGCGGTATTGGTGCCCGGCACGGCGATGGTGGAGCTGGCGGTGCGCGCCGGGGACGAGACCGGCACCCCGGTGCTGGAGGAGCTGGTGATCGGGCAGCCGATGATGCTGTCCGCCGACACCGCCCTGAGTGTGCAGGTCGTCGTGGGCGCGGACGAGGGCGGGCGGCGCACGGTGCGGATCTACTCCCGCGCCGACGGCGGCACGGACTGGACCGAGCACGCCACCGGCACGCTCACCGCACAGGCACCGGCACCGCGGGACGAGGCGGTCGGCGAGTGGCCACCCGCACGGGCCGAGCCGATCCCGGTGGCGGACTTCTACCGCTCGCTCGTCGACGCCGGTTACGCGTACGGACCGGCGTTCCGCGGGCTCGTCGCCGCGTGGCGCCGGGACGGTGAGATCTTCGGCGACGTGGCGCTGCCGGAGGCGTACGCCACGGAGGCCGAACGGTTCGGCATCCATCCGGCGTTGCTGGACGCCGCGTTGCACGCGGGCAGCTTCTGCCTGCCCTCCGACCCGGCCCGACAGGTGACCCTGCTGCCGTTCGCCTGGAACAACGTGCGTCTGCACGCGGGCGGCGCGACCGCGGTCCGGGTGCATGTCCGCCCGGTCGGCGACGACGCGTTCGCGGTACGGCTGACCGACGGCTCGGGCCAGACGGTGGCCTCCGTGGACTCGCTCACCCTGCGGGCGGTGGACCCGGCCCAGCTGGAGAGCGGAGCGGCCGGCGACGCGCTGTGGACGGTCCGCTGGAGCGAACACGCCCTGCCGGAGGGCGGCGCGGTCTCCCGGGCGCCGCTGGGCGAAGCGGAGGGCGACGAAAACACCCTTCCCGACGTCCTCGTGGCCGATACGCGCGCGTGGACCGACGACCTCACCGAGTCGCTGCCCGCACGGACCCGACAGCTCACCGCCCGCCTGCTGGCGGAGATCCAGCGGTGGATCGGCGACGACGCGATGGCCGGGACGCGGCTGGCCGTGGTCACCCGCGGGGCGGTCGCCGTGCACGGGGACGCCGAGGTCACCGACCCTGCGGCCACCGCGGTCTGGGGCCTGGTCCGCTCGGCCCAGGCCGAACACCCGGGGCGACTGGCCCTGGTGGACGCCGACGGCACGTACGAGGAACTCCCCGAACTGCCCGCAGGTGTGTGGTCCGGGGATGAGCCCCAGCTCGCGGTGCGGGGCGGAGCGGTGTGGGTGCCGCGCCTGGCCCGGGTCGAACCCGGCCTGCGGGTGCCCGCGCAGCCGTCGTGGCATCTGGACTCGGCCGAGTACGGCACCCTGGACAACCTCGCGCTGCTGCCCGACGAGGCCGGGACCGCACCGCTGGAGGCCGGTCAGGTGCGGATCGAGGTCCGCGCCGCCGGGCTCAACTTCCGCGATGTCCTGGTGGTTCTCGGCATGTATCCGGGCCGGTCGGTGATCGGCACGGAGGGCGCCGGTGCGGTGACCGAGGTCGGCCCGGGCGTGACGGACCTGGCCGTGGGCGACCGGGTGATGGGTCTGTTCTCCGGCTCGTTCGGCCCGCTGGCCACCGCCGACGCGCGTACGGTGATCCGGATGCCGGAGGGCTGGTCGTTCGGCACGGCGGCCGGGGTGCCGGTGGCCTATCTGACCGCGCTCTACGCGTTGCAGGACCTCGGGAGGGTCCAGCCGGGAGAGACGGTCCTGGTGCACGCCGCCGCGGGCGGGGTGGGCATGGCCGCCGTCCAGCTCGCACAGCACTTCGGCGCCACCGTCCTGGGCACCGCCCACCCCTCCAAACACCACGCCCTGCACCGGCTCGGCATTCCCGCCGAACGCCTCGCCTCCAGCCGCGACCTCGCCTACGCCGACACCTTCCCCACCGCCGACGTCGTCCTCAACTCCCTCACCGGCGAGCACATCGACACCTCCCTCGGGCTTCTCCGCCCCGGCGGCCGGTTCCTGGAGATGGGGAAGACCGATCTGCGGGAGCCCGGTGAGGTCGGGGCGCGGCATCCAGGGGTCACCTACCGGGCGTTCGACCTCGGTGGCGAGGCCCCTGCCGAGCGGGTGCGGGAGTTGCTGCGCCAGCTGGTGGAACTGTTCGAGACGGGCCGGATCGAGCCGCTGCCCGTACGGCAGTGGGACATCACCCGTGCCCCCGAGGCGTTCCGGTGGATGAGCCAGGGCCGTCACACCGGCAAGATCGTGCTCACCCTTCCCCGCGTCCTGGATCCGGATGGCACGGTGCTGGTCAGCGGCGGCACCGGAGCGCTCGGCGCCACCATCGCCCGCCACCTCGTGGCACAGCATGGCGTACGCCATCTGCTGCTGCTCAGCAGGCGGGGGCCGGACGCCCCCGGTGCCGCGGACCTCAGCACCGAGCTCACCGAACTCGGTGCGCACGTCGACATCGCCGCGTGCGACACCGCCGACCGCGACCAACTCGCCGCCGTCCTCGCCGATATCCCGGCCGGCCGGCCGTTGACCGCCGTGGTCCACGCGGCCGGGACGCTGGACGACGGCATCCTCACCGCACTCACCCCCGACCGCCTCGACACCGTCTTCCGCCCCAAGGTCGACGCGGTCACCCACCTCCACGACCTCACCCACGACAACCACGACCTGGCGGCGTTCGTGGTGTACTCGTCCGCCGCCGGAGTACTCGGCGGGCCCGGACAGGGCAACTACTCGGCCGCCAACGCCTATCTGGACGGGCTCGCACAGTGGCGGCGGGCGCGCGGGCTTCCCGCCACGTCCCTGGCGTGGGGCATGTGGGCGGAGGCCAGTGGCATGACGGCCGGGCTCGGCTCCGGCGATCTGCACCGGATGCGGCGCGGCGGCATCGTCGGGCTGTCCACCACGGAGGCGCTGGGCCTGTTCGACCGGTCGGTGGAGTCCGGTCTTTCGGTGCTGGTGCCGATGAGGTTCGACCTCGCCGCCCTCGGCGCGGAGGCCACTGAACCCCCACCGCTGCTGCGGGGGCTGGTCCGGCCGACGCGGCGTACGGCCCGGCCGGTGCCGGAGGCCGGTGAGGGCGGCCTCGTCGAGCGGCTGGCCGGGCTGTCGGCGGCCCAACAGGGTCGTGTGCTCGTGGAGTTGATCCGCGAAGAGGCCGCTTCGGTGCTCGGGTTCCCCACGATCGATCCGATCGGGCCGGAACAGGCGTTCCGCGACATGGGATTCGACTCGCTGACCGCGGTGGAGTTGCGCAACCGCCTCAACACGGCCACCGGGCTGCGGCTGCCGGCAACGCTGGTCTTCGACCACCCGAGCCCCGTGGCCACCGCCGACTTTCTGCGCGACCAACTGGGCGGGCGTACCGCCGAGGCCACGCCCCGGCCGGTGCGGCGTGACCGGACCACCCCTGACCAGGCCGAGGATCCGGTCGTCGTGGTCGGCATGGGTTGCCGCCTGCCCGGGGACGTCCGCACCCCCGAGGACCTGTGGCGGCTGGTCGCCGCCGGAGACGACGCCATCGGGCCGTTCCCGCGGGACCGGGGGTGGGACCTGGCCGAGTTGTTCGACTCCGATCCGGATGCTCTGGGCAAGTCGTACGTGCGCGAGGGCGGTTTCCTCAGCGACGCGGGCGGATTCGACGCCACCTTCTTCGGCATCTCCCCGCGCGAGGCCCTGTCGATGGACCCGCAACAGCGCGTACTGCTGGAGACCGCCTGGGAGACCCTGGAACGCTCCGGGATCGTTCCGACGTCACTGCGCGGACAGGAGGTCGGGGTATTCGTCGGGGCCAGCGGCCAGGGGTACGGCGTCGGTCCGGGCGCGGTGCCGGAGGGCCTGGAGGGCTACCTCGGGGTGGGCGGCGCGACGAGCGTGGCGTCGGGTCGGGTGGCGTACACCTTCGGGCTGACCGGTCCGGCGGTGACCGTGGACACGGCGTGCTCCTCCTCGCTGGTGGCTCTCCACCTCGCCGTACAGGCCCTGCGCTCCGGCGAATGCACGATGGCACTCGCCGGGGGCGTCGCCGTCATGGGCCAGCCCGGCGCGTTCGTCGAGTTCTCGCGCCAGCGCGGCCTCGCGTCGGACGGCCGCTGCAAGTCCTTCGGCGAGGGTGCGGACGGCACCAACTGGTCCGAGGGTGTCGGCCTCGTGCTGTTGGAACGGCTCTCGGAGGCCCGTCGCAACGGGCACGAGGTGCTGGCCGTGATCCGTGGTACGGCGGTGAACCAGGACGGGGCGAGCAACGGCCTCACCGCGCCGAACGGGCCCTCGCAGCAGCGGGTGATCCGGCAGGCACTGGCGAACGCCGGACTGTCCCCCTCAGACATCGACGCCGTCGAGGCCCACGGCACCGGAACCGCCCTCGGCGACCCCATCGAGGCCCAGGCACTCCTCGCCACCTACGGGCAGGACCGCCCGGGGGACGAGCCGGTGTGGCTCGGTTCGCTGANACCGCCCGGGGGACGAGCCGGTGTGGCTCGGTTCGCTGAAGTCCAACATCGGCCACGCCCAGGCCGCCGCAGGCGTGGCCAGCGTCATCAAGATGGTGCTGGCGATACGGCAGGGCACGCTTCCGCGGTCCCTGCACATCAACGAGCCGACCACACAGGTGGATTGGACGTCGGGCGCGGTGTCCCTGCTGGACGAGGCCCGTCCCTGGCCGGAGAGGGGCCACCCGCGCCGTGCCGGGATCTCGTCCTTCGGCGTCAGCGGCACCAACGCCCACCTCATCCTGGAGCAGGCACCTCAGCCCGAGCCCGAACCCGCACCGAAGGCGGACGAGGGCACGGACACCCCTGGGCTGGTCGCCACCGGCGGAATCGCCCCCTGGGTCCTGTCCGCCAAGACCGCCACGGCCCTGCGGGCTCAGGCCCAACGCCTGCTGGATCACCTGGAATCCGGCGTGGAAGCGCGCCCCGTGGACATCGGCTGGTCCCTGGCCACCACCCGCACCCTCCACGACCACCGCGCCATCATCCTCGCCGACACCGACACCAGCACTGACACCAGCACCGGCACCAGCGCCGAGAGCACTGAGGCCACGGCCGCCCTCATGGCCCTCGCGACCGGACAACCTCACCCCCGTCTCACCACCGGCCACGCCACTACCCACGGCAAGACCGTCTTCGTCTTCCCCGGGCAGGGCGCCCAATGGGCAGGAATGGGGGCACAACTCCTCACCACCTCGCCGGTCTTCGCCGAACG
>NZ_JACVYG010000118.1:0-9927 GCF_014712245.1 Streptomyces sp. 5-10
GAGATCACCAGCCCGGACTTCTGGGTGCGCCACGTCCGCGAGGCCGTGCGCTTCCTCGACGGCGTACGGACGCTGGAGGAGCGCAACGTCACCACGTTCATCGAGCTGGGCCCGGACGGTGTGCTCACCGCGATGGCGCAGGAGTGCGTGACCGACGCCGCGTCGGACGTCGCGTTCATCTCGGCGCTGCGCAAGGACCGCCCCGAGGCCGAGGCGCTGACCACGGCCGTGGCACGGGCCCATGTGCGCGGTGTGGCGGTGGACTGGGCCGGATACTTCGCCGGTAGGGACGCCCACCACGTTGACCTGCCGACGTACGCCTTCCAGCACGAGCGGTTCTGGCTGGAGCCGGGCACGGCCTCCGTGGGTGATGTGGCGTCCGTGGGCCTGGAGTTGGCGGGGCATCCGCTGCTCGGCGCCGCCGTGCCGCTGGCGGAGACCGACGGGCTGGTGTTCACGGGACGGCTGGGTGTGGATACGCATCCGTGGCTGGCCGACCATGTGGTGCGGGGGGCGGTGGTGCTGCCCGGCACGGCGTTCGTGGAGCTTGCCGTGCGCGCCGGTGACCAGGTCGGCTGCGACCTGCTCGACGAGCTGACCCTGCACGCCCCGCTGGTGCTGCCCGCGCGCGGTGGCGTCCGGCTGCAGCTCACCGTCGGCGCGCCCGATGGCGCCGGACGGCGGTCGCTGACCGTGCTGTCCCGCGCGGAGGACGCCCCGGCCGAGGAGCCGTGGACGCGACACGCCGACGGCGTGCTCGCCACGGGCGCGCCCCGGCCGTCGTTCGCGCTGACCGCGTGGCCGCCGCAGGGCGCCGAGGCGGCCGGTACCGAGGAGCTGTACGCGGCGCTCGCGGACGGCGGGCTGCGGTACGGCCCGGTGTTCCAGGGGCTCACGGCCGCGTGGCGGCGCGGGAACGAACTCTTCGCCGAGGTCCGGCTGGACGAGTCCGCCGCCTCCGACGCGCAGGCGTACGGGCTGCACCCGGCGCTGCTCGACTCGGCGCTGCACGCGCTCGGCCTGGACGGCCTGGATGATGGCGACGGCGACGGTGACGGCCAGGGGCGGCTGCCGTTCGCCTGGAGCGGCGTGTCGCTGTACGCGAGCGGCGCCTCGGCGCTGCGGGTGCGGCTGGAGCCGCGCGGCGCGGACGGCGTCCGGCTCGAGATCGCGGACACCGCCGGCGCACCGGTCGCGGCCGTGGACTCGCTGGTCCTGCGCGCCGTGTCGACGGAGCAGGTGCGGGCCGCGCGGGCGGCGTACCACGAGTCCCTGTTCCGCGTGGAGTGGACCGAACTCCCGGCCGGAGCGGGCGCGTCCACGAGCGGCCGGTGGGCGGTGCTCGGCGCGGACCCGCTCGGATTGGGGGCCACGACATACGCCGACCTCGCGGAGCTGGGCGAGGCCGTCGATTCCGGAACGGCGCTGCCGGAGTACGTAGTGGTGTGCCCGGCACATCAAGCCGAAGGTGCGGCACATCAAGCCGAAGGTGCGGCACATCAAGCCGAAGGTGCGGCACATCAAGCCCGTCCGGCGATTGAGGACACGCCCGAAGGGCGTCGGGGCGTGCACGCGGACGGTGCGGCACGTGAAGTGGGTGGCGCGGCACTCGAAGGCCGGGGTGCGGCGAATCAAGCCCGTCCGGCGTTTGAGGACCGGGGTCTTGGGGCGGAGCCCCAAGTTTCGGGAAGGGGCGGGGTGGGGGAAAACCCCTCGCCCGCCACCACGGCGCACCAGGCCACCACCCAGGCGCTGGGCCTGCTGCAGCAGTGGCTGGCCGACGACCGCTTCACGGACTCACGTCTGGTCCTGCTCACCTCGGGGGCCGTGGCCACCGGGGCCGGTGAGCCGGTGACGGATCCGGCGGGCGCCGCCGTACAAGGTCTCGTGCGCTCCGCGCAGGCCGAGAACCCGGACCGCTTCGTCCTCCTGGACATCGACGGCCAGGACGCGTCGCTTGCGGCGCTTCCGGCCGCGCTGGCGGCAGGCGAGGAGCAGCTGGCCGTCCGCGCGGGCGTGGCCCGTATCCCGAGGCTGGCCAGGGTGCCGGTCACGGACGGGACGGCCACCGAGAACACCTTCGCCTCCGAGGGCACGGTGCTGGTGACCGGCGCGTCCGGTTCGCTGGGCGGTCTGGTGGCCCGGCACCTGGTGGCCGAGCGTGGCGTACGGCATCTGCTGCTGGTCAGCCGCCGTGGCGACCAAGCCCCCGGGGCAGCCGAACTCACCACCGAACTAACCCAGTTGGGCGCCGAGGCGCACTGGGCGGCGTGTGACGTGGCCGACCGGGACGCACTCGCCGCAACCCTCGCCGCCGTCCCGGCCGAGCACCCGCTGACCGCCGTCGTCCACACGGCCGGTGTGCTGGACGACGGTGTGATCGGCTCGCTGACGCCTGAGCGCATCACGCGCGTCATGCGCCCGAAAGTGGACGCGGCGTGGAACCTCCACGAGCTCACCCGCGACCTCGACCTGACCGCCTTCGTGCTGTTCTCCTCCGCCTCGGGCGTGTTCGGCGCCCCGGGCCAGGGCAACTACGCGGCCGCCAACGCCTTCCTGGACGCCCTGGCCGCACACCGCCGCGCCGAGGGCCTGCCCGCCCTCTCGCTCGCCTGGGGCCCGTGGGCGGGCGCCGGTATGGCCGGTGGCCTGGACGAGGCCGACATCGCCCGGATGCGGCGCGCCGGACTGCCGCCGCTGTCCCCGGCCGAGGGCCTGGCGCTCCTGGACGCCGCGCTCACCACGGACCAGGTGGCACCGGTCCCGATGCGCGTGGACGCCGTGGCGCTGCGCGCCCAGGCCGCGGCGGGCGCGCTGGCGCCGCTGCTGCGCGGGCTGGTGCGGGTCCCGGTGCGCCGCGCCGTGGACACCGCCGCGGGCGGCGGCTCCGCGCTGGCGGAGCGGCTGGCCGGGCTGAGCGCGGCCGAGCAAGACCGGCTGCTGCTGGACCTGGTCCGTACGCAGGTGGCGGCCGTCCTCGGCTACGCGGGCCCGCAGGCCGTCGAGGAGGGCCGGGCGTTCAAGGACCTGGGCTTCGACTCGCTGACCGCCGTCGAGCTGCGCAACCTGCTGCGTGAGGCCACCGGGCTGCGGCTGCCGCCGACGCTCGTCTTCGACTACCCCACCTCGACCGCCCTGGCGGGCCATCTGCGCCAGGAGATCGTCGGTGACCCGGCCGACGGAATCGTCCCCGACCGGGTGATCAGCGCGGTGGACCGCGACGACCCGATCGCGATCGTCGCCATGAGCTGCCGCTTCCCCGGCGGGGTGCACTCGCCCGAGGAGCTGTGGCAGCTGCTGGTGGCGGGTGACGACGCCATCACCCCGTTCCCCGCCGACCGCGGCTGGGACCTCGCCACCCTCTACAGCGACGACCCCGACCTCGAGGGCACCAGCTACACCCGCGAGGGCGGCTTCCTGCACGACGTGGCCGACTTCGACGCCTCGTTCTTCGGCATCTCGCCGCGCGAGGCGCTGGCGATGGACCCGCAGCAGCGGCTGCTGATGGAGACCACCTGGGAGGCGTTCGAGCGGGCCGGGATCGACCCGGCCACGCTGCGCGGCAGCCGTACCGGCGTGTACATCGGCTCCAATGACCAGGACTACCTGACGCTGTGGCTGAACGAGCCGCAGGGCCTCGAAGGCCACCTCGGCACCGGCAACTCCTCCAGCGTGGCCTCCGGCCGCCTCTCCTACGCCTTCGGGCTCGAAGGCCCGGCGGTCACCATCGACACCGCCTGCTCGTCGTCGGTGGTGGCGCTGCACCTGGCCGCGCAGGCGCTGCGCAGCGGCGAATGCTCGCTCGCGCTGGCCGGAGCCGTCACGGTCATGTCGACCCCGGGCGCCTTCCTGGAGTTCAGCCGGCAGCGCGGACTGGCCGCCGACGGCCGGATCAAGGCGTTCTCGGCGGACGCGGACGGCACCAACTGGTCCGAGGGCGTGGGCCTGTTCCTGGTGGAGCGGCTTTCCGACGCCCGCAGGAACGGCCACCCGGTGCTCGCCGTCCTGCGGTCCACCGCCATCAACCAGGACGGCGCGTCCAACGGTCTGACGGCGCCCAACGGCCCGTCCCAGCAGCGCGTCATCCGGCAGGCCCTCGCGGGCGCCGGTCTTTCGGCCGCGGACATCGACGCCGTGGAGGCCCACGGCACCGGGACGACGCTCGGCGACCCGATCGAGGCGCAGGCGCTGCTGGCCACCTACGGCCAGGACCGGCCCGAGGGCCGCCCGCTGTGGCTGGGTTCGGTGAAGTCCAACATCGGCCACACCCAGGCCGTGGCGGGCGCCGCCGGCATCATGAAGATGGTCATGGCGATGCGGCACGGTGTGCTGCCGCGGACCCTGCACGTCAGCGAGCCGACCCCGCACGTCGACTGGACCGCGGGTGACATCGAGCTGCTGACCGAGGCCCGGCCCTGGCCGGAGACCGGCCGTCCGCGCCGCGCGGGCGTGTCGTCGTTCGGCTTCAGTGGCACCAACTCGCACGCGATCATCGAGCAGGCCCCGGCCGTGGACGCGGTCTCCGCGCCCGCCCCGGAGCGGTCCCTGCCCGTCCTCGCCTGGCCGGTCTCGGCCCGTACCGAGGACGCGCTACGGGCCCAGGCCGCACGGCTGCGCCCCTCCGTGGCCGCCGGAGGCGACGCGCCGCGCCCGCTCGACCTCGCGTACTCCCTGGCCACCTCGCGTGCCGCCCTGGAACACCGGGCCGTGCTGCTCGGCCGGGACGGCGACCTCCTCGGCGACCAGCTCGCGGCGCTGGCCGAGGGGCGCGGCGCGGCGGGGATTGTCGAGGGCTCGGCGACCGGTGGCAAGGTGGCGTTCCTGTTCACGGGGCAGGGGAGCCAGCGGCTGGGGATGGGTCGTGAGCTGTACGACGCCTACCCGGTGTTCGCGGAGGCGCTGGACGCGGTGTGTGCGGAGCTGGATCCGCATCTTGAGCGTCCGCTGCGGGATGTGGTGTTCGGGGATGACGCCGAGGCGTTGGACCAGACCGGGTTCACCCAGCCCGCGTTGTTCGCGGTTGAGGTGGCGTTGTTCCGGCTGGTCGAGGCGTGGGGTCTG
The DNA here is from genome assembly GCF_014712245.1 of Streptomyces sp. 5-10. NCBI lineage: Bacteria > Bacillati > Actinomycetota > Actinomycetes > Kitasatosporales > Streptomycetaceae > Streptomyces > Streptomyces sp. 5-10. Next base: position 5,062 of record NZ_JACVYG010000118.1, read on the forward strand.
AAGGCGGACTTCCTGTCCGGGCATTCGATCGGTGAGCTGGCCGCCGCGCATGTGGCGGGTGTGCTCTCCCTCGCCGACGCCTGCACGCTGGTGGCCGCGCGTGGCCGCCTGATGCAGGAGCTTGCCGAGGGTGGCGCGATGATCGCGCTGCAGGCGTCGGAGGACGAGGTGCTGCCGCTGCTGACCGAGCGGGTGTCGATCGCCGCGCTGAACGGGCCGACGTCGGTGGTCATCGCGGGTGATGAGGACGCGGCGCTGGAGATCGCGGCCGGTTTCGGGGCGCGGGGTCGGAAGACCAAGCGGCTCACCGTGAGCCATGCGTTCCACTCGCCGCGCATGGACGGGATGTTGGAGGCGTTCCGTGAGGTGGCGCAGGGGCTCACGTACGAGGCCCCGCGTATCCCGATCGTCTCCAACCTGACGGGCGAGCTGGTCTCGGCCGAGGAGATCACCAGCCCGGACTTCTGGGTGCGCCATGTCCGCGAGGCGGTCCGCTTCCTCGATGGCATCAGGATGTTGGAGGCCCAGGGCGTCACCACCTACGTCGAGCTGGGCCCCGACGGTGTGCTCACCGCCATGGCCCAGGACTGTGTGACAGTCGAGGACGCCGCCTTCGCCGCCGCGCTGCGCAAGGACCGCCCCGAGGCCGAGACCGTCACCACCGCGCTCGCCCAGGCGTATGTCCGGGGCGCCGAGGTGGACTGGGCCGGGTTCTTCGCCGGGACCGGCGCACACCGCGTGGACCTGCCGACGTACGCGTTCCAGCGCCGCCGCTACTGGCCGGACACCGCCCAGGAGGCCGGGACCCCGGCCGAGGGCGCCGTGGACGCGGTGGACGCGCGGTTCTGGGAGGCCGTGGAGCGCGAGGACTGGGAATCGCTGGCCGGCGAGCTGCGGGTCGAGGGCGACCAGCCGCTCAGCGCGGTGCTGCCCGCCCTGTCGTCGTGGCGCCGCGCCCAGCGCGAGCGGTCGGCCGCCGACGGCCACCTCTACAACGTGGTGTGGAAGCCGCGTCCGCGGGGCGGCCCGTCGGGCGCCCCCGCCCCGTCCGGCACCTGGCTGACCGTCGTCCCCGCGAGCCACGCGGACGACCCCCGGATCAGCGCGGTGGCCGACGACCTGACGCGTCGCGGGGTACGGGTCGTCACGCTGGAACTGGACGCCGTCGACACCGACCCCGCCGCCGTGACCGACCGTCTCGCCGCCGCGTCGGCCGACGGCCCGGTGGCCGGGGTGCTGTCCCTGCTGGCGCTGGACGAGCGGCCGCATCCGGAGCATCCGGCGGTGCCGGTCGGCCTAGCGCTGACCGGTGCGCTGGCCGAGGCGCTGGCGCGGCGGGGCGACGACACCCCGGCGCGGCTGTGGTGCGCCACCCGGGGCGCGGTCTCGACCGGCGGCGCCGACCGGCTGGACAGCGCCACCCAGGCCCAGGTCTGGGGCTACGGCCGGGTGGTCGCGCTGGAGCAGCCCGAGCGCTGGGGCGGTCTGGTGGACCTCCCGGAGACCGTGGACGAGCGGGCGCTGGACCGGCTCGCGGCCGTGCTCGCCGGGTCCGACGACGAGGACCAGGTCGCGATCCGCGCCACCGGTGTCTTCGTACGCCGCCTCGTCCCGGCCCCGCGCACCGCGGCCACCGCCGCCGCAGAGCCCTGGACGCCGCGCGGCACCGTGCTGGTGACCGGTGGCACGGGCGCCCTGGGGCGGCATGTGGCCCGCTGGCTGGCGGACCACGGCGCGGAGCGGCTGGTGCTGCTCAGCCGCCGTGGCCCCGACGCGCCGGGCGCGGCCGAGATCGTGGCCGAACTGTCCGGCACCGACACCGCCGTGACCGTCGAGGCGTGCGATGTGGCCGACCGCCACGCGCTCGCCGCGCTGGTGGAGAAGCTGGCCGCGAACGGCACCCCGGTCCGGGCCGTGGTGCACTCGGCAGGGATCTCCCAGGAGCCCGGCACCGGCGCCGAACTCCCCGAGTTCGCCCGGATCGTGGCGGCCAAGACGACCGGCGCGGTCCACCTCGACGCCCTCTTCGGCGCGGACGCCGACCCGCTGGACGCCTTCGTGCTCTTCTCCTCGATCGCCGGGGTGTGGGGCAGTGGCGGCCAGGGCGCCTACGCGGCCGGAAACGCGTTCCTCGACGCGCTGGCCGAACAGCGCCGGGCCCGTGGCCTGCCCGCCACCTCGGTGGCCTGGGGCCCGTGGGCGGAGGGCGGCATGGCCGCCGAGGGCGACGCCGAGGAGCAGCTGCGCCGCCGCGGACTGCCGCCGATGGCGCCGGAGGTGAACATGGTCGCCTTCCAGCGGGTGCTCTCCCGCCAGGAGACGGCCGTGACGGTGGCCGATGTCGACTGGGAGCGTTTCGCCCCGGCCTTCACCGCCGCCCGCCCCCGCCCGCTGATCGACGATCTGCCGCAGGTGGCCAAGGCCCTGCGCGGCGGTGACGACGGCGATCAGGCGAACAAGGCGGCCGACGGCGCGCCGGGCCTGCGCCAGCGGCTCGCCGGGCTGTCCGCGGCCGAGCGCGAGGACACGGTGCTGGAGCTGGTCCGCACCCATGTGGCCAGCGCCCTCGGCCACGCCTCCGCCGACGAGGTCGAGGCCGGGCGCGCCTTCAACGAGCTGGGCTTCGACTCGCTCACCGCGGTCGAACTGCGCACCCGGCTCGGCGCGGCCACCGGCCTCAAGCTGCCCGCGAGCCTGGTCTACGACTACCCGACCCCGGCCGCGCTCGCCGAGCACCTGCTGACCGAGCTGGTCCCGGACGGACCGGGCCACGGCCCCGGCCACGCCCTGCCCGATGTGGACCTCGACCCGCAGGACGCCGAGCTGCGCCGCACCCTGGCCACCATCCCGATGAGCCGCATCCGGGAGGCCGGGCTGCTGGACACGCTGCTCCGGCTGGCCGATCCACAAGCCGCCACTTCCGACCCCAGCCGCGCCGAGGACGAGGCGGAGTCCATCGACGAGATGGACGTCCAGCACCTCATCGACATGGCGCTCGACCTCGACAGCCTCGACGGCAACGATTCCTGACGCGGGCCCAAGCACGGAGTACACGATGACAACCCCCAACGAAAAGCTCGTTGACGCGCTGCGGGCCTCGCTGAAGGAAACCGAGCGGCTGCGGAAACAGAACCAGCAGCTCACCGACGCCTCCCGGGAACCGATCGCCATCGTCGGCATGAGCTGCCGGTTCCCCGGCGGCGTCGGCAGCCCCGAGGAGCTGTGGCGGCTGGTGGCGGACGGCCAGGACGCCATCTCCGGCTTCCCCGACGACCGCGGCTGGGACATCGAGGCGCTGTACGACCCGGACCCGGAGCGCGAGGGCACCTTCTACGCCCGCGGGGGCGGCTTCCTGTACGACGCGAGCCGGTTCGACCCGGGCTTCTTCGGGATCTCACCGCGCGAGGCGCTGGCGATGGACCCGCAGCAGCGGCTGCTGCTGGAGACGTCGTGGGAGGCGTTCGAGCGGGCCGGGATCGACCCGGCGACGGTGCGGGGCTCGCGCACCGGTGTGTTCGTCGGCGCGTCCACGCAGGCGTACGGGGCGGGGGAGTACGACCTGCCGGAGGGCGTCGAGGGCCATCTGCTCACCGGCACCGCCTCCAGCGTCGCCTCCGGGCGGCTCTCCTACGCCTTCGGCCTCGAGGGCCCGGCGGCCACCATCGACACCGCCTGCTCCTCGTCCTCGGTCGCGCTGCACCTGGCGGTCCAGGCGCTGCGGCAGAGCGAGTGTTCGCTGGCGGTGGCGGCGGGCGCGACCGTGCTGTCCTCCCCGGATGTCTTCGTGGAGTTCAGCCGTCAGCGCGGACTCTCCCCCGACGGCCGCTGCAAGTCCTTCGCCGCGTCGGCGGACGGCACCGGCTGGTCCGAGGGCGTCGCCGTGCTGCTGGTCGAGCGGCTGTCGGACGCGCGGCGGAACGGCCACCCGGTGCTGGCGGTGGTGCGCGGCAGCGCGGTGAACCAGGACGGTGCGTCCAACGGTCTGACGGCGCCGAACGGCCCGTCCCAGCGGCGCGTCATCCGCCAGGCCCTGGAGAACGCCCGGCTCTCCGCCGCCGACGTGGACGCGGTGGAGGCCCACGGCACGGGCACGACGCTGGGCGACCCGATCGAGGCCCAGGCGCTGCTCGCCACCTACGGCCAGGAGCGGCCGGAGGGGCGGCCGCTGTGGCTCGGCTCGCTGAAGTCGAACATCGGCCACACCCAGAACGTCGCCGGTATCGGTGGCGTCATCAAGATGGTCATGGCGATGCGCCATGGTGTGCTGCCGCGGACGCTGCACGTGGACGAGCCCACCCCGCATGTCGACTGGTCGGCGGGAGAGGTGTCCCTGCTGACCGAGGCGCGGCCGTGGCCCGAGACCGGCCGGCCGCGCCGGGCGGGCATCTCGTCGTTCGGCGTGAGCGGCACGAACGTCCACACGATCATCGAGCAGGCGCCGGAGGCGGAGGCGGCTCCCGCGGGTGCTGTGGTTCCGGATGTGGTGCCGTGGGTGCTCTCGGGCCGGGGTGCGGGTGCGCTGCGTGCTCAGGCGGAGCGGTTGATCGCGCATGTGGAGGCTCGGGCTGAGCTGCGGCCGGTGGATGTGGGGTTCTCGCTGGCGACCGGGCGGTCGGCCTTCGAGCACCGCGCGGTGGTGGTGGCTGAGGGCCGGGACGGGCTGCTGGCTGGGCTGGGTGCGCTGACGCGAGAGGAGTCCGCGCCCGGGCTGGTCGAGGGCTTGGTGGCCGGTGGCAAGGTGGCGTTCCTGTTCACGGGGCAGGGGAGTCAGCGGCTGGGGATGGGGCGTGAGCTGTATGACGCCTATCCGGTGTTCGCGGAGGCGCTGGACGCGGTGTGTGCGGAGCTGGATCCGCATCTTGCGCG
>NZ_JACVYG010000119.1:0-9462 GCF_014712245.1 Streptomyces sp. 5-10
CGACCCTGCGGCGTCGGGCGTGCCTATCGGCCCGTCCGGCGTGGCCGGCCGCGCGCCCGCGGTGGGCTCGTAGTCCGGCGCGGGCGGCACCGCCGGGTTCGGGTGCGGCGCCGGAGGGGCCGGATGCGGCCCGGGCGCGGGCGGAACGGCAGAGCCCTCGTTCTCGGTGCTCACAGGTCTCTCCTCAGGTGCACGACAGATTTCCTCGACGGCCCACGTGTACGTCTTACCGTCGTCAGCTTTTCCCACAGCGCGTCAGACCGCCGTAAGGAGCGACAGCCCCGCGGACTACCACCCTTTATCCCGGACAATTCGCCCTACCGCCATTCCGTGCGAACGAACGGAGGGGCCACATCCACCGGCTCACACCGGGCGGTGGCACCATAACGCGGTGACCTATGCGCGCCCTGCCCGGGACGGCCGCCCCGGGCCGCACACCGTCTCCGTCGTCGCTCACCGCGGGGCCTCCGAGGATGCCCCGGAGCACACCCTGGCCGCCTACCGTAAGGCAATCGAGGACGGCGCCGACGCCCTGGAGTGCGATGTCCGGCTGACCGCCGACGGCCATCTCGTCTGCGTCCACGACCGCCGCGTCGACCGCACCTCCAACGGCCGGGGCGCGGTCTCGGCGCTGGAGCTGTCCGATCTGGCGACCCTGGACTTCGGCTCCTGGAAGGGCCGGGCCACCGACCGGGAGGAGCCGGACCGCGACAGCCGGGACAGCACCTCCGTCCTCACGCTGGAACGGCTCCTGGGGTTCATCGCGGACGCCGGGCGCCGAATCGAACTGGCGATCGAAACCAAGCATCCCACCCGGTGGGCGGGCCAGGTGGAGGACCGGCTGCTCGGGCTGCTGCGCCGCTACGGCCTGGACGCGCCGCCGCCCGGCGAAGGTTCACCCATCCGTGTGATGAGCTTCTCAGCGCGCTCCCTGCACCGGATCCGCAGCGGGGCCCCCGCCATCCCCACCGTCTACCTGATGCAGTTCATACTGCCGCGCCACCGGGACGGGCAACTGCCGCCCGGGGTGCGGATCGCGGGGCCGAGCATCCGGATCGTACGGAACCACCCCGGGTATGTGGCGCGGCTGCAGCGCGAGGGGCACCGAGTGCACGTCTGGACCGTCGACGAACCGGAGGACGTCGAATTGTGCGTCCGTCTGGGCGTGGACGCGCTGATCACCAATCGCCCCAAACAGGTACTGTCCCAACTCGGACGCTCATAATGGGCATTACAAGGCGTGCACCGGCGCGTTCGGTACGTATTCGATCGTGACGAGTGCGTCACACGATGCCACTTGGCCAGTTTCCGCTCCAGCACCGCGGGGCATTCATCCCGTGGCGTGGGGCTAAGGAGGTCTCGGGGGTGGCGTTGGTGGTGGCACGGCAGGTGCCGACGTCGTCGACCATGGCCGTACCCCATGGTCCTGCGGGCGTCCGCGCGGCAAGACAGCGGATGCGTCTCGATTTGGGCAGGACTGGGGTATCGGATTCGGTCATAGACGACGCTGTATTGATCCTTTCAGAACTGCTCAGCAACGCATGGCGACACGGCCGCCCTTGGCGTTCCGACCATGGTGGCGGCACGGTCCGGGCTGCATGGGCCGTCGACGAGGACGACCGGCTGACGGTCGAGGTGACGGATGGTGGCGGACCCACAAGGCCACTTCCGGCCAATCCGTCGGTGACCGCACGCGGCGGCCGCGGGCTGAACATCATCATGTCGCTGGCCGAGGAATGGGGCGTGCGGGACGACATCGGCGAAGTCACCGTATGGGCTCTTCTCCCGCCCGACGACGAATTCGCCCGTCGCGTCACGATTCCCTCGGATCTCTCCCCCGAGCTGAGTCCCCGCCTGGACGCGGAACTGGCCCCGGGGCTGCGTCCGGGCCTCGACGCGCGTCTCGAGGCCGGTCTCGACGCGAATCTCGGCTCGAACCTCGACGCGGATCTCGGCTCGGATCTCGGCACGGATCTCGGCGCCGGCCTGGGCCCCGGCCTCGGCTCGAATATCGAGGCGAACATCGACCCCGATTTCGATCGCGAGCTGGACTTCGCCGATCTGGACGAGCTCGCGTAGCCGACGCGGCGCAGGGAGCCGACGCGGTTCGGCCAAAGGGCTAGGCTCGCGCCCGTACCAGTCGTACGCGCCGTAAGGAGAGCATCGCCGCGGCCGTACGCAGACCGTCACGGGCGTACGAGCAAGCCCTCAGCCGCACGATCGGGAGACAGCCTCACCATGGCCAAGAAGCGCCGCCCCCAGACGAAGGCCGCAGGCCCACGGGTCGCCAACGGCGAGATCCCTGTGGTGGGCGCGCGGGAGCCCTGCCCGTGCGGCTCGGGCCGTCGCTACAAAGCCTGCCACGGCAGGGAAGCCGCGCACGCCGTCACCGAGCTGGTGCAGCGCCCCTTCGAGGGGCTCCCCGGCGAATGCGACTGGGTGGCCCTGCGCGAGCTGGTGCCCGCCGCGACCGTCGAGCTGACCCTCGCCGAGGGGCTGCCCGAGGGGGTTCCGTCGGTGACCCTGGCGACCGTGCTGCCCATGGCGTGGCCCGCGCTGCGCCGCGACAACGGCACCGTGCTGCTCGGCCTCCAGAACGACACGCCCTCCGGCGACATCAGCCGCGACCTGGCCGACACCCTGCGCCGCGCGCTGACCGCCGAGCCCGGCACCCCGGTGGCCGCCGAGCGGGCTCCGGGCGACGGTCCGCGGCTGCAGGATCTGCTCGACCCGAAGGGCACTTTCTCGCCGACTCTGCACGAGGGGTTCGAGTTCTGGCTCGAGGACGCCGCGAACGCGACCGGAGAGGTCGCCGCGTCCCTGGAACGGGCCAACGCGGCCGCGATCCCCACCGCCCGGCTCACCGGCGTGGAGGCGGCCTACTGGTGCGAGACGCCGGAGAAGAACCACCTGCGCTGGGTGATGTCCCACCCCGAGGAGAAGCTGCTGGACGCGCTCGCCCGGCTGCACGCCGCGGGTGCCTCCTCGCTCGGCGAGAACACCCGGCTGGTGGGCTCCTTCCGGGCCCACGGACTCACGGTGCCGGTGTGGGATCTGCCACGCGGGATGAGCGCCGAGGACACCGAGAAGCCGGCCGTGGACCTCGCCGAACGGCTCGCGGAGGCGCTCGCCTCCGACGCCCCGCTGACGCCCGAGCAGCGGCGCGCCCGGGGCGGCCTCACCAATCGTCAGGTGACGCTGAGCTGACGTCCCCCGGACGGCCGAAGGGCCCCTCGGGGGCACGTGACGCCGCTCACAACTCACTGTTACGCCCTGCAAATCGACGTCCGGAAATCCGCGATCGAATTTGCTATCGGCCGATCTCTTGTTACGGTTCTAAAAGCCCGGTCGCTGGTGCATCCCCCGTCGCCAGCGACCGGGCGCTTCCATGTCCGCGCCCGGACGGCGACGCGGGACGGCGGGGCAGGTACGGACCAACCGCCTTCGGCAGCGGGGGAGTTACTCCCGGGCCAGTGAGGGAGTTGCCCCCCGGGGCCCGGTGAGGGAGTTGCTCCCGGGCCCACCGTGCGTCGGCGCGGGCGTGGCGACACCTCGGCGCCGCGGCACCGCACTGGCTCGCGCAGGGCGCCCCTCAGCGCCCCGTGCCCACGAAAACGCCGGGCCCGGAACAGGAGCCCGGAACCAGGAGACCCGAACCGGGAACCCCGAACCAGGACGGGCCCGGAGCCCAGGAACAGGACGGGCCCGAAGCCCAGGAAGTCGCCTCCCCGGCCTCCGAGCCCTCACACACCCCGCGAGCGTCGCGCCCAGCGACCCGTCACGCCCAGCCGCCCGTCACGCCCAGCGGCCCCCGAACCCCCGCACCCGGGGCCCGCCTCAGTAGGCGAGCCGGCTGCCCCCGTCGGGCGCGCTGGTGCTGGCCTCGACCAAGGCGTTCACCACCGTGGCCACCTGAGGCAGCCAGGGCCGCCCGGAGCGGCGCAGCGGCGGCCGCTCCCAGCGCACCCGCCCGGAGCCGGTCTGCGACGGCGGCAGCACCACATAGCCGCCCTCGCCGTGGAACCGCAGCGAGCTGGGCACCCAGTCCTGCTGGCTCAGCAGCTCACCGAGGTCTTCGAGGGAGTACGGCTCCACCAGCAGCGACCAGCGGGTGGGCGTGGCGACCACCGGGCCGAGCCGTACGCCCGCCCGGTCGAAGACCGCCAGCGCCCGCGCCCCGGCGACCGCGGGCAGGCTCACCGCGCAGGGCGCGTGGCCGCCGGTGGCCAGCAGGAGGGGCGCGGAGGGCCGGTTGCCCCACCACCAGCGCACCATGCGCTCGTCCGTGGTGGCGGCGAGGAGAACAGGGTCGAACGGATGTGCACCCGGAACCGCACATTCCGGGTCGGGGCAGCCGCACACCCGCGGCCGTCCGCCGCCGGACCGGAGTCCGACGCCAGGGACCACGGGCCACTGCCACTCGGTGGCGCAGGTGAGCGCCGCACGCAGCAGCGGCGACCGCGCGCCGCGCCGCAGCGAGAACTTGCGTCGCCTTCCGAGGATCTCGCGCATGAGCGCTCGTTCCTTTCCGTTAACGCCGAGGGCTGTCCGTCGCACTACATCGCACTTCAGATGGCACTTCACTTGGACTTACGTGGCGCTGTCCGGCATCGTTCGGCCCGTCACAGCAGGTGGATCACAAGTCACTGCGCGTACAAGGCAGCGCATCACGCCGCAGGCCGAGCGTGGAACATGGCGAGGGGTGGCGCGCGCATGGCGCTTGCCGTCCGGTTGGTGCCTTCCTCGCCACTCGGGGATGGGCGCGGCCGTTGTGGTCTATGACGCCTGGACCGGCCGCGGGGTTCCGGGGCGATCCGAACTGCCCCTGCCCCTCTCCGATGTGTACCCGCCGCGGTGGAGACGACGCGCTGTCGAACGACGTCAGTCGACCTCGAAGGGACAGCCTAACGACTTTTTTTCGGCCAAGTTCAATTCCCCCCAGACACCAACAAGACCACCGGGACAATGCTGGACATCGCATCTGCGCTCCGTGTACATCTGGAGACAGTAGCGGCACAGTAGCGGCGCAGCACGACAGGGGGTTTGCGATGCTATTGAGCGAGCCGGACCCGGCGGGTGAAGGCAGCGGGCCATGAACTCGCCCCACGCGCCGAAAGTGGCTGGAATCGATCCTTCCCTCCCCTCGCCCACGCAAACTGCCGACCCCGTCACACCGCCCCTGGCCGCGCCCAACTCCGGTGTCCAGGACCGGCTCGCGGGCTGGGTCTCGGACCTCACCACCCTTCATGAGCTCACCGAGCGGCTGGTCCGGACCGACACCCTCGACGAGGCGCTGCGCGAACTGCTGCGCGCGGGCGCGTCCCTGGTCGGCGCCCGGCGCGGGCTGGTGGCGCTGGAACCGGCCGACGGGCTCGGCCCGGTGACCACCGTGGGGCTCGGTCTCGGCCACGCCGACCTCGGCCAGATCGAGACCATCCCGCGCGGATCCGCCTCCACCGGCCATCTCCTCGACGGTCTGCCCGAGCCGGGCGGCGAGCGGCGCGCCGATGTGACCCACCCCGATATCGCCGGTGAGGCCGGCCTCGACCCGCGCCACCGCGAGGTGGCCGCACGGCTCGGCTTCTCCGCGAGCTACGCCGTGCCGCTGGACCCGTTCCGCGCGGCCCCCTGTGCCACGCCCGGCCTCTCCGCCATCCCCGCACCCGCCCCCGGCGCGGACGGGTCCGGCACCGGCACCGGCTCCCCGGCGGGCGCCGGCGACCGCCCGGCCCCCGGCGCCCCCGGAACGACGAGCGTCACCGACGCCCCGCACCTCCCCGAAACCGGCCCCGTGCGCGATGCCGCACCAGCCGCCGCGCCTTCGTCCGGCCTTACCGCCGCCATGGGCGCCGACGGCCCCTCCGGGCGGCTCGGCGGGGCCGCCTGGCTCTACGACGAGCCCGCCGAGCCCGCGGAGCGCCAGCGCCATCTCGTGGGCCTGTACTGCCAGTACGCCGCCGCCCACATCGCCCGGCTGATCGAGCTCTCCCGCGCCCGCACCGCCGTCGCGACCGTCCAGGAGGAACTGCTGCCCACCCGGCTGCCCCGCGTCCCCGGGGTGCGCCTGGCCGTCCGCCACCACCCCGGTCCGCGCGGCGGCGGTGACTGGTACGACGCGCTGCCGCTGCCGGACGGGGCGCTCGGGCTCTCGGTGGGCGGGGTCTCCGGCTCCGGGCCGAGCGCCGTGGTCGCTATGGGGCGGCTGCGGGCCTCGCTGCGGGCGTACGCGGTGATGGAGGGCGAGGACCCGGTCGCCGTGCTGTCCGACCTGGAGCTGCTGCTGCGGCTCACCGAGCCCGCCCGCTCCGCGACCGCGCTCTTCGCCTACTGCGAGCCCGGGACGCGCAAGGTGGTGCTGGCCGGGGCCGGGCACTGCCCGCCGCTGCTCACCGGGGAGCGGCGCACCGAGTTCGTGGAGACCACCCTGTCCGCGCCGCTGGGGATGCTCTCGTGCTGGGAGGCGCCCAGCGTGGAGGTCGTGCCGTCCTCCGGAGAGACCCTCCTCTTCTACAGCGACGGGCTGCTCCACCGCACCGGGGAGCCGATGGACCGGGCCTTCACCCGGCTGCACACGGCCGCGGCGAGCGCCCCCAAGGGCGTACGCGGCGACCCGGACGCCTTCGCCGACCATGTGCTCCGTACGGTGCTCCCCGACGGTCCGGCGGCCTCCGCGGGGCGGCCCTCGGAGCACGACACCGAGGACCTCGTCCTGCTCGTGGCGCACTTCGACTGACGCGGGCCCACGTCGGCTGACCCATGGACCACGCCGGGCGACGCGTGGGCTACGTCGGCGACGCATGGCCCGGGTCGGCTGACGCGTGGCCTCCTTACGGCCGCGGCTCGAGCGGGACCACGGCCCCCGCTGGAGCCCTGGTCCCCCGGCGCTGCGAGCCCTCCCGTCCATCAGGCCCCGCACATACGATGGGAGGGGTCCAGTTCGAGGAGGAAGACGTGACCGAGGAGCCCACTTCCGAAGCCCCGGAGACCCCGGAGGGCGAGGAGCCCATCAAGCAGCGGAAGAACGGCCTGTACCCAGGCGTTTCCGACGAGCTCGCCGCGAGCATGAAGTCCGGCTGGGCGGACACCGAGCAGCACGACCTGGAGCCCCTCGCGCAGGCTCCGCACACCGCCCGCCGCCGCGCCGCGCTCTCCGCGCGCTTCCCCGGCGACCGCCTGGTCATCCCCGCGGGCAATCTCCGCACGCGCTCCAACGACACGGACTACAGCTTCCGCGCCTCGACCGAGTACGCGTACCTCACCGGCGACCAGACCGAGGACGGTGTGCTGGTGATGGAGCCCGAGGCGGGCGGCGGCCACACCGCCACGCTGTATCTGCTGCCGCGCTCCGACCGGGAGAACGGCGAGTTCTGGCTGGACGGCCAGGGCGAGCTGTGGGTCGGCCGCCGGCTCAGCCTTACGGAGGCCGAGAAGCGGCTGGGCCTGCCCGCCAGGGACGTCCGCAAGCTGGCCGACGAGCTCAGGGACGCCACCGGCCCGGTCCGTGTCGTGCGCGGTCACGACGCCGGTCTCGAGGCCGCCCTGACCGACAAGGTCACCGGTGAGCGCGACGAGGAGCTGCGGGTGTTCCTCAGCGAGCAGCGCCTGGTCAAGGACGAGTTCGAGATCGGGCAGCTGCAGGCGGCGGTCGACTCGACCGTCCGCGGCTTCGAGGACGTCGTCAAGGTTCTGGACAAGGCGCGGGCCACATCGGAGCGCTATATCGAAGGAACGTTCTTCCTACGCGCCCGGGTCGAGGGCAACGACGTCGGCTACGGCACCATCGCCGCCGCGGGCCCGCACGCCACCACCCTGCACTGGGTACGCAACGACGGCCCGGTCCGCTCCGGCGATCTGCTCCTGCTGGACGCGGGCGTGGAGACCACCACGCTCTACACCGCCGATGTGACCCGCACCCTGCCGGTGAACGGCACCTACAGCCCGCTGCAGCGCAAGGTCTACGAGGCGGTCTACGAGGCGCAGGAGGCGGGCATCGCCGCGGTCCGGCCGGGTGCGAAGTACCGCGACTTCCACGACGCCGCCCAGCGCGTCCTCGCCACCAAGCTCGTCGAGTGGGGCCTGGTCGAGGGCCCGGTGGAGCGGGTGCTCGAGCTGGGGCTGCAGCGCCGCTGGACGCTGCACGGCACCGGCCACATGCTCGGCATGGACGTCCACGACTGCGCCGTGGCCCGCACCGAGACCTATGTGGACGGCACCCTGGAGCCCGGTATGTGCCTGACGGTCGAGCCGGGGCTCTACTTCCAGCCCGACGACCTGACCGTGCCGGAGGAGTACCGGGGCATCGGTGTACGGATCGAGGACGACATCCTGGTGACGGAGGACGGCAACCGCGTGCTGTCGGCCGCGCTGCCGCGGGCCGCCGATGACGTCGAGGCGTGGATGGCCCGCCTCACCGGCTGAGGCGGGCCATGGAGCGGCGGCTCACCGCCTGATCGCGTGGGTCCCGTGGGGAGCGGCGCCGCCGCTCCCCACGGTCCGCTCTCAGTCCTGCCCCGGCACCTTGCGGGTGGTCACCGCGATCCGGTTCCAGGAGTTGATCGTGAGGATGAGGGCGATGAGCTGGGCCAGCTCCCGCTCCTCGAAGTGCCGGGCGGCCCGCTCGTAGACCTCGTCCGGGACGCCGCCGGGCAGCAGCGTGACCGCCTCGGTGAGCGCCAGGGCGGCCTGCTCCTTCTCGGTGTAGAACCCGGCCTCCCCGGCCTCCTCCCAGACCCCCACCAGGGCGATGCGCTCCTTGCTCTCGCCCGCCTTATGGGCGTCGGTGGTGTGCATATGGAGGCAGTAGGCGCAGTGGTTGAGCTGGGAGGAGCGGATCTGCACCAGCTCGACCAGGGCCGGGTCCAGGCCCTCGCGGGCGGCCGCGTCCAGGCTGATCAGCGCCTTGAACGCCTTGGGGGCGGCCTTCGCGAAGTTGACCCGCCCGGTCGTCCACCGCGCCGCCGTCGCGGTCTGTGCCGCCGTCGCGGTCTGTGTCGCCGTCGCGGTCTGTGTCGCCGTCTGTGTCGTCGTCGCCGTCTGTGCCGGTGTCGAAGTCGTCATGGGAATGAAATTAGGCCGCTAAGCGACCCTCTGTAGGGTGCATTTCCATGGCGGATTCATGGGTCAATTCGGCGAAGATCCTCGGCAGTGACCTCCATCTGGAGCTGACCCGCGCGGGCAGCCGCAGGACCGCCCTGATGGCCGCGCTGCGGGAGGCCATCCGCGACGGGCGGCTCGCCCCGGACACCCGGCTGCCGCCTTACCGTTCCCTCGCCGCCGACCTGGGCATCGCCCGGAACACGGTCGCCGACGCCTACGCCGAGCTGGTCGCCGAGGGCTGGCTCACCGCCCGCCAGGGCTCCGGGACCCGGGTGGCGCCCCGCCCCGCACCGCCCCCGCCCCGGCGACGCGCGCCCGGCCGGGAGCGCGGCGGGCGGCCGTCCGGGGCAACTGGCGGCCGCCGCG
>NZ_JACVYG010000012.1:0-192991 GCF_014712245.1 Streptomyces sp. 5-10
GGCAGGGGCGCAGCCCCAGGCAGGGGCGCAGCCCCGGGCGCGGCCTCGGGCGGGGGCCAGGGCACAGCCCCGAGCGGAGGCGGGGGCACCACCCCAGGCGCAGCCTCAGGCGGGGGCCAGGGCACAGCCCCGAGCGGAGGCGGGGGCACCACCCCAGGCGCAGCCCCGGGTGCAGGCCAGGGCGCGGCCCCGGCCCGGGGCACAGCCCCGGGTGGGGGTGCAGGGGGCGGAGGCCCATGGTTTCGGGAAGGGGCGGGGTGGGGGGTTTGCTCGCCGTAGGCGGGCACCCGCTCACCGCCTCGGCTCGTGCGCATTGCGGCTGCCTGCCGACACATGGCCGGGAGAGCCCGTCGTGCCCGTCAGGTAGGCCGAGACGACGACGTTCGCCGAGTACGTCCGGGTCGAGCGGTCGTACTTCCCCCCGCACGTGATCAGCCGCAGCTCCGCGCGGTCATGGGACCGCGACCCGTACACCCGCCGCGCGTCGAAGTGCTTCTCCGGCACCACCTCGACGTCCTCGACCGTGAACTCCGCCGTCGTCCCGTCCGATCGCGCGACCCGCACCCGCTCCCCCCGCTTGAGGTCGCTCAGCTCGTGGAAGACCGCCGGTTTGCTCTTCGTGTCCAGGTGGCCGACCAGCAGCGCGGCGCCCGGGGAGCCGGGCTCGGGGCCGGCGCGGTACCAGCCGACCGTGCCGGGGCGGCTGAACGGCGGGGGCTTCACCGCCCCGTCGCGGTCCAGGCCGCTGGCGACGATGGGGGCGCGGACCCCCGCCGCCTCGATCACGACCCGCTTCGGCCGGGCGGAGGCCAGCGGCGCGTGCGCCGGGGGCAGCGGATGGGCGGACGGCCGCCCGACCGCGGCCACGTCCCCGGTCATCGGCGCCGGACCACCCGTCCCCTCCGTCGTGTCCCGGCCCCACATCCACAGACCCAGCAGCAGCGCGGCCCAGGCGAGTCCGATGGCCAGCCGCCCGAGGCCGGAGAAGCGATTCCCGATGCCGTCCATGTTTCCGTCCATCTTGGTATCCAGAATCCAGATCGATGGCGATCAGCTCGCGGTACGGGAGGGATGGCGGCGGCGGTGGACCGCGAGGCCGCCGACGGCCACGGCCGTACCGCCCGAGAGCACCAGGCCGTACGCCTCCGCGGCGCCGATGTCGTCGCGTGGCCGCGCCTCGTCCGGCGCGGTGCCGCCCCCGCCGGCGCGGACGGGGGCGACGGGCGAGGGCGGGCGCTCCACGGCGAGGGCGATCCCGCCCACGCCGCCCTGCCCGTCCGCGCCCGCACCGTCCGTGCCCGCGCCGTCCGCCCCCGTTCCGTCCGTGCCCGTTCCGACCCCGCCCGTTCCGCCCTCGCGTACGAGGCCGCCGCCCGCGCAGTCCAGGGTGACCCGGTGCGCCCCCTTGGCCGCCGTCGAGCGGATCGTCGCCTCGCTGAAGAGCGCGTTCCCCTCGGGCGTCAGCTCCGCGTCGTCCACGAACACCGGCGACGAGGCGGTGGCCACCCGGTCCGGGCAGCCGAAGGCCCAGACCTCGACCTCGGCGCCGGGGGCGAGGGCCCGCGGACTGATCCGGATCGTGGTGGTGGCGGAGTGGCGCTGGTCGGCGAGGGCCGGAGCGGCGGCCGTCACCGCCGCGACGGCGGCGCATGCTGCGGTACAGAGAGTGAGTGCGACAACGCGCATGGTGAACCTCCCGATACCAAGAGGCTCACGCGCCCGGCAGGGCCCCGCATCCGCTGCGGGCGCCTACTGCGCCATCCGGGGCACAGGGCTCAACGGCGGGTCGTGCCCGGGCTCACCGGCGGGTCGTGCCAGCGCTCACCGGTGGGTCACGCCCGGGCTCACCGGCGGGTCATACGATGCGTTCCACGAGGTCCGCGATGGACTCGACGACCGTGGACGGGCGGTACGGATACCGGTCCACCTCTGCCGCCTTGGTCACCCCGGTGAGCACCAGGAAGGTCTCCATCCCGGCCTCGAGCCCGGCCCGCACATCCGTGTCCATCCGGTCGCCGATCATCGCGCTGGACTCGGAGTGGGCGCCGATCGCGTTCAGCCCGGACCGCATCATCAGCGGATTGGGCTTACCGACGAAGTACGGCTCCTGGCCGGTGGCCTTGGTGATCAGCGCGGCCACCGAGCCGGTGGCGGGCAGCGCGCCCTCCGCGGAGGGGCCGATCTCATCGGGGTTGGTGGCGATGAACCGCGCCCCGTCGTTGATCAGCCGGATGGCCTTGGTGAGCGCCTCGAAGCTGTACGTACGGGTCTCGCCGAGCACCACATAGTCGGGCTCGACATCCGTAAGGACGTAGCCGATGTCGTGCAGTGCGGTGGTCAGCCCCGCCTCGCCGATGACATACGCGGTGCCGCCGGGGCGCTGCTCGTCCAGGAACTGGGCGCTGGCCAGCGCCGACGTCCAGATGTTCGCCAGCGGGACGTCGAGCCCGATCCGGGACAGCCGGGCGTGGAGATCGCGCGGGGTGTAGATGGAGTTGTTGGTGAGCACAAGGAACGGCGTATCCGATTCGCGCAGCCGCTTGATGAAGGCGTCGGCACCGGGCACCGGTATGCCCTCGTGCATCAGCACACCGTCCATGTCGGTGAGCCATGACTCGATCGGCTTGCGCTCTGCCACTGGTTGCTCTCCGCTCGGAATCGACCTCTGGCGACGACCTCAGCCTAACCGGGGAAAGTCCGGGGGAGACCGCCCTGTGTTCCGGAGCACGGTCCGTTCGCCGTCCGTTCTCGCTCCGTCCCAGCGCGACAGATCCGCACAGGTGTCTGATCCTGGGGAAGGGGCGGAATCCGCCCCTCCGTGGAACGAGCCGGACCGTAAGGCCGGACCGTAAGGAGGCCACGATGGGCATGATGGACAAGCTCAAGGGCGCGATCAGCAAGAACCCGGACAAGGCCCGGAAGGGCGCTCGTAAGGGTGGCGAGGCCGCGGACAAGAAGACCGGCGGCAAGTACTCGGAGCAGATCCAGTCCGGCTCGGACAAAATCGACGACGAACTGCGCCGCCGGGGCGAAGGGCCCCGGGGCCAGTAGTTCGTACGTGCGTCGGACGACGTGAGGGCGTCGGGACTGTCGGGGCAGCGGGGCTGTCGAAGCGTCAGACCCCCGAGCGCCGGGACCTCACCACGAGGACGGTTCCGCAGGTCACGAGCGCGGCGCTGATGACGCCGAGCCCCGCGAGCAGGGCGGCGTGACGGCCCGTCGCGGCGAGCTCGGGCATCCGCTCGTGCTCGCGCTCGTGGCCGCCCTCCTCCTCGTCACGGCCGTCACCACCGGTGCCGGTGCCGGTGCCGGTGCTGGTGCTGGGCTCGGCCTGGGGCTCGCGCCCGGTGTCGGTGCCGGGATCGGCTTCGGCGTTGGGATCGGTTTCGGTGCCCGGGTCGGATTCGGCGCCGGGGTCTTCGGTCTCCGTGGCCGGCCCGGTGTCGGTGCCGAGGTCGGTCCCCACGTCCGTGCCGGGGTCGGTCTCCGTGCTGAGGTCGGTGTCCGTGTCCAGGCCCTCGTCGAGGTCGGTACCGGTGTCGGTACCGGTGCTGGTGTCGGTGCTGGTGTCGGTGTCGGTGCTGGTGCCGGTGTCGGTGCTGGTGCCGGTGTCAGTACCCGTCTCGGTGTCGGTACCCGTATCGGCGTCCGCGCTTGAGTCCGAGCCCGGGTCGGTGTCGGCCCCGAGGTCGGTGTCCACGTCCGTATCGACATCCGCGCCCAACTCGGTATCCGTATCGGTATCGGTATCCGCTCCGGTCCCCGCGTCCTCTTCGGCGCTGGGATCGGTGTCGATGTCGGCCTCCGCGCCGACGTCGGCGTCCGCCTCCGTGTCGGCATCAACGTCGCTGTCGGCACGGGGCGGCACCGCGGCCGGGCTGCTCTCCTTATGGGTCGCACCGGAGCTTCTGGTGGCGCTCGGCTTCCGGCTCGGCGCGGCCGAGGCGGTCTCCTCGGACGTCCGGCTCGGCGTGGCCGTGGGGCGCTTGGAACGGGTGGTCGGCTGCGGAGCGGGCTCGGTCTCAGTGGCCCCGCCGGTGGCGGCTCCGGCGCCGACACCGGTATCCGTCGTCTCGGTCTCCGTAAGCCCGCCGGAGCGCGTGGCCGCCCTCGTACGCGTTCCGGCGTCCGGGCCCGTGGTTCCGGCACCGGTGCCGGTAGTACCGGCATCCGCACCCGTAGTACCGGAGTCCGTACCCGAACCCGATTCCGAATCCGTTCTCGTACCCGAATCCGTACTCGTGTCCGAACCCGTACTCGTACCCGCCCCCGTACCCGTCGCCGCCCCGCCGATGCGGAAGACGTAGTCGTTCGACTGCCCCACCCAGTCGCCGTCGTCCGCGCGCCGCTGTACGGCGATCGCGTTGGCCGTCACCGGCCCCTCGGGCGCGTCCGCGGTGAAACGCGTGCGCACCTGGACGTCGACGGTCTTGTGCGCGGGCACGGTGAAGCCCTTGAAGTGGTCGTCGAAGACCCCGATGTTCTCGTCCTCGTCCGTGGCCTGGAAGGAGACGGTCCGCCAGGTGGCGCCGCCGTCCGCGGAGGGGTCCAGGAACTCGAAGCCGATATGGCGGGGCCGCAGTTGACGGGCCTGGTCGACCAGGACGGCGATGGGGTGGACGGCGCGGCAGCCGGTGCCCGTGGCGTTGCGCAGCTCGAGGTGCCAGCCGCGCCAGCCGCCGCCCGGGGCGTACTGGTCCGGCCCGCCGCGCAGATGGGCTTCGATCGGGAAGTCGGAGGCGTTCCGGTCCCCGCAGGCGGCGGGCTCGGCCTCGGCGGCGTACGCCGGGACCCCGTAGAGGGCCGGGGCGAACGCGAGCGCGGCCGCCGGAAGGACAGCTCGTAGGGACAGTGCGGTGGGCAAGCGCATGAGTGACCTCTGCTGTGCTGCGGTTTTCCCCGAGCACTCCGCTACATTCCGCGTCCGCACGCCGACACACCGCACCGGGCCCGGATTGCCCCCGACTGGCGGTCAGGATCCCCCTCGATCAGCCCAGTGCGAACAGCGGGGCGAGCACCAGCCGGGCGGCGCCCTCGACGACGGCCCGCTCGCCCCGTTCCACGACGTCCACGGAGACCGGGGGGCGGCTGGCGCGGGCGGAGTCCTCGGCGATCATCGAGGCCACACCGCGAACGTACGGCTCGGGGTCGGCCAGCACCATCCGGCCGCCCAGGAGCACCCGGTCGATGTCGAGGAGCCGTACGAGGTTGGTCGCGCCGATGCCGAGCAGCCGCGCCGCGTCCGTACGGTCGCCGCGCGCGACGGCGGCGAGGCACAGCGCCTCCAGACAGCCGTTGTTGCCGCAGTCGCAGGGCGGCCCGTCGAGCTGTATCACCTGGTGCCCGAACTCCCCCGCGTCGGTCCGCGCGCCCCGGTACACACCCCCGCCGAGCACCAGACCGGCACCCAGGCCGGTGCCCAGGTGGAGGTACGCGGCCGACTCGGCGGTCCCGGCGGTCACCAGCCCGAGCGCCGCGGCGTTGGTGTCCTTGTCGAGGACGACGGGGAGGGCCAGCCGCTCGGCGAGGGCGTCGCGCAGCGGGAAGCCGTCCCACTGGGGGAAGCCGGTGACGCGGTGCAGCACGCCGGAGCCGTGGTCGAGCGGTCCGGGCGCGGCGACGCCGACGCCGAGCAGCCCACCGCCCAGGGCGAAGCCGCTACCGGCGCCCGCCGCGACGTCGCTACCGGCGCCCGCCGGGCCGCCGGTCCCGCCGAGGTCCGCGCCGCCGGTCCCGCCGAGGTCCGCGACACCGCTCCCGCCGAGGTCCGCGCCGCCGGTCCCGCCGCCCGCCGCGATACCACCACCGCCACCGGCGCCCGCCGCGACGTCGCTCTCGGCGCCCGCCGCGCTCTCGCCTCCCGCCGTTCCGCCCGCCACGCCGCTGGCCGCCGCGTCCGCCAGGAGCGCCCTGACCTCCGCCGTCGCCGCCGCGAGCGCCTCCTCCGCGGGGGCGCCGAAGTCGAAGGGGGCCGAGCGGGCGGCGACCGGGGTGCCCGCGAGGTCGACCAGGACCGCCGTCACCTCGTCGCGGTCGAGCTGGAGCCCGATCGCGTGGCGGGCGTCCGGGACCAGGCGGAGCGCGGTGGGCGGTTTGCCGCCGGTCGAGGCACGCTGACCGGCCTCCGCCAGCAGCCCCTCCGCCCGCAGCCGGGCCGTGATCTTGCTGACGGCCTGGGGGGTGAGGCCGGTGCGCCCGGCCAGCTCCGGCCGGCTGACGCCGTCCTCGCCCGCGTCCCGCAGCAGTCGCAGGACGAGTGCGGCGTTATGGCTGCGCAGGGCGGTCAGATTGGCTCCGGGCCCGCCCGCTCCGGACATCGTGCTGTTCACCCCTCCATTGTGGCCACCGCTTGCACTTTGACAACACTGTTGCCAAAGTGGCTTTCATGGATGCCACCGATGACAGCAGCACCACCCGCCGAGTGGGACTGATCGGGTACGGCCTGGCCGGATCCGTCTTCCACGCCCCCCTGATCGCGGCTACCGAGGGGCTGGTCCTCGATACCATCGTCACCTCCAGCCCGGAGCGGCAGCGGCAGGCGCGCGCCGAGTTCCCCGACGTCCGGCTCGCGGACTCCGCCGATGAGCTGTGGGCCCGGGCGGATGAGCTGGACCTGATCGTCATCGCCTCCCCGAACCGCACCCATGTCCCGCTCGCCCGCGCCGCCCTCGAGGCGGGGCTGCCGACCGTCGTGGACAAGCCGCTGGCCGCGACCGCCGCCGAGGCCGAGGAACTGGCCGCGCTCGCGGAGGCCCGTGGACTGCTGCTGACCGTCTTCCAGAACCGCCGCTGGGACAACGACTTCCTCACCCTCCGCGCGCTGCTCGCCCAGGGCGCGCTCGGCGAGGTGCAGCGCTTCGAGTCCCGCTTCGAGCGGTGGCGGCCGCGGCTCAAGGGCGGCTGGCGGGAGTCCGGCGACCCGGCCGAGGTCGGCGGGCTGCTGTACGACCTGGGCAGCCATCTGGTCGACCAGGCGCTCACCCTCTTCGGCCCGGTCGAGTCCGTCTACGCCGAGGTCGAGGTGCGCCGCCCCGGGGCGCAGACCGACGACGACACCTTCATCGCCCTCACCCACACCGGCGGGGTCCGCTCCCATCTGTGGATGAGCGCGACCACCGCCCAGCTCGGCCCGCGCTTCCGGGTGCTGGGCAGCGAGTCGGGCTATGTGAAGTACGGCCTCGACCCGCAGGAGGCCGCCCTGCGCGAGGGCCTGCGCCCCGGCGACCCGTCCGTCGCATGGGGCGCCGAGCCCGAGGGCGACTGGGGCCGGCTGGGCGCGGGAGAGTCCCCGGCGACCGGCGGCGGCGCTCCGGTGGAGACCCTCCCGGGCGACTACCCCGCGTACTACGCCGCCGTCGCCGCCGCCCTCCGCGACGGCACCCCGCCGCCGGTCACCGCCGCCGAGGCCGCGGCCGCCCTGCGGGTACTGGAAGCGGCCCGGGTGGCGGCCGCGGAGCGCCGTACCGTCCGGATCGAGGTCCCCGCATGAGCGAGCACACCGACGCGACCTCCCTCGTGGCGGAGCTGGAGGAGCAGGAGCGCCGGCTGCGGCTGCCCCGCTTCGACAACGACGACGCCTGGCGGCTGGGCTGCCTCATCGCCGACCTGGCCCAGGAGCGCGGCGCCGCCGTGACGATCGGCATCCAGCGGGCCGGTCAGCGCCTCTTCCACCGCGCCCTGCCGGGCACCTCCCCGGACAACGACGCCTGGCTGGAGCGCAAGTGCCGGGTCGTGGAGCGCTACGGGGCCAGCTCGTTCCTGGTCGGCACCCGCTTCCGCGCCAAGGGCAGCAGCTTCGAGGAGTCCTCGCGCCTCGACCCCGACCGGTACGCCGCGCACGGGGGCGCCTTCCCGATCCATGTGACGGGCACGGGCGTCATCGGCGCGGTCGCGGTCTCGGGGCTGCCGCAGGCCGAGGACCACGCACTGGTGGTGGAGGCGCTGGAGCGGTTCTCGCTCACCGGGCCCTGACGCTACGTGTCCACCGGGCCCTGACGGACGGACTCCGCCCGGGTCCGGGTCCGGGTCCGGCGGCGTACGGCGTACAGCGCTCCCAGAGCGAGCACGAGGGCACCGCCCGTCCCCCCGTACAGCCAAGGCAGCGTTTCCGGCTCGGCGGTGGCGGCGGTGGCCTCCAGGGCCACCGGGGCGCTGTCGTTCGCCGGGCGCGGGTCGTGTGGCGGGAAGTCGGGGTTGGGGACGGCCTCGACCCGGCCCCGCGCACCGTGGACCTTCTTGTCGATGTGCAGGCGGAAGCCCATCCCCGCGCCCGCCCCCGGCCCCGACGCCGCTCCCTCCGCCGACTCGGGGCACTCGGCCACCGCCCCCCGGCGCAGGATGGTGCACAGCGGCTGTCCGTCGTCCTCCGGCCCGCCCACGATGCGCGTCCCCCGGGGCGCCGTGAACCGCACGGACCAGGCGCTCTGATCCCAGTACGACAGGTCCAGGTCTCCCTCCCCCCGCGCCCGCACGCCGACCCGGACGGGCACCGTCTCGCCGACCCGGCCCCGGGCGGGCCGCGCGACCGCGTCCAGGTCCACCTGCCGGTCGAGCCCCACCGTGGCCTCGCTGAGGGATTCCCTGAACCGACCGCGGTCCGCCGACGCGTCCGTCAGCCCGAGCGGCCGGCCCTTGCCCGCGGTGCCGGGGTACGGCTCCTCGTCGGGGTCGTACGCGGGGTCGTCGGGGCTGCCGAGGGCGTAGACGGTGATGGAGAGGTGGCTGTACAACCGCCGCTTCGACGCGGTGACTCCGAGGGGCCCGTCCGTGACCGCCGACTGACCCGGCTTCAGCGAGCGCCCGAAGACACACCGCAGTTCGGGATCGAGGTCCGTGCCCTCCTTACGGCAGTTGCGGTACCTCGGAGTGATCCTCTGGTCCCCGCCCGCGCCGACCGCGATGCCGAAGCCGTTGCGCGCGGGGATCCCGCCCTCGTTCCGCACGGCCACCCGGAGCGGCAGCGGAGCGCCGGGCCGCAGGCGCTTCAGGCTGCCCCGCTCGCCCACGGTGAGCTTCGGCACCCCGACGATCACCGCGGTACTCCCCGCGGCCGCCGAACCGTCCTGGGACGCGCGTACGGTGACCCGGGCGTGGTCGCCGCGCGTGCTCCCCTCCGCCGGGCGCAGCCGGAAGGGACGTACGGTGCTCGGCTGCCCGCCGTTCCAGGCGCGGTACGAACAGGTCACCCGGGCGCCCTCGCGGCGGCAGGAATCGCTCAGCCGGCGGACCGTGGCGACCCCGGCCAGCCGTGAGGTGTCGATGACCACCGTGACCCGCCCCGCCCGCTTCGGCACGACGGAGAACGCCAGGTCCATCGACCGTTCGTCGTTGCCCGGCTCCGGAACATAGGTGTCGGCGGGCAGATCCTCGACGCGCACCTGCCCCGAGTGGTCGTCCGCCCGCGCGGACGGCACAGCCGCCGTGACCGCGGTGGCCCCCGCCACCGTCAGAATGAGCGCGGCACGCGCGACAGCTCTCGCCGCGCCCTTCGCCATGCCTGCCGCGTTCGCCACGCCTGCCGCGAAGGAGACAGCCCCCGTGTCCACCACTGCTTCACACTCCACCGTGATCAAGAATCCGGGGAAAGACGTTCGCCGTGAGCATGTGGTTCCAGCATCGGATGGGCCCGTCCAGACGCCCGAGAATCAGACCCCCAAGAATCAGACGCCCGAGAAGGCGGGCCACCCGGGCAAGTGAGCCCGAGTGGCCCCGGGGCCGTCGATGGGCCCCGGGGCCGTCGATGGTCAGGCGTCCTTGAACTCCTGGCGCTGGCGGCCCAGCCCGTCGATCTCGAGCTCGACGACATCGCCGGCGCGGAGGTACGGCTTGGGCTCGGGGCGGCCCATGGCCACGCCCGCCGGGGTGCCGGTGTTGATGACATCGCCGGGGTAGAGGGTCATGAACTGGCTGAGGTAGCGGACCACGTGGGCCACGCCGAAGATCTGGTCCGCCGTGCTGCCGTCCTGCTGGAGCTCGCCGTTGACCCAGAGGCGCAAGCCCAGGGCCTGCGGGTCGGGGACCTCGTCTGCGGTCACCAGCCAGGGGCCCAGGGGGTTGAACGTCTCGCAGTTCTTGCCCTTGTCCCACTGGCCGCCGCGCTCGATCTGGAAGGCGCGCTCGGAGACGTCGTGGGCCACCGCGTAGCCCGCGACCGCGGCGAGGGCGGCCTCGTCGGAGTCGAGGTAGCGGGCGGTGCGGCCGATGACGATGGCGAGCTCGACCTCCCAGTCGGTCTTCACGCTGCCGCGCGGGACGAGGACCGTGTCCTCGGGGCCGACGACCGTGTCCGGGGCCTTCATGAAGATGATGGGCTCTTCCGGGATGCTGGCGCCGGTCTCGGTGGCGTGGTCGTGGTAGTTCAGCCCGATGCACACGATCTTGCCGATACGGCCGAGCGGCGGGCCGATCCGCACCCCGCCGTCCTCGATCGCGGGCAGCGCGTCGTCCCCCTCGGCGGCCGCCGCCGCGCGCACCCGCGCGAGGGCGGCCTCATCGGCGAGGAGGGCGCCGTCGATGTCCGGGACCAGGGCGGACAGATCGCGCAGGGTGCCGTTCTGATCGAGCAGCGCGGGGCGTTCCGCGCCCGCCGGTCCGACTCGCAGCAGTTTCATCCCAAGACTCCCGAGGTCACAGGCCGGTGCGAGGCGCCTACCGGCCGATTGATCCTCCCTTCAGGGGCGTCCAGCCCGCAAGACCTCGTTCACGGACTGGGACATCGGTCTCAAGGGTGACCGCGGCGAGGGTCGCCGTCAGCGGTGCAGCAGGGCCCGCTCCACCGCCGTCCAGGTCGTGCTGGTGGCCAGGTAGAGCGCCGCCGCGAGCGGGACCACGGCGGCGGTGACGAGGGTCCCGAACGACAGCAGCGGCAGCGCCCGGGCCACTCCGGGCGCACCGGGGACGGTCGCCTTACGGGCGCGGAGATACGTCCAGGTGGCCACGGCCGCGAGCAGCGCGAAGAGCCCCAGGTAGACCAAGCCCGGCCCGCCACTGAGCACCCCGCCCCAGTGGGCGCCGAGCGGGGCCCCGGCCAGCGTGTGGTCGAGGAGGTCTCCGGCGCCGCTGCCGGTGGAGAACACGTGGTACATCACGAAGAAGACCGGGAGCTGGGCGAGGGTCGGCAGACAGCCCGCCAGCGGTGACGCGCCCTCCTTCGTCTGGAGCTCCGCCACGGCGCGCCGCATCCGCTCCGGGTCGTCCCGGTGGGTGCGGCTCAGCTCGGTGATCTTCGGCGCGAGCGCGGCCCGCGCCTTCTCGCCGCGCACCGCGGCCCGGGCGAGGGGGTGCAGCGCGGCGCGGACGCACAACGTGAACAGGACGATGGCGGCCGCCGCCGCGGACGGGCCGAAGAGCGGATCGAGGCCGTCCGCCATCGTGGTCAACAGGGAGCCGAGGGAAGAGAAAAGGGACATGGGAGCCCTCCGCGGGTCTCGTCGTGCCGGAGTGTGGAAGACATCGGCGTGACGAGCCGCGTGGCGCGGCGGTACGGATCCTGGACCTTCCGGGGCTCCGCCCCGGACCCCGCTCCTCAGACTCCCCCAGCTACCGCTGGGAGGTGCCCCCTGGAGGGGCTGAAGGTACGCCGTACAGCGATATGGGTGCGCCTACGAGACGCAGCCCCCGCCTGGGGTCTGGGGCGCAGCCCCGGCCCGGGGTCTGGGGCGGAGCCCCGGTTGTGGGAAGGGGCGGGGAGGGGAAAAGCCCGCCGCAGGCGTCACGATCCGTCGGACTCCCCTAGCGGCCCCCGCCGACATCCCGTGGGGCCGCAGTCCGCAGCCGGGCCCACACCACCAGGCGGTAGCGGGAGGTGAATTCGGGGGTGCAGGTCGTCAGCGTGAGGTAGTAGCCCGGCTCGGTGTAGCGGTAGCGAGGGTGGACGGAGCTGTACGGCACCCGCGCGATCACCGTTCCGTCGGCGGGCGAGGTCCGCGGCAGGGTGCGCTCGATCACGTACGTATAGCGGGCGTCGGCGGTGTCGATGCGCACCGTGTCGCCCGCGCGCACCTCGTCCAGCTGCCGGAAGGGCTCGCCGTGGGTGTTGCGGTGGCCCGCGAGGGCGACGTTGCCCGCCTGGCCCGGCTGAGCGGTGCGCGGATAGTGGCCCACATAGCCCTTGTTGAGCACCGCCGCGCGGCTGATGCCCTCGGCGATGGGCACCGTAAGGCCGATACGCGGGATCCGGAGCACCGCGTACGCCTGGTCCCGGCGTGGCCCCTGGCCCCCGGCGCCACTCCCGGTCGGCCGGTCACGGTCACGGTCGCGGTCACGGCCGCGGCCGTCCCCCCGCGCGGAATCGGAGGATCCCGTCGCCCCCGGTGTCGGCGCCGCGGACTCCGACGCCCCGTCCTGCCACCGCCGCTCCAGCACCGACACCTCGTGCCGTGCGTCCGCCCTCGCCTGACGGTTGGTCCACCACAGCTGGTGGACGACGAAGAGCAGCACCACGACCCCGAGGGTGACGGCGAGCTCACCGGCCGTCCACAGCCCCCGGGCGAGCACGGCACGCCCTCCACGACGTCGCACGCGCGCACCATAGGCCAGGCCGCGCACACCTTCCAGAGCCGCGGCGCGGCAATCCGCCGGGCGCCGCAGGCCAACCCGGCACCGCCCGCGCGCTATCCGCCCAGCGCCCGCGAGACCGTATAGATCACCAGCCCGGCCAGGGCGCCCACCACCGTGCCGTTGATCCGGATGAACTGCAGGTCCCGGCCGATGTGCGCCTCGATCTTCCGCGAGGTGTGGTCCGCGTCCCAGCTCGCCACCGTCTCGCTGATCAGCGAGGTGATCTCGTCCCGATACGTCGTCACCACATAGACGGCGGCGTCCTCCAGCCAGCCGTCGATCTTGTCCCGCAGCCGGCGGTCCGTCACCATCCGCCTGCCCAGCGACAGGATCGCCGCCCGCGCCCGCTGCCGCAGCTCGCTGCGCTCGTCCTCGGCCGCCGCGACGATCATCGCCCGCACCGAGGCCCAGGCCGAGGCGATGAGGTCCTGGACGTCGCCGCGCCCCAGCACCTCGCTCTTCACCCGCTCTACCCGCAGCCGGGTGTCGGTGTCGGACTGCAGGTCCCCGGCGAAGTCGGTGAGGAAGCGGTCCAGGGCGCCGCGCGCCGGATGGTCGGGCATGTCCCGCATCTCGGTCACGAAGCGCAGCAGTTCCCTGTAGACGCGCTCGCCGACCTTGCGGTCCACGAACCGCGGCGTCCAGCCGGGCGCGCCGCCGGTCACCGCCTGCATCACCGAGTCGTTGTGCTCCACCAGCCAGTCGTGGGCGCGCAGGCACACCAGGTCCACGGCGCGGCGGTGGCCGCCGTCCGCGACCACCCGCTCCAGCAGCTTGCCCAGGCCCGGCGCGATCTCCTGGCTGTCGGCCCGGCGGGTGATCGCCTCGCCCACCACCGCCTGCACATCGGAGTCGCGCAGCACCGTGAGCGCGCCGCGCAGCGCGGTGGCCAACTCCGCCGTCACCCGGTCGGCGTGCTCGGGCTCGGCGAGCCAGGTGCCGAGCCGGCTGCCGATGCCGACCGCGCGCAGCCGCATCCGTACGACGTCGCCGGAGAGGAAGTTCTCCCCGACGAACTCCCCGAGGCTGGCCCCGAGCTGGTCCTTCTTGGTGGGGATGATCGCCGTATGGGGAATCGGCAGCCCCATGGGCCGCCGGAAGAGCGCGGTGACCGCGAACCAGTCGGCCAGGGCGCCCACCATGCCCGCCTCGGCGGCCGCGGCCACATAGCCGGGCCAGCCGCCGATGCCGGAGGACCGCGCCCAGGTGGCGAGCACGTACACCAGTGCGACGCCGAGCAGCAGCCCGGTGGCGAACGCCTTCATCCGGCGCACCCCGCGCCGCCGCTCCACGTCGAGGGGGCTGTCCGCGACGAAGGGCACGGCCGCGCCCCGAGCCGGCGGAGCCGCCGTCTCACCAGTCGTTCTTCGCTCCATACGCTCCACCTGGTCGGCCCGTCTCCCCCCGCATTGTCTCTTTCCGGTCTCAGTCGCCCATGTGTGGAACGAACGGTGAGTTCCCGTCGTCTGTCTGGGCGAGCGACCCAGCACATTGGGGGCAGGCCGACGGGCGGAGCCGGGTCTCATCATGGGATCATGGGAGACCGACCGGACCGCATCGGCACTGCCGGATACCACCCGCCGTTCCCGTCCACTTCCGGAGCCTCGGGCTCCGTCTGCCCGAGGAGACAACCCGTCCATGAGCGTGCCCCCTATGCCCAGACGCACGGGGTATGCCGTGCTCGCTGCGCTGGCGGCTGTGGTGATCCTCGTCTCCACCGCGATATTCATCGGGCTCGGTGGTGACGAGGGCGACGCGGACCCCCGTGCGCAGGGAGCCCGCGGCTCGGCCGACACGGCATCGGCCGGTGCCTGGGTGGGCACCTGGTCCACCGCGGCCGCGGCCGCCGAGCCGAGGACGCTGCGCGGCGGCCTCTCGGGCATGTCGATCCGGAACGTGGTGCACACCAGCATCGGCGGCACCAGCGCCCGGATCCAGCTCTCGAACTTCTACAGCAGCCGCCCGCTGACCATCACCCATGCCTCGGTGGCGCTGGCCGCCGCGCCCAGCAACCCCACCGCGGCCGCCGGGACCATGCGCCGTCTCACCTTCAGCAACCGCACCTGGGTGACGATCCCGCCCGGCAAGGCCACCACCAGCGACCCGGTGCGGCTCGCCGTCCCGGACGCCGCCGATCTGCTGGTCACCACCTACACCCCGCAGGCGTCCGGCTCCGTGACCTACCATCCGCACGCCCGCCAGACGTCGTACATGGCGCGTGGCGACCGTACGGAGGACACGGCGGGCGCCGCCTACACCCAGCAGAGCCCGTACTGGCGCTATCTGACCGGCGTGGACGTGTGGTCCAAGCAGGCCGAGGGCGCGGTCGCGGTGCTGGGCGACTCGATCACCGACGGCATCACCTCCACCGCCGGGGCCAACCACCGGTGGACCGACTTCCTCTCCGAGCGGCTGCGCAGCGAGCCCGGGGCGCCCCGCTTCGGCGTGCTCAACCAGGGCATCAGCGGCAACCGCGTGCTGAGCGACGGCACGCAGTTCCCGCCCAACAACCCCAGCGGGCTGTCCCGCTTCGACCGCGACGTGCTGTCCCGTACGGGCGTCAAGGCCGTGATCATCGAGCTGGGCGTCAACGACATACTCCGCATCCCCCATCAGACCGACCCCAACCGGATCGTGTGGGGCCTGAAGCGGCTGACCGAGCAGGCCCACGCCCGGGGCCTGCGGGTCATCGGAGCCACCCTGACGCCCTTCTACGGGCACCGCGGCTACACCCCCCAGCTGGACGCCGTGCGCGAGCAGGTCAACGCGCGGATCCGCGCCGGGAAGGTCTTCGACGAGGTCGTGGACTTCGACAAGGCGCTGCGCGACCCGATCAGCCCGCTGCGGCTGCGCCCGACGTTCGACTCGGGCGACCATCTGCACCCCAGCGACGACGGCTACCGGGCGATGGCGCGAGCGCTGGACCTGGACCACCTGCGGGGCCGCACGGCGGCCGAGCTCTAGAGGGCCCCGGGGGGTCGGCTCCGCCCCTGGCCCCCGGTGATCGGGGGCCGGAGCCCCGCCTTCCAGCCCCTCCAGGGGGCGCCTCCCAGCGGTAGCTGGGGGAGATTGAGGAGCGGGGTCTGGGGCGGAGCCCCGCACGCGGCGGAGCCGCATATCGTCAGGTGTCGGGAAGGGGCGGGGAGGGGAACAACAGCCCGCCGCAGGCGCCACCACCCGTCACCGCCCCTAGTCCTCGCGGCGTTCCTTCTCCAAGGACAGCCGCCGCTCCTCACGCTCATCGCGCCGCGCGCTCCGCAGCTCCTCGCGGCGCTCGGCCCTCAGCCGGCGGCGCTCCTCCTTCATGCGCCGGTGCTCCTCCTTGCGGAGCTTGCGCTCGACGCCGACCCCGCCGCAGAGCGCGAGGCCGGTCACGGTCACCCGAGGGCCCGTGGGGTCGCCGTCGGCGGACCCGGTGTGGTCGAAACCACCCATGAGACCGATGCCACTGACATGCGTCTCCAGGTCCGGCGGGACGATGATCTGCACCCCGCCCATGAGGGCGAAGCAGCGGATCACCACATCGCGGCCCTCGAACCGGGCCTCGCGCAGATCGATCTCACCGCCGCCCATGACGGCGAAGGCGGTGAAGACACGCGGGACGGTCCAGGTCCCCTTGCGCTGGAAGCCGCCCATGATCGCCACGGCCCACTTCGAGGTCGGGGTGCCGCCGATCCGCTCGGCCCAGCCCGTGCGGTCGGCCGGGGTCGGCGGGGCCGGAGCGGCGCCGCCGGGCACCGGGAGGTCCCGTACCAGCGGCTCCAGCTGGCCATGGGTGCGCGCCTCGTAGGCCGCGCTCAGCCGCTCCTCGAACTCCTCCATGTCCAGGCGGCCTTCGGCGACCGCCTCGCGGAGGACCTCGGCGATCCGCTCACGCTCGGCGTCCGAGGCCCGCATCCCGGCCGGGTCCGGGAGGTCGGGGCTCGCCCCCTGGGAAGAACCAGCGCTCGTCATACGGACAGACTAATGGCGGGCACCGGCCCTGGCCCCTCTCACACACCGGGCCCTGGCCGCTTCCCACACAGCCCGCCCCCGGCTACGCTCCCCGCCCCGCCCGGTCCTCCGCCCCGTGCAGCATCCTCGCGATGACGTCCTCGATCTCGGGCTCGCGCACCGAGAGGTCCACCAGCGGATAGCCGTCCGCGACCGCCGCCACGATCGGCGCCGCGCTGCTGGTCGCCGGGAAGGCCAGCCACTGCCGGGGCCCCTCGACCCGTACCGTCCGGGCGCCGGGGACCTCGATGGGCGGCAGCTCCCGCTCCAGGTCGACCACGAGGGTGCGCTCGCTCTCCCCCACCGCGTGCAGCCCGTCCAGCCCGCCGTCGTAGACCAGCCGCCCGTGGTCGATGACCATCACCCGCTTGCACAGCAGCTCGATATCGGTCAGATCGTGGGTGGTGAGCAGCACCGTCGTGCCCTGCTCGGCGTTCACATCGCGCAGGAACTCCCGGACCTTCGCCTTGCTGACCACATCGAGCCCGATGGTCGGCTCGTCCAGATAGAGCACCTCGGGGTCGTGCAGCAGGGCGGCCGCGATATCGCCGCGCATCCGCTGGCCGAGCGAGAGCTGACGCACCGGCACGTCCAACAGCGCGCCGAGGTTGAGCAGTTCCACACAGCGGTCCAGGTTGTGGCGGTAGCGGTCGTCGGGGATCCGGTACATCCGGCGCACCAGCGCGTACGAGTCGCGCAGCGGCAGGTCCCACCACAGGGTGGTGCGCTGCCCGAAGACCACCCCGATCCGGCGCGCGAGTTTCGTCCGCTCCCTGGAGGGGTCGATTCCGCCGACTCTGAGCCGTCCGCCGCTGGGCACCAGGATCCCGGTCAGCATCTTGATGGTGGTGGACTTCCCCGCGCCGTTCGGGCCGATGTAGCCCACCATCTCGCCGCGCGGCACCCGGAAGCTGATGCCGTCCACGGCGCGCACCTCGCGTCGCTCACGGCGCATCAGCCCGACCTTGCGCCGCACCTGGAACACCTTCTCGACGCCGTCGAGCTCGATCAGATCGCCCCCGGCACTCCCCGTACCACTCGCCACGGCACTCCCCACACCCTTCGCCACGGCATCCCCGATGCCATTCCCCACGACCATCCCCCTCAGCTCCCCGTGCTCTGATACGCCCGCAGCCCCGCCCGCCACGCCAGCCCCGCCACCGCACAGCAGCCGCCCGCGACCAGCGGCGCCGCGAAGCCGATCCAGTCCGGGAGCCCCAGCGGGTCGGGGCGGCCCAGGATGTGCAGCGCCGGGAGCCAGTTGACGAAGGCCAGCGGGATGACGAAGGTGACGCCCCGCAGCAGCTCCTTGCCGAAGACCGTCGGCGGGTACTCCAGCAGCGTGGTCCCGCCGAAGGTGAAGGCGCTCTGCACCTCGGAGGCGTCCTTGGCCCAGAACTGGAAGGCGCCGCCGAGCACGAACAGCGCCCCGAAGATGGCGCCCCCGCTCAGCAGCATCACCGGCATCAGCAGCGCCCGGTCCACCGTCCAGTCGATGTCCAGCCGGGCCAGCGACCAGCCGAGCACCACCGCCCCCTGGGTGATCCGGCCCAGTCGCCGCAGCGCGAAGCGGTCGGCGGCCACCTGGGCGAGTATCGGCACCGGCCGCACCAGCAGGGTGTCCATCGTGCCGTCGCGCACCCGCTGCCCCAGTCGGCCCATCGTGCCCAGCGCCAGATCGGCGAGGCCGAAGGCGACGCTGGTGGTGCCGTAGAGGAAGGCGACCTCGTCCAGGGTGAAGCCGCCCAGTTCCCCGATATGAGTGAACATCAGCGCGATCGCGACGAAGTCAAGGCCGGTCGCGAGGAAGTTCCCCAACGTCATGATCAGGAACGAGGTGCGGTACGCCATCGTGGAGCGCACCCACATCCCGACGATCAGGCCGTAGGCCCGCAGCCCGCTGGACACGGCGGACTCAGCCACCCTGGACCACCACCTTCCGGGTCGCCGCCGATTGCAGCGCCCGCCCGGCCGCCAGCAGCACCACCGTCCACCCCGCCTGGAAGGCGAACGCCTCCAGCAGCCCCGGCCCCCGGCGCTCCTCCAGGAAGACGTCCGCGGGCACCTGGAGCATCGCCGCCCAGGGCAGCGCGCGGGCGATCTCGCCCAGCTGCCCGGGGAAGACGTTGAGCGGCAGGATCATCCCGGAGAAGAACAGGCACAGCAGCCCGCTCAGCAGGGACAGCCCCGTCCCGTCGAGCAGCCAGAAGGAGGCGAGCGACACCAGATAGCGCACCGCGAAGCCGACGCACACCGCGAGCGCCACGGCGAGCAGGAACCACAGCCAGGTCAAGGGCGAGGCGGGCAGCCGGAGTTCGAACGCCAGCGCCCCGACGGCCATCGGCACCACACCGCGCCCCAGCAGCTGGAACAGCGCCCGGCCGAGCTCGGTGGCCAGCCACCACATCTGGAGGTCCACCGGGCGGTAGAGGTCCACGGCGATGTCACCGGAGCGGATGCGCTCCTGGAACTCCTCCTGGAAGCCGCCGCCCATCAGCGCCACGGCCGCCAGCAGCGCCTGGCCGAGCCAGACGAAGGTCAGCGCCTGGGCGAGGTCGTAGCCGCCGAGGTGGGGCCGCTCGTCCCACAACGCGGTGTAGGTGTAGGCGAGGATGAAGCCGAAAACGGTGTTGGTGAAGACCCCGGCCACCGTGGCGACCCGATACGTCGCGTAGCGTTTGAAGCCGCTGACCGCGACGGCCGCGTACAGCCGCATCCGCCCGTGCCTCCCTCCCTGACCGCACTGACCGGCCGACCGGCACCGACCGGCCCGACCGACCGGCACCGACCGACCGGCCCGACCGGCGCCAAAATCCGGAGCCTAGTGGGGTGACGGGAGAGACGGCCACGCATTATTCACCGGATGGTGTGAGCGGAATCATT
This sequence comes from Streptomyces sp. 5-10, assembly GCF_014712245.1. Lineage (NCBI taxonomy): Bacteria > Bacillati > Actinomycetota > Actinomycetes > Kitasatosporales > Streptomycetaceae > Streptomyces > Streptomyces sp. 5-10. The sequence continues at coordinate 19,435 of NZ_JACVYG010000012.1, forward strand.
CATTCCACCGGTCACAGACCAGTCACAGGTGCGCGCCACGTCCTCGGCCCGGAACGGATGATGCGACAGTGTTTTATCGGGCGTACGACGCGAATCGCCCGACCGTGCACGATCCCGCCGCCGCGCAACCCTCGACGGCGGCCGAGGAGTCTCAGGAGACATGAGCGACGAGCCCCAGTTGATCGATGGTGGCGCGGCCGGAACGGGTGACCGGCCCGGCACCGGCGATGGCAACCACGACACGCCGCACCGCGCGGACGGCCTGACGGTGGGCAAACCGGCCAAGGGCAGAAAGGGGCGTCCGCAACGCACCGGATGGCGCCGACTGCTGCCCACCTGGCGCATGGTCTTCGGGGGCTTCCTGCTGATCGTCCTGCTGATCGCGGGCGGGCTCGTCACCGGCTATCTGCTCGTCGAGATCCCCCCGGCCAACCAGGCCGCCATCGCCCAGAGCAATGTCTTCCTCTACTCCGACGGCTCCCCGCTGGCCCGCGAGGGCACGGTCAACCGGGAGAACGTCCAGCTGAGCCAGGTGCCCAAGCGGATCCAGCACGCGGTGCTGGCGGCCGAGGACCGGGACTTCTACGCGGAGTCGGCCATCGACCCCCAGGCGATGCTCCGGGCCGCCTGGAACACCGCCACCGGCAAGGGCAAGCAGTCCGGCTCCACCATCACCCAGCAGTACGTGAAGAACTACTACCTGGACCAGGAGCAGACGGTCACCCGCAAGGCCAAGGAGTTCTTCATCGCGATCAAGCTGGACCGCGAGGTGAGCAAGGACAAGATCCTGGAGGGGTACCTCAACACCAGCTACTTCGGGCGCAACGCCTACGGCATCCAGGCCGCCGCCCAGGCGTACTACGGCAAGGACATCGGCGAGCTCAACACCGCCCAGGGCGCGTATCTCGCCACCCTGCTGAACGCCCCCAGCTCCTACGACATCGTCGCCCATCCGCAGAACAAGGGCCGGGCCGTGGCCCGCTGGAACTACGTGCTGGACGGGATGGTGAAGAAGCACTGGCTGAGCGCGGCCGAGCGGCAGAAGATGACCTTCCCCGGGCCCTCCGAGGCCAAGGCCCCCTCCGGCATGTCCGGCCAGCGCGGCTATCTCGTCGAGGCCGTCGAGGACTACCTCACCAGCAACGGGATCATCGACGAGCAGACCCTGGCGCGCGGCGGCTACCGCATCACCACCACGATCGACAAGGACAAGCAGGACGCCTTCACGGAGGCCGTGCGCGACCGGCTGATGAGCAAGCTCAGCAAGGACCGCAAGGTCGACGCCTACGTCCGCGCGGGCGGCGCCTCGATCGACCCCAAGACCGGGAAGGTGGTCGCCCTCTACGGCGGGATCGACTACACCAAGCAGTTCGTCAACAACGCGACCCGCCGTGACTACCAGGTGGGATCCACCTTCAAGCCCTTCGTCTTCACCTCGGCGGTGCGCTACGGGGCCACCACCCAGGACGGCCAGACGATCACCGCGGACACCCTCTACAACGGCGACAACAAGCGCGAGGTCATCGGCTCCGACGGGCCCACCGGCTACGCCCCCGCCAACGAGGACGACGTGGACTACGGCGACATCGACGTCACCACGGCCACCGACAACTCGGTGAACTCGGTGTACGCGCAGCTGGCCGAGGACGTCGGCCCCGCCAAGGTCAAGCAGACCGCCATCGACCTGGGCATCCCCAAGAGCACCCCCGATCTGCACGCCTCCCCCTCGATCGCGCTCGGCCCGGCCACCGCGAGCGTGCTGGACATGACCGAGGCGTACGCGACCCTCGCCAACCACGGCGAGCACGGCCGGTACAGCCTGGTCGAGGAGGTCACCAAGGACGGTGCGCGGATCAAGCTCCCGGCGCGGGAGAGCCGCCAGGCCATCCCGCGCAGCGCCGCCGACGCCACCACCTCGATACTGCAGAGCGTGGTCGACGGCGGCACCGGCACCGCCGCCCAGGGCGCCGAGCGCCCGGCGGCGGGCAAGACCGGCACCGCGGAGGAGGACAAGGCCGCCTGGTTCGCGGGCTACACCCCGGATCTGGCGACCGTGGTCGCGGTGATGGGCCAGGACTCCAATACGGGCGTACAGAAGTCGCTGTACGGGGCGACGGGCCTGGAGCGGATCAACGGCGGCGGCTACCCCGCCGAGATCTGGGCGCAGTACACGGCGGGGGCGCTGGACGGCAAGGAACCGGCCGAGTTCGATCTGCGGCTGGACGACGGCGCGGACGCCCCCGACGGCTCCGAGACCCAGCAGCCTCCGAGCTCCCCGCCGCCGGTGGTCACCACTCCCCCGACCGGCACGTCGCCGGACACCTCGGTCCCCACGGCGCCGACCGACACCCCGCCGACCCTGCCGACGGACGAGCCGACGTTCCCCACCCCGCCGACGGACTTCCCCACCGGCGGCCCGACGACCGAGCCCGGCCCGGGCGGCCCCGGCGACCCGGGTGGGCCGGGTGGCGACCCGGGCGGCCCGGAGTGGCCGCCGAGCGGCTGAGGCCCCTGAAGGGCACGGCGGATCTTTCCCCTCCCCGCCCCTTCCCGATACCAAGGGCTCCGCCCCTGGACCCCAAGGCCCAGGGGCGGAGCCGCATATCGATACCGCGGGAAGGGACGCAGCCCCGACCCGGGGTCTGGGGCGGAGCCCCGGGCCGGGGTCTGGGGCGGAGCCCCGGGCTGGGGTCTGGGGCGGAGTCCCGGTTTCGGGAAGGGGCGGGGTGGGGAACGGCGCGCCGCAGGCGTCAAGACCCGGCGGGCCCCCGAAGGGGCGCGGGGCCGCGTCCGGTGTGCGGCTCCGCCGCGCGGGCGCGACCAGCCACCACGGCGCCGCGGGCGGACGATCGACGGCGGGGGTCGGGGCACTTCCTCAGGCGGTCCTACAGGTACAGCCCCGTGGAGTCGTGCGCGCCCTCCAGCCGCTCCGCGGCCACCGCGTGCAGATCGCGCTCCCGCATCAGGACGTACGCGACCCCGCGGACCTCGACCTCGGCCCGGTCCTCCGGGTCGTAGAGCACCCGGTCACCGGGCTCCACGGTCCGTACGTTCTGCCCGACCGCGACCACCTCGGCCCAGGCCAGCCGTCGGCCGACGGCCGCGGTGGCGGGGATGACGATTCCGCCGGACGACCGGCGCTCGCCCTCCGGAATGTCGGTGCGGACCAGCACGCGGTCGTGCAGCATCCGGATGGGCAGCTTGTCATGGGTCGTGTTCGCACTCACGCCATGACCGTACCTGGCCGGAGGGCGGGATGACTCCTCAGGGCCGGAGCCCGCCGCCCTTCCCTCACCGGTGCCGCTTGCCGCGCCACGAGGAGCGTGACGCCTTGGCGGACCGGGAGGACCTGGCCGAGAGCGCGAGCAGGCCGACCAGCCCGGCCACGAGCAGCGCGGCCGGCACGATCCGCTCCATGCGGGGCGAGCCCTCCTCCGAGACCAGCTGACCGCGCACACCGGTCACCACTCGGTTGACGGACACATAGGCCCGCCCGGCGGTCCGGTCCACGGCCGACGCCGCCTTCGCCTTCGCGTCCCCGATGATCGTCTTCGGGTGCACCCGCACCCCGATCTCGTCGAGCGTCACGGCGAGCTCCTGCCGCCTGCGGGCGATGTCCGCCTCGATCTGCGCAGGGGTCCTGGCATCCGACACCGCGCTGCCTCCGTCAGTCTCGATGATTCGTAGTGGACAGTCTGTCAGCTCGTTCTCCTCGCCGCCCCACGGCACCCCCGGACGGGAAGCTGGCTAATGTCGGGTGTGTACCCACGATGTGTGTACCCCCGATGCCACGAGGAGCACCAGACCATGAGCGAGCGACTGCAGCCCGGCGACACCGCCCCCGCCTTCACCCTCCCCGACGCGGACGGCAAGCAGGTCTCGCTCGCCGACCACGCCGGCCGCAAGGTGATCGTCTACTTCTACCCCGCCGCCCTCACCCCCGGCTGCACCAAGCAGGCGTGCGACTTCACCGACAACCTCGAGTTCCTCTCCGGCCACGGCTACGACGTCATCGGCATCTCCCCCGACAAGCCGGAGAAGCTGGCCAAGTTCCGCGAGCAGGAGGATCTGAAGGTCACCCTGCTCGCGGACCCCGCCAAGGAGACCCTGGAGGCGTACGGCGCCTTCGGCGAGAAGAAGCTCTACGGCAAGACGGTGACGGGCGTGATCCGCTCCACCGTCATCGTGGACGAGCAGGGCAAGGTCGAGCGCGCCCTGTACAACGTGAAGGCCACCGGCCACGTCGCCAAGATCATCAAAGACCTGGGGCTGTGACGGACCCGGGGCTCCGGCCCCGGCCCCCGTTCACCAGGCGATACCATGACCGTGCCGAGCGGCCGTGATGGAATTGGCAGTCATGCTGGGTTTAGGTCCCAGTGGGGTAACTCCCGTGAGGGTTCGAGTCCCTCCGGCCGCACGCCACGCATGCGCAGGCCCGGCCCGCCTCATCGCGGGCCGGGCCTGCGGCGCTCTCCGGGGCCGCTCACCCCAGGAGTTCGCGGACGACCGGGGCGATGGCGCGGAACGCCTTGCCGCGGTGGCTGATGGCGTTCTTCTCGTCGGGGGTCAGTTCGGCGCAGGTGCGGGTCTCGCCGTGGGGCTGGAGGATCGGGTCGTAGCCGAAGCCCCCGCCGCCCACGGGCTCGTGGCGGAGGGTGCCGGTGAGCCGGCCGGAGACCACGCGCTCGGTGCCGTCGGGGAGGGCGAGGGCGGCGGCGCACGCGAAGTGGGCGCCGCGGTGTTCGTCGGGGACGTCGGCGAGCTGGGCCAGCAGCAGTTCGAGGTTGGCGCGGTCGTCGCCGTGCCGGCCCGACCAGCGGGCCGAGAAGATGCCGGGGGCGCCGCCGAGGACGTCCACGCAGAGCCCGGAGTCGTCGGCGATGGCAGGGTGGCCGGTGGCCCGGGCCAGGGCGTGGGCCTTGAGGAGGGCGTTCTCCGCGAAGGTCACGCCGGTCTCCTTGACGTCCGGGACGTCCGGATAGGCGTCGGCGCCGACGAGTTCGACGTCGAGGCCGGTCTCGCCCAGGATCGAGCGCAGCTCGGTGATCTTGTAGGCGTTGCGGGTGGCGAGGATGAGACGGCGGGGGTGCGGAGGGTGTCCCTCAGTGCGTTGCTGCATAGCTCTCGATTATCGAGGGGGTGCGTGGCCCATGCCGATCGGGGGCAGAGGGGCGGTCAGGGCGAGCAGACGTTGGTCAGCTCGCCCGCGGCGTCCTTGACCGGGCTCAGATCGGGGTCCTTGCCGCTGTCGACGGACTTCTGGACGTTGTCCACGGCCTTCTGGAGGTCGTCGACGGCCTTGCCGACGTCCGCGTTGTCGGTGCGGTCGGCCACCTTGTCGATGTCCTTGTCGAGGGAGTCCAGGATCTTGTCGGCCTGCTGCGGGTCGACGACGGCGCCGGTCACGGCGTCCTGGAGGTCGTCCACGTCGTTGGATATCTCGACCGCGAGCTGGGCGCAGTCCAGGGCCTTCTCCACCGCGCCGCAGCCCACGGTGACCGGCACGGCGAGCGCGACGGCGGCGAGGGCGGTGACGGCGGTGGTACGGCGGTGACGGTGGCGCGGCGCCATGGAGTGGGTCCTTCCCCGCGAATGAAAAGGTGCTGGTACCTGACTAAACGCCAGGCGCCGCGCGACGGTTGCCCGATGCCGCCGTCAGTTCTCCTCGGCCAGCGCCGCGCGCTGGATCACCGACAGGGCGTCACAGCCCGCCACGGCGAGGTCCAGCAGCCCGTTCAGCTCCTCACGGGCGAAGGGCTCGCCCTCGGCGGTGCCCTGCACCTCGACGAAGCGTCCGTCACCGGTACAGACCACGTTCATGTCGGTCTCGGCGCGCACGTCCTCCTCGTAGCAGAGGTCGAGCAGCGGGACGCCGCCGACGATGCCGACGCTGACGGCGGAGACGGTGCCGGTCAGCGGCTGCCGGGTGGCCTTGATCAGCTTCTTCCCCCGGGCCCAGCCGATGGCGTCGGCCAGGGCCACATAGGCGCCGGTGATGGCGGCGGTGCGGGTGCCGCCGTCGGCCTGGAGGACATCGCAGTCCAGGACGATGGTGTTCTCGCCGAGCGCCTTGTAGTCGATGACGGCGCGCAGCGAGCGGCCGATGAGCCGGGAGATCTCATGCGTACGGCCCCCGATCTTGCCGCGGACGGACTCGCGGTCGCCCCGGGTGTTGGTGGAGCGCGGCAACATCGCGTACTCCGCGGTGACCCAGCCCTCGCCGCTGCCCTTGCGCCAGCGCGGCACGCCCTCGGTGACGCTCGCGGTGCACAGGACCCGCGTATCGCCGAAGGAGACGAGGACCGAGCCCTCGGCATGCTTGCTCCAACCGCGCTCGATGGTCACGGGGCGGAGCTGGTCGGGGGTGCGGCCGTCGATACGAGACATGGGATGAGCCTATCGGCATCGCGCGGGCCCCCGGTCCGCGTCCGGCGCGGCCCCGCCCCGGGGACGGCGCGATGGGCTCAGGAGGTCACATCAGGTCTTCGATCTCGGCGGCGACGGGGTCCGCGTCGGTGCCTATGACCACCTGGATGGCGGTACCCATCTTGACCACGCCATGGGCGCCCGCGGCCTTCAGGAGGGCCTCGTCGACCAGGGCGGCGTCCTTGACCTCGGTACGGAGGCGGGTGATGCAGCCCTCGACCTCGATGATGTTGTCGATGCCGCCGAGCCCCTCGACGATCTTCTCAGCCTTGGTGGCCATGTTCGCTCCCTGTCATCCGTTCGCCATGCGGCAAGTGGTCTACACCATTATGCGGGCGAAGACGTTACACGTCACTTGGAACGATAGATTCCTTCATCGGATCCCTCCGTGTTACAACAGGTCTACACCACATGTGGTTTAGACCATAAAGCGGGCCGCCCCTTCCCCCGAGAGCCCGCCTCACCAGGAGGAATCCGATGAGTACGGCCACCGCCAAGGCGGCGCCCGCCCAGAAGCGGGGTGCCGGCCTGTTCCAGGGACTCCAGAAGGTCGGCCGCAGCCTTCAGCTGCCGATCGCGGTCCTGCCCGCAGCCGGGATCATGGTCCGGCTCGGACAGCCCGATGTGTTCGGTGCCGACGGACTGGGCTGGGACAAGGTCGCCGCCGTGTTCAACAACGCCGGTGGCGCGCTCACCGGCGCCCTTCCGCTCCTGTTCTGCGTCGGCGTGGCCATCGGGTTCGCCAAGAAGTCGGACGGCTCCACCGCGCTGGCCGCCGTGGTCGGGTTCCTGGTCTACAGCAAGGTGCTGGAGGCGTTCCCGGTCGCCGACGCGGTGATCCAGAAGGGCGAGGACATACCAGCCAAGTTCAACGACCCCGGGGTGCTCGGCGGCATCGTCATGGGGCTGCTCACCGCGGTGCTGTGGCAGCGGTTCCACCGCACCCGGCTGGTGGACTGGCTCGGCTTCTTCAACGGCCGCCGGCTGGTGCCGATCATCATGGCCTTCACCGGTATCGCGGTGGGCGTCTTCTTCGGCCTGGTCTGGGAGCCCATCGGCGACGGCATCAGCAACTTCGGCGAGTGGATGACCGGGCTCGGCTCCGCGGGATCGGCCCTCTTCGGCGCCGTCAACCGCGCCCTGATCCCGATCGGCATGCACCAGTTCGTGAACACCGTGGCCTGGTTCCAGCTCGGCGACTTCACCAACGCGGCCGGTGAGACCGTGCACGGCGACCTCAGCCGCTTCCTGGCCGGCGACCCGAGCGCGGGCATGTTCATGTCGGGCTTCTTCCCGATCATGATGTTCGGCCTGCCGGCCGCCGCCCTGGCCATGGCGCACACCGCCCGCCCCGAGCGCCGCAAGGCCGTGCTCGGCATGATGATCTCGCTGGCGCTGACCTCGTTCGTCACGGGTGTGACCGAGCCGATCGAGTTCTCGTTCATGTTCATCGCCCCGCTGCTCTATGTGATCCACGCGGTGCTGACCGCCCTCTCGATGGCGATCACCTGGGCCCTGGGCGTGCATGCGGGCTTCAACTTCTCCGCGGGCTTCATCGACTACGCGCTGAACTGGAGCCATGCCACCAAACCACTGCTGATCATCCCGGTGGGGCTGGTCTTCGCGGTGGTCTACTACGTGGTCTTCCGCTTCGCGATCACCAAGTTCGATCTGCCCACCCCGGGCCGTGAGCCCGAGGAAGAGGTCGAGGACCTCACCAAGGCGTAGACCGCGCCCCGCGCCCCGCGCGAAGGCCCCGGAACCGGCTCGGTTCCGGGGCCTTCGCGCGTACGGGGACCGCGTACCTACACCTCGTAGACCGCGCCCGCCTTGGCCAGCTCCACCGGGCCGCCGAAGACCGCCTGGGCGTCGCGCTGGTTGATCTGGGGGTCCGTCCACGGCGGCACATGGGTGAGCACCAGGGCCCCGACCCCCGCCCGCAGCGCGTGCTCGCCCGCCTGGCGGCCGTTGAGGTGCAGCCCCGGGATGTCCTCCTTGCCGTGCGTGAAGGCCGCCTCGCACAGGAAGAGGTCGCCGCCCCGGGCCAGGTCCACCAGGGCCTCACAGGGGCCCGTGTCGCCCGAGTAGACCAGCGAGCGGCCGCCGTACTCGATCCGGAAGCCGTACGCCTCCACCGGATGGCAGACCCGCTCGGCGCGGATGGTGAAGGGGCCGATCCCGAAGCTGCCGGGCGTGAGCGTACGGAAGTCGAAGACCTCGCGCATCGACTTCTCGTCAGGCAGGTCGTCGTACGCCTGGACCAGCCGCCGCTCGGTGTCCTCGGGGCCGTAGACGGGGATCGCCTCGGCGCGGCCACCGTCGTGCCGGTAGTAGCGCGCGACGAAGTATCCGCACATGTCGATGAAGTGATCGGGGTGGAGATGGGACAGCAGCACGGCGTCGAGGTCGTAAAGACCGCAGTGGCGCTGCAGCTCGCCAAGGGCGCCATTGCCCATGTCGAGGAGCAGCCGGAAGCCGTCGGCCTCGAGGAGGTAGCTCGAGCAGGCCGATTCCGCGGACGGGAACGACCCTGAGCATCCGACGACGGTGAGCTTCATGAAGCAGGAACCTCCTTGAGGGGTCCCCATGCCGAGGGCCATGGGCGGGTGCGGGGGGTCATGCGGTGCCCACGAGCGTAAGGCGCAAAAGACCAGGCAGCTCCTCCACGGGCCCGCGTTGTGGGCGGAATCACCAGGACGGAGCCGGATGGCGCCCCATGCCCCCGCCGGCCGATCGGTCCCTACGCCCAGAGCTGGCCGTGCAGCGTCTCGATCGCCTCCTCGGTGGTGGCCGCCGTGTAGACGCCGGTGGAGAGGTACTTCCAGCCACCGTCGGCGACGATGAAGACCACATCGGCGCTCTGCCCGGCCATGACCGCCTTACGGGCGACACCGAGGGCGGCGTGCAGCGCGGCCCCGGTCGAGACGCCCGCGAAGATGCCCTCCTGGGCGAGGAGTTCCCGGGTGCGGGACACCGCGTCCTCGGAGCCGACGGAGAAGCGGGTGGTCAGGACGGACTCGTCGTACAGCTCGGGGACGAAGCCCTCGTCGAGGTTGCGGAGTCCGTAGACGACGTCGTCGTAGCGCGGCTCGGCGGCGACGATCTGGACGTCCGGCTTGTTCTCGCGCAGGAAGCGGCCGACGCCCATCAGGGTGCCGGTGGTGCCCAGACCGGCGACGAAGTGGGTGATGGAGGGCAGGTCGGCCAGGATCTCGGGGCCGGTGGTGGCGTAGTGGGCACCGGCGTTGTCCGGGTTTCCGTACTGGTACAGCATCACCCAGTCCGGGTGCTGCTCCGCCAGCTCCTTGGCCACCCGGACGGCCGTGTTGGAGCCGCCGGCGGCGGGCGAGGAGATGATCTCCGCGCCCCACATGGCGAGCAGCTGGCGCCGCTCCTCGCTGGTGTTCTCCGGCATCACGCAGACGATGCGGTAGCCCTTGAGCTTGGCCGCCATCGCGAGCGAGATGCCGGTGTTGCCGGAGGTGGGCTCGAGGATGGTGCAGCCGGGGGTCAACCGGCCGTCCTTCTCGGCCTGTTCGATCATATGGAGCGCGGGGCGGTCCTTGACCGAGCCGGTGGGGTTGCGGTCCTCCAGCTTGGCCCAGATCCGTACGTCGGAGGAGGGCGAGAGCCGCGGCAGCCCGACGAGCGGCGTATTGCCGACCGCGGCCAGGGGACTGTCGTACCGCATCAGACCATGCCCACCCGTCGCCCGGCCACCACCCCAGCAGGACGGGGCTCCGCCCCGGCAGCCCCACCCGCGACCGCCGGGAGAATGGTCACATTGTCGCCGTCCGAGACCTTGGTGGAGATGCCGTCGAGGAAGCGGACGTCCTCGTCGTTCAGATAGACGTTGACGAAGCGGCGCAGCTCGCCGCCGTCGACCAGGCGCTCCTGGATCCCGGAGTGCCGGGACTCCAGGTCGGCGAAGAGCTCGGCGAGCGTGGCCCCGCTGCCCTCGACCGCCTTCTGGCCGTCGGTGTAGGTGCGGAGGATGGTCGGGATGCGGACCTCGATGGCCATGTCTGGGCTCCTGTCGGAGGGCGGGGTGGACTCCCGGACCGGGAGCGGCCGGGAGGGCGTCGTCGAAGGGCGTCCGGCGTCTCGGGCGCGCGCTCAGGCGGCCACGGCGCGGCGTGGACACATCGCGCTGGCGAGCCGGCACAGGTCGACGTGGAGCCGCGCCACGAGCAGCATGCCCGGCGTCTTCTCGCTCACGTCATCGAAAACCATGGACTCATCGTATCGATTCCCGAACCGGGCTCCGGTAGGTGATCCCTCGATACGGACGGGTAGCGACCACAATGCGAGACGGCGCGGCGATTCAGCCACCCGGGACGATCTCCACCTCTTCCTCGGTGACCTCGCCGTCCACGATCCGGAAGGACCGGAACTGGAAGGGCCCCTCGTCGTTGCCGCATTCGGCCGTGGAAACCAGGACGTAGTGGGCACCGGGCTCATTGGCGTAGGAGATGTCGGTGCGGGAGGGGTACGCCTCGGTGGCGGTGTGCGAGTGGTAGATGACCACCGGCTCCTCGTCCCGGTCGTCCATCTCGCGGTAGAGCTTGAGCAGGTCACCCGAGTCGAACTCGTAGAAGGTGGGGGAACGGGCCGCGTTCAGCATCGGGATGAACCGCTCGGGACGGCCGCTTCCGGCCGGGCCCGCGATCACGCCGCACGCCTCGTCGGGGTGGTCGGCACGGGCGTGCGCGACGATCTTGTCGTGGAGCGCCTGGGTGATGGTCAGCATGAACACACAATAGGAGGCGGGCTCCGGACGTTGGTCCGGAGCCCGCCTACTGAGATACGGCGCCCGAGGGGCGATACGGATTACTTGCGCGCGTACTCCGGCTCCGCCTCGACCGAGGTACCGGGCTGGGCGCCCCCGCGCGACTTCAGCAGGAACCAGCCGATCACCAGCAGCACGGCCCAGACGGCGCCCACGTACAGACAGACCCGGGCGTCCTTGTCGTACGCGATCAGGCCGGTCACGCCGATCAGGAAGATCAGCGCGACCCAGCTGAAGACGGCACCGCCCGGCGCCGGGAACGACGAGGCGGGCAGCCGGCCCGAGGTCACGGCCTTCCGGTACTTGATGTGGCTGACCAGGATCATCGCCCAGGCCCAGATGCCCGCGGCCGTGGCCACCGAGGTGACGTACTCGAACGCCTTCTCCGGGACCACGTAGTTGAGGACCACGCCGATGCCCATCAGCAGCACCGAGACGGTGATGCCGACGGCCGGGGTCTTACGGGCGTTGAGCATGCCGAAGATCTTCGGGGCCTCGCTGTTGGCGGCGAGGCCGCGCAGCATCCGGCCGGTGGAGTACATCCCGGAGTTACAGGAGGACAGGGCCGCGGTGAGCACCACGAAGTTGACGATGCCGGCCGCGAACGGGATGCCGATCTTGGAGAAGGCGTGCACGAAGGGGCTCTCGCCGGCCGAGAACTCGGTCCACTTGACGACGGCGAGCAGCACCACCAGGGCGCCGACGTAGAAGATGATGATGCGCCAGGGCAGGGTGTTGATCGCCTTGGGCAGGGTCTTCTCGGGGTCCTCGGACTCGCCCGCGGTGACGCCGACCAGCTCGACGGCGAGGTAGGCGAACATCACGCCCTGGAGGGTCATCAGGCTGTCGCCGATGCCGTTGGGGAAGAACCCGCCGTGCGACCAGAGGTTGGAGGCGGCCGCGGTGTCACCGGCGTCGGAGAAGCCAAGCGTGAGCACGCCCAGGCCGATGACGATCATGCCGATGATCGCGGTGACCTTGACCATCGAGAACCAGAACTCGACCTCACCGAAGATCTTCACCGAGATCAGGTTGACCCCGAACAGCACCACCAGGAAGACCAGGGCACTGACCCACTGCGGAATCGAGGGGAACCAGTAGTTGATGTAGATGGCGGCGGCCGTGAGCTCGGCCATGCCGGTCACCACCCACATCAGCCAGTACGTCCACCCCGTGACGAAGCCGAAGAATGGGCCGATGAACTCACGGGCGTACTCCGCGAAGGACCCGGAGACCGGGCGGTACAGGAGCAGCTCACCGAGCGCTCTCATGATGAAGAAGATGACCACACCCGCGAGGGCGTACATCAGGATGATGCTCGGGCCGGCCTTGGCGATGTTCGCCCCGGCACCCATGAACAGACCGACGCCGATGGCGCCGCCGATAGCGATCATCTGGACCTGGCGACTGCCAAGGCCGCGCTCATAGCCCTCTTCAGGAGCCGCTGAGGTCATATTGCTGCGCCTTTCTCCCTGTGGCGGCTGGCTGCGATCGTGAAGATTTACCACGACCGCCACGCTGATCGACTACATCGCGTGTGGCGCACGCCACAGGAAGAAGCGGACAAAAGTTATGGTGCGCAACAAAGTTAACGATCGCAGTGATGCGATCGTTATCCGGAGTTGAGCATCCTCTAAACGAACACTCAGTAATTGCCGGAGGGAATCATTCCGGCATGAGCGTCTCGATCAGGGTCTCCTGGAGCCCGCCGAGCCAGAAGTACGCCATGACCATCGGCTTGCGCGGATCGGAGTCCGGCAGCCGCAGCAGCTCGCCGCCGTCGTCCTCGTCGGTGACCTCCAGCCGGGTCCCGATGGCCAGCCGCAGGTCGTTGAGCGCGCCCAGCCAGTGCCGGGACCTCTCCGGCGCCAGCTCCAGCACCGCCGGGGCCCCGCCCGAGGAGCCGGGGCCCAGCGCGTCCAGGTCGCGCACCACCGTCAGGGCGTCGTCGCGCTTGCGCGCCCGCAGGTCGTTCTCGGTGAAGCGGCGGAACTCCGCCGACGCCTCCCGCGCCTCCTTCTCCTCCCGCGGCCCGAGCTCCTGGTCCGGCGGGGAGTAGGCGTCCGGGAAGAGCCGGGCGAGCGCCGGATCCTCCGGCGGCTTGCTGGGGCCGTCCGCGAAGAGCGCGTCCAGGGGGTCACCGCCCCCGGCGGGCTGGTCGCCCGGGCCGATCAGCTCGGCGAGCTGCATGGCCAGGCTGCGCAGAATGGAGATCTCCACCTCGTCCAGGGCGATGGCGGCGCCGCCACCCGGCAGCGGCTCGAAACGTCCCGACATCAGCGCTCCTGCTGGAGGGTCGCCCACAGGCCGTAGCCGTGCATCGCCTGCACGTCGCGCTCCATCTCCTCGCGGGTGCCGCTCGAGACGATCGCGCGGCCTTTGTGGTGGACGTCGAGCATCAAACGGTGCGCCTTGTCCTTGGAGTAGCCGAAGTAGCTCTGGAAGACGTAGGTCACATAGCTCATGAGATTGACGGGGTCGTTGTGGACCACCGTCACCCAGGGAACGTCGGGTTCCGGCACCGACGAGGGTGCTTCACGGGATTCGGGACGTTCGATCTCCACGGGCGTGACACTCACACGTCCCATGCTGCCACCCGGCACGGGCCGTCGCCTAAACCGGCACCCAGATCTCGTCACTCTGACGAGTACGGGAGGTAGCATCGTCAACCATGGACACTGCGGACTTGGGACTGCCGGTGGACGTGCCGTCGACCGCACTCTTCACCGACCGGTACGAACTCACCATGCTTCAGGCCGCGCTGCGGGCGGGCACCGCCGACCGCCGCTCGGTCTTCGAGGTCTTCACCAGGCGCCTCCCCGAGGGCCGGCGCTACGGCGTCGTGGCGGGCACCGGGCGGGTGCTGGACGCCGTCGAGAACTTCCGGTTCGACGCCGGCGTGCTGGACTTCCTCGCCCAGCACCGGATCGTGGACGAGCCCACGCTCGCCTGGCTCGCCGACTACCGCTTCCGCGGCGACATCTGGGGCTACCCGGAGGGCGAGGTCTACTTCCCCGGCTCGCCGATCATGCGGGTGGAGGGCACCTTCGCCGAGGCGGTGCTGCTGGAGACGGTCATCCTCTCCATCCTCAACCACGACTCGGCGGTGGCCGCCGCCGCGTCCCGGATGTCCACCGCCGCCGGCGACCGGCCGCTCATCGAGATGGGCGCCCGCCGCACCCATGAGCTGGCCGCCGTGGCCGCCGCCCGCGCCGCCTACGTCGGCGGCTTCACCACCACCTCCGACCTCGCGGCCGGATTCCGCTACAACATCCCCACCGTGGGCACCAGCGCCCACGCCTTCACCCTGCTGCACGACAGCGAGCGGGACGCCTTCACGGCGCAGGTCCAGGCGCACGGCAGCGACACCACCCTGCTCGTGGACACCTATGACGTCGCCGAGGCGGTGCGCACCGCCGTGGAGGTGGCCGGCAAGGACCTGGGCGCCGTAAGGATCGACTCCGGCGATCTGCTGCTGCTCGCCCACCGGGTCCGCCAGCAGCTGGACGAGCTGGGCGCCAAGAACACCAAGATCGTGGTGACCAGCGACCTCGACGAGTACGCGATCGCCTCGCTGGCCGCGGCCCCCGTGGACGCCTACGGGGTCGGCACCCAGCTGGTCACCGGCAGCGGCCACCCGACCAGCTCGATGGTCTACAAGCTGGTGGCGCGAGCCGGTTCGGACGACGCGGACGCGCCGCTGCTGCCGGTGGCCAAGAAGTCCATGGGCGCGAAGACCTCGGTGGGCGGCCGCAAATGGGCCGCGCGGCGGGTGGACGAGCACGGCGTGGCCGAGGCCGAGGTGATCGGCACCGGCGAGGTCCCCGAGGAGCTGGTGAACCATCAACTGCTGGTGGAGCTGGTGCGCGGGGGCGAGATAGTGGCCCGCGAGCCGCTGGACGCGGCGCGGGACCGGCACATCGCGGCCCGGGCCGGGCTGCCGCTGTCGGCCACCCAGCTCTCGCGCGGGGAGCCGGTCCTGCCCACCGAGTACGCGCGGTCCTAAGGCGGACGGGTCATGAGCGGGAACGCGGGGCACAACGCGGGGCACGCCCACTGCCGTAATCGACGCGGAGTGTCTACCCTCGGTGACATGCACCGGGCACTGATCGTCGTCGACGTCCAGAACGACTTCTGCGAGGGCGGAAGCCTCGCGGTGACGGGGGGCGCGGACGTCGCCGCCGCGATCACCGATCTGATCGGGGAGGCTACGCCCGGTTACCGGCACGTCGTCGCCACCCGCGATCACCACATCGATCCGGGCGATCACTTCTCGGACAACCCGGACTACGAGCACAGCTGGCCGGTGCACTGCGTCGCGGGCACCGAGGGCGTCGGGTTCCATCCGAACTTCGCGCCCGCCGTCGCCTCCGGCGCGATCGACGCGGTCTTCGACAAGGGTGCGTACACGGGGGCGTACAGCGGCTTCGAGGGCGCCGACGAGCACGGCACCCCGCTCGCGCAGTGGCTGCGCGAGCGGGAGGTGACCGAGGTGGACGTGGTGGGCATCGCCACCGACCACTGTGTACGGGCCACGGCGCTGGACGCGCGCCGCGAGGGGTTCGCGGCGCACGTCCTGCTGGACCTGACCGCGGGCGTCTCCCCGGGCACGACCGAGCGGGCCCTGGAGGAGCTGCGGGCGGCCGGGGTCGAGCTCACCGGCAAGCCGGTCGTCTGAGCCGCCGGGGGCGCTCAGAGCGCCCCCCAGCTGCCTTCCGGGCGGCTCGGCGGCCGCTTCCCGGCGGCTCGACCGGCCGGGCTCGACCAGCCGCCCTCCCGGGCCCCGGCGCTACGGTGTCCGACGGTACGCGTACGCCTGCGGCGGGCTGCTTCCCCTCCCCGCCCCTTCCCGTACCAGGGGCTTCGCCCCTGGACCCCGGAGGCCGGGGGCGGAGCCCCGCCTTCCAGCCCCTCCAGGGGGCACCTCCCAGCGGTAGCTGGGGGAGCTCGAGGAGCGAGGCCCGGGGCGGAACCCCGCCCGCCAGCCCCGCCGGCACTCGATGAGCGGGATCTGAGACGGAACCCCACCTCCCAGCCTCTCCGGCGCTTGAGGAGCGGGGTCTGGGGCGAAGCCCCACCTCCCAGCCCCTCCGGCGCTTGAGGAGCGGGGTCTGGGGTGGAGCCCCAGATTCGGGAAGGGGCGGGGAGGGGAGCAGCCCGCCGCAGGCGTCACGAGCCGCCGGACAGCCCCTACGAGGCCGGGGCCGGGGGTCTGAGGAGGGCGGCCATGGGATGCCAGAGCTCCCCTCCGCGGTCCGGCGCGGTGCGCCAGACCACCCCGTCGGGATGGTGGAGCACCGCCGTCACCTCGTCGGGCGTCGGCGGCGCGGTATTGCCGCGCAAATAAACAGCGCGCAGCCCGAGATTGCGGAGCCTGGTCAGGGCTCGCTGGCGGTTCGCGGCGTGTACCAGTACGCGCACGCCGCCCTCGCCCAGCGGGCGCGGCAGCGTCAGTGCGACCACCACACTGCCGCCCGGCAGCTTGGTGAATCCTCCGTCGGCCATTGCGGGTCATGTCCCCCGTGAGACGTCGTGTCAACAAGCAGGTCTAAGGGGCATCTAAACGCGAACGGCCGCCGCCCGCTAGGGGGCGACGGCCGCTACCGCTCTGACCTGCGAAAACGCAGACTGGTGTGGATCTAGGAGGCGGACGGTCCGACCTGGACGGTCATCGTCGAGCCGCCCGGGAGCTCCTTGAGGATCTTGATCCGGGTGTTGGTGTCAGCAACCTTGACACTGCCGGTCGGGTTGTTCTCGTCCCAGTACGTCCCCTTACGGTCATCGAAGACCGGGATGCCCGGCTTCGGCTTCACCTTGGCGGCCTTGCCGTCCTTGTGCAGCGTGAAGCCGTCCGAGGGGAGCCGGCTGAAGGGCGAGTCGTACGCCTGGATCCGGTTGCGCATCAGCGTGCCGTCGGCCCACTTCTCGGCGGCGGGGTGCGCGTCGATCGGCAGGATCAGACCGCTGCCCGGGTGGACGCCGACGTTGTTGTCCGGCTGCGAGGTGTCCCACTGCCAGATCAGCAGCCCGTTCTGGTACGGGAAGTGCTCGACCCAGTTGGGCCGGCTGGAGGGCCAGCCGAAGTTGTACGGACCGGTCTTGAGGGTGGTGTCGTACGACACGTACTGACGGTTCTCGGCGAGGTAGTACTGCGGGTAGTCCTTGGTGAAGGAGCCGCCGATGCGCGAGAAGCCGTTGGCGGTCCAGCCGTTGTCGTCGCCCTCGGCGCCGTCGCTGAAGACCGGGGCGCCGTCCGCGGTCAGGGTGATCGCGTCGGCCGCGAAGCCCTTCTGCGCCACACCGCCGTCGGTCTGATAGCGGAAGCGCAGGTCGATCTTCTTGCCCGCGTAGGCGTCCAGCGGGAAGGAGAGCTTCTTGTACGCGCCCGAGGTGCCGGTCAGCGCGGGCTTGTCACCGGCGTCGCGCGGGATGGCCTTGCCGTCCGCGGTGCCGTCGATGGGCGTCCAGTTGGCGCCGCCGTCCGTGGAGACCTCGGCGTAGAGGTAGTCGTAGTTCTCCTCGATGTCCCACCAGCCCTGGAGGTCCAGGCTGGCCTTGGACTTGCCGGTGAGGTCCACGGACCGGGTGAGGGTGTTCTTGAGGTCGTCACCCATCCCGCTCCACCACTGCCTGGAGCCCTCGGCGGGGGCGACCACGTCGGTGGTGACGGCCTTGGCGGGCAGCTCGACCACCAGCGCCTGCTTGTTCTTGGTGTTGTACTCGGCCACCCCGAGGGTGTGGGTGGACTTCTTACCGGCCTTGGCCGAGGCGTAGTTCAGCCAGCCCAGCTGGAGCTTGTCCCAGGCGTTCATGTCGCCGGGCAGATCGCCGATGGCGTCCTTACCGGTGCCGAGCCAGGATCCCGCGGACATCAGCGACCAGTAGGCGACGGACGACTCCCCCTTGCCGGTGGTGTCGTACTCGTCCGGCAGGCCCAGGTCATGGCCGTACTCATGGGCGAAGACGCCGAGGCCGCCGTTCTCCGGCTGCATCGTGTAGTCGCCGACCCAGATGCCGGTGTCGCCGATCTGCGTACCGCCCGACTTGTTGTCGCCCGGGCCGGTCTTGCCCGCGTCGGTGCCGTACGCGTACCAGCGGTGCGCCCAGATCGCGTTCTCGCCCTGGACGCCGCCGCCCGCGGACTCGTCCTCGCCGGCGTGGACGATCTGGAAGTGGTCGATGTAGCCGTCGGGCTCGTTGAAGTTGCCGTCGGCGTCGTAGTCGTAGCGGTCCCACTGGTCGTACTGGGCCAGGTCCGCCTTGATCTGCGCGTCGGTGCGACCGGCCGCCTTCTGGTCCTTGGCCCACTGGTTGACGCCGTCGCGGATCAGGTCCCAGGCGTTGGCGCAGTTGGTGTCGCCGCAGTAGTTGGAGCCGTAGCGGGCCTCGTTCCAGTCGACCTTGACCCAGTCGGAGACCTCGCCGTCCACCGAGTAGCGGCCCGAGGACTGCTTCTCGTAGTACTTCTTCAGGGACTGCTTCTTCTTGTCCTTGGAGAAGTAGAGGTCCTGGAAGTGCTCGCGGTTGTAGTCCTTCTGCCAGGCCGTGCTGTTGTCGTCGGCGCGGTCCGGCTGGGCGATGGTGTTGTGCGCCGGGCCGGGGTCGCCGCCGTACTTCTTCACCGGCGGCTTGGGGCCGTCCCCGTCCGGGTCGTACATGGTGGTGTCGTCCACCTTGTCGCCGAACTCGACCAGGATGGTGAAGATCTTGTCGGTCTTCTCCCGGGCCAGTTCGACGTACTTGCCCTTGCCGAGCTTCACGACCTTGGACGCCCCGCGCGTGGTCGCCTTGGTGTCGCCGGAGATGACCTGGCGCAGCGCCTCCTGGCGCTGGGATTCCTGTTGCTTGCTGTACGGACCTTCGAGGTCGTGCTGGACATCCGTCTTCGCGGGCGCCGGATCATGGCGCTCGACACGCGTAGACGGTGCGTCCGCCTGGGCCATGCCGGTCGAGAGTGCCGCCGCTCCGAGCGCGGCCACCACCGTGGCTATGGCGGCCGATCTGGCCGTCCTCCGTTGGCTGTTCACTCGCTCAGTCCTCCCCTTTCCACACCAGTGCCGGACATTTGACCGGAGTGGCAGGAGAAAAGACAGACCTTGACTTGGACTGATGAGACAAGTACGTTCTGCGATCCCGACGTTCCGTTTAACGGACGGCAACGGGCGCGCCGTGCACGCCGGTTGGCACACCCGATGATTCCGTGCGCCCCCTGTGCAACGGCGCCGTGGGTGAGGTCACGCTTACTTCCGTTCCCCCTCGGGCATGCAGGACCGTAGAGTCAGGACTGACGGTGCACTTCAGCCTGACTCATGCCCCCTGCATATCGCCCTTGAGGACGGATCCCGCCATGCCGCGTCCGACTCCTGCACAGCTTGTCTATGGTTCGGCCACCGTCGTTCTCTCGACCTTCGCCATGCTGCTGCTCTCCCAGACCGAATCGGGGCTCGGGGTGGCGGTGGTGACCGTGGTCGGGCTGGTTCTCGGGCTCCTCGTCGCCGTCACCGTGCCGGTGGCCCGGATCTCCCGCACCGGCCGTACCCTCCGCGCCAGCCGCCCCGTGGCGGGGTCCGGACCGGCCGACCCGGCGCGGGCGCACGCCCGGGCGCACGCCGACTCACTGCGCGGCTGACGCCACAGGCTCACCGCACGGCTGACACCACAGGCTCACCCCACGGCTGACACCACAGCCTCACCGCACGGCTGACACCACAGGCTCACCCCACGGCTGACACCACAGCCTCACCGCACGGCTGACACCACAGGCTCACCCCACGGCTGACACCACAGCCTCACCGCACGGCTGACACCACAGGCTCACCCCACGGCTGACGCCACAACCTCACTGCACGGCTGACACCACGACGGTCCGCGCGGCCTTGTCGTGCAGACAGCGCTGGAACGGCTTGTCCCACAGCAGTGAGGCCGAGTTGACCAGCCAGAAGACCGTGCCGACCAGCAGCGGGATGAGCATCCCCGGCAGGACGTAGACCGCCGCGCGGACCCAGCCCTGACCGGCCGGCACATTCCCGTCGGACAGCATCGCCACCCGGATGCGCAGCGCCTTCTTGCCGAGCGTCTGTCCGCTGCGGGCCAGCATGACGCCCTCGTAGCCGAAGTAGAGCGCCATCGTGATGATGAGCGCGAGGGTCACCTTGCCCATGTCCTGCTCGCCCGGGTGGTCCATCGTGTACTGGAGCGCGCCGGTCGCCGTGAGCGCCACCGTCCAGATCGCGCCGAGGATGACGATGTCGATGAGCCGGGCGGCGAAGCGCTGACCAGGGGTGGCCAGCGGGGGCATCCCTGGGGGGATCACAGGCGGGGGCGAGGGCAGCGGGTCGGGGGCCATGCCCCGATTACATCAGCGGCCCCGGTGGGCCGGAAGGTCAGGGTGGCTCCTCCGGGGTCTCCGGGTGGCTCCTCGGGGGATAGGGTCCTTCTGACGGATCGACGGAAGTCGGCTGCGGTTCGGTGGCGCCCCAGAGGGGCGCGGGGCTGTGTCGATATGCGGCTCCGCCGCGTGGGACCGGCCACGACGGCGCCGCGGACGATCGACGGCAGGTCAGGGCACTTCCAGCGGAGCGCTTAGCGCACGGCCGAGACCACCAGGGTCTTGGCCGCCTTGTCGTGCAGGCACTGCCGGTAGGGCCGGTCCCAGGTGCACCACAACACATTGATCAGCCAGAAGAGGAAGCCGCAGCAGGGCACGATCTCGGGCAGGGCGTACACCCCGGCGCGCAGCCAGCCCGCCTGGCCGACCGGCGGCAGGCCGTTCTCCAGCATGGCGACCCGGATCCTCATCGCCTTCTTGCCGACGGTCTGGCCGTCCCGGGTCAGCATCAGCCCCTCGTAGAGGAAGTAGACCAGGACGTAGACCAGCGTGACGGTGGTCGAACGCGCGTTGCCCGCGACCGGGTCATAGCCCCCGGCGAGCGCGGTCACGACGAGCGCGAACGGGACGCCGACCAGCAGCGCGTCGATGATCCGGGCGATCAGACGGCGACCGAGGTGCGCGAGCGGGGGCATCCCGGCGTACGGCTCGGGCCCCGCGGCGTGATCCCCGAAGTCCCCGTACGGGGAGCCGTTCGCCCGCGGTCGTTTCGCGAACGGGTCGCTGCTGTCCCGGTCCCGGGGCTCGTCCGGCCCGGGCGGCGGCTGGTCGGTGCTCATGGCCCGAGTCGACCCCGGAGCCGGGACTGCCGCATCCGGCGCGCCCCGTTCGGGCGACCGGGATCGTCCATCCGCCGCAGCCGGGGCGGATGTTCGGTTCGGCGAAGGGCGGCTCAGTCGGCCGACGCTCGGTCGGCCGAGTGCTCAGTCGGCCGTCGCGACGAAGGTGCGGGCCGCCTTGTCGTGCCAGCACTGCCGCCACGGGCGGTCGAACAGGCACCACAACACGTTCAGCACGCCGATGACGAGCACCCCCAGCACCGAGTAGACCAGCCAGCGGCGCAGCGCGGCGCCGAAGGACGGGGTGTCGTGCTCCTCGATGTCCAGCACCCGCACCCCGCACAGCCGCTTGCCGAGGGTGCGGCCCCACTTGGCGGTCGGCAGCGCCTCCAGGACGACGCCGAGGACGAGCAGCAGACCGAGGACGATGCCCAGATAGCCACTGGTGGTGCCGTCCAGGAAGTAGACCGTGACGGTCTCGCCGCTTTGCTTGGCCGCCTCGACCTTCTCGTCGATGTGGTCGCTCGCCTTGCTCCACAGCGGGAACGCGACCGCTCCGACGACGCCGAGCAGCACGACCGAGTCGATCAGCCGGGCGGCGAGGCGACGGCCGAGCGAGGCGGGCCGACCCTCGGCCTGGGCGGCCCGCAGGAAGGGGTTGTCGACGGGCGGCTTCCAGGGGATGACGCCCTCGGGCGCGCCCGGACCCGCGCCGTGCGGGGCCGCCTGGGGAGTGTGCGGGGCGGCCTGCGGCGGGCTCTGTGGCGGGCCGGGCCGCTGGGCGAACTGCCCCTGCGGCTGCCAGGCCGGGCCGCCGCCCTGGGCGGGGATACCGCCGAAGGGCTGCTGGGGTTGGTGCGGCTGCGGGGGCTGATGGGGCTGGTGTGTCTGCGGAGGCTGCTGGGGCTGGTGTGAGGGCTGGGGCTGGGCCGGGGGTGCCGCTTCGGCGCCCTTGCGTGCGCCGCCGCGGCCGATGGCCCGGATCGCCATCGTCCCGTCATCCCGCCCGGCGGTCTGACCCCGACCTTGGTCCTGCCCCCGGCCCTGGCCTTGGTCCTGTCCCTGGCCGTGGCCCTGAATCTGCCCCCGGCCCTGCCCCTGACTCTGGTCCTGCCCCTGACCGGTCGTGGGTGGCGCTCCGCCGCCGCGCCCCACCGCGCGGAACGTCATCGTCCCCTCACCCGCCGGAGCGGGCGTCTCGCCCTCGTCCGCCGGGGGCAGCTCCGGGGCCCGGCGGACGGGCGGCAGGGCCTGGGTCGAGCGGTCGGCCGTGCGCCCGCTCCCGCCCGCGCGCATGGTCAGCGTGCCGTCGTCGCGCCCGGCGTCCTCGCCCGGACCCGCGCGCCGCGGGTCGGGCACCCCGGCCCGCTGCCCGCCACCGGCCTGCCCACCACCGGGCTGGGCGCCACCAGACTGCCCGCCACCGGGCTGGGCGTCGCCGGGGGCGTCCGGCGCCGCGCCCCAGGAGACCCGGCGGTCCTGCTCACCGCCGAACCCGCCCTGCTGGGCGGCGTCCGCGTGCCAGGCCGACCCGGCGTCGGGGCGGGCGCCGTGCAGCCGCTGGGGATCGTTCCAGTCCACGGACGCCGGGACCCCGCCGGGCGGCACCGGCTGGGCCCCCATGCCACCGGCCGCCGCCCCGGGCGGCCCGCCCGCGCCCCGGACGTCCATCTCGGCGCTCCGGCGCAGCTCGGGCAGCGCGCTGCCGGTCTCCTCCGCGGCCCGCGGCGCCGGATCCTCGTCCAGGAACATCGGGCCCGTCTCGTCCGGCGGCGGGCTGATCACCTGGGTGTGGGTGACCCCGGGCGGCGGCGCGGGCATGGCCTCGCCCTCGGCCGGGGCGGGACGGCTGGTGCCGGGCACCCAGGCGGCGCCGTTCCAGTAACGGATGTAGCCAGGGATGGACGGATCAGGGTAGTACCCCACCCCGGGCATTTCTGCCGAACCCCCGCCACTAGGAGGCGTCGCCATGTCCCCTACTCCCTTCACGGCCAACACGCTTGACCTGTCCGCCGTATCCGGCATCGACGACCCGATGATCACGCAGCTACGCGAGCGAGGCCGCACGACCACCCTGGACCTCTCTGCTGGCTATGCGCAGTACGTACCACAGCGACCGGGCGGATACCTACGCCTGTCCATGCACGACATTAACGAAGACCGAAGGGCCAGGAAGGAGGCTAGTGGGCGAAAGAGTGCGATCGAACGGCAGACCGAGGACATCGAGGCCAAGCGCCAGGCACTCGGGTGGGGCCCGTTCGCCGATCTCTACATAGACGACGACACCAGCGCCTACAAGAAGAAGAGGATCACTCGTCCTGACGGTGGGGTGGATTGGGTGGTTCTTCGCAAAGACTTCCAGCGAATGCTGAAAGACCTACTCAATGGCGTAATTGACGGAATCATCTTCTATGACTTGGATCGCCTAGTTAGGCAACCGAGGGATCTCGAAGACCTCGCGAACGTCGTCAACGAAGTGAAACGACCCGCAATCGGAGCAACCAGCGAGCTTAATCTAGTCAGGGAATCCGACTGCAATATGGCGCGCGTCATGTGCGTCATGCTGTTGAAGCAGTCTCAGGACACCGCCCGACGCGTTGCCCGAGACACATTAGCGGCAGCCGAGGTAGGAATTCCTATAGGCCGCCTCGGTTACGGATGGGTGCGCAAAGGGGAGGACGCAGGTACGAAGATCGAGGAAGAGGCAGAAGTCGTAAGGCGCATCTTCCATGAGCTAGTGGAGAAGAACGGCACTCCGTCGTCCATCACACGAGGACTGACCCTTTCAGGAATCCCCTCTCCGGGCGGAGGCGATTGGACCACGGCCACAGTCAAACTCATTCTCTCGAATCCTCGATACGCGGGAATGGTTCTCTACAGCGGACGCCATCGACTCGAACCATCGAAGCAGCACGACGGAATGTCCAAACTGCTCACCGACGAGAACGGGAATCCCGTAATGGGAACCTGGGATGAAATCGTGTCCCCACAAACATGGTTCAAAGCCCAGGGCATCCTCAAAGCGCGCCAAGAGCAGAATGGAGTAGACACCACACCCGTCGGAGGGCATGAGTACGGAAAGTACCTCCTGACAGGGATCGTGCGCTGCTACAAATGCAAGAAGCCCATGGAGGGCCGCTGGAATGGACAGGTGAAATACCACGTGTACCGTTGTCCGTCGCGCGGCCGGAACGGCGCATGCGGCTCAACCTCGCGAAAGATGGAACCGCTTGACGATCTCATAAACATACTCATGGAAGAATTTCTAGTAGAGAAGCTAGGGGTCTCGCTCAACGAGAGCGAGGAAGAAGATGAGGAGAGCATCGAGCAGCGCGCCCAACTAGAGGCGCAGAAAAGTGCAGCGATCGAGGAGAAGGAGCAACTTAAAGGAAAGTGGGAGCGCGGAGAACTCTCTGACGTTGGGTGGTCAAATGAGGATTACTACGAACACATCGGAGTGATATCGAGGAAGATTCGAGAGCTTATCGAGAAACTCGAAGACCTAGGTTCCGCCCCTGACCCCCAAGCAGTAGAGAGCGACCTCATGCTATGGAGGTCAGGGAACAACGTTGAGAAGCGCGCGATAATCAAGCGCTACATGAAACACATACAGCTTCTCAAAGGGCCAAAAGGTCGAGGGAAATTCGACCCGGATACCGTAATTCCTATCTGGCGGGAGCAGGGGAGTCGCCCCGCTGACCAAACCCCCGCAGAAGCGACCGCAGATGTGCCCGCTCCTCGTTAGTTAGATCCGGAGCACGCGCCAAATGGCGAGCCACCCAAGCGCGCACGGCAGGATCATTGCGATTGAGCCTGCCGTGCCGCTCAGTCATAACCCCGCCTTCCCTCTTCACTACTTAGCTCAGAGCGGCCTACGTCACGGTTGCGGGAAAGGTCTTGCGAAACACCCGCTGCTATCTCTGCCTCAGCGGGTGTATGTCCCGACCGCACGTATCTCCACGCGGACTCAATTTCCGTAGGCACATCAGTCGTAACTGAGCCGCCAGCCGCTTTCGTCTTTCGGTATTCAGCACGGACGGCGCGCAGTTGCTCATAGGTAGTGGAGTAGCGCCGCGACTTGGTGAGCACGTGGCCCCGGTAGCCGAGTGCATGAGCCCACAGACGCAGGCGCAGCGGGGCCAGCTCGACTACGCCGCCCAGGCGCCAGCAGGTGCCCATGAGGGCGCGCACATGGGGGCTGACCCGCAGCCGACCGATCTCATCTGCGGACGTGATGCGCCGGTCAGTGCCTCCCACTTCCCCAACGCTCTTGGACACGTATTTCGCGATGTACGCCGCAACGGCCTCATCGGTCACCGGCATGCCGTCAACCTCCGAATGCGCACTGTGGATCGCGTGTACGTCGATCTCAGCGCCCCAACGGATGACGTGCTCCCCCAGGCCCGGGGCGTATGGCGTACGGGTCTCTGCCGCCTCTACAGCGCTCCGGACGACCGACTCAAGAATCTCCGCCGTGACCGCAGCAGGCGGAGGGTCCTCGGGCCCGGAAGGGCCATCGACACGCACCACGGCATGCAGGTGGATAGCTCCACGCTTCTGGTATTCGGCC
Organism: Streptomyces sp. 5-10; assembly: GCF_014712245.1. Taxonomy (NCBI): domain Bacteria; kingdom Bacillati; phylum Actinomycetota; class Actinomycetes; order Kitasatosporales; family Streptomycetaceae; genus Streptomyces; species Streptomyces sp. 5-10. The sequence goes on from NZ_JACVYG010000012.1 coordinate 45,387, forward strand.
ACCTTGGCAAACGAGACGCGAAGATGGGAATTGAGTGTTCTTTGTGTAATTCCCATAGCCGCTGCAAGGTGACGCCGGATCAGTATCGTGGTCCGATTCCAGAGCGCCCCTGCCTTTGCATGCCAGAGCACATGGGCCGCGTAGTCGTAACACCGACTACATATCGGCTGTCCGACTCTTGGGTCAGCTTCGGAATGAACCTGATTACAGCCGACCGGCCTTCCATGCGGGCATTCCCCGCCGTCGCGTCGAGCACGGCACTTTCGGTCCCTTGAGTCTGTGGTTCTGTGTACGGCACCGAATCCAGGCGCTGTCAGAGTGACGAACAGTCGAGGATGCCCGGAAACCGTCGAAGGGACTTCCTTGCCGCCCACGAGCCCGGCCCGCACCAAATGAAATGTGTCGCCAGCGTGAATACGCGAGCATGGCGCGCAGCGTGACTCACGCCGATTCCCGCACCGCAGGGCCAACACCCCGCCCGGTTCATCAGCGGTGGTGTAGACGCGCATTACGGCACCTGTGACAGCGTTGCGGGTTGTCGTCTGCCCAGCTAGGTAGATGGGGTCAGCGCAGCCGCCGATGTTGTGGATTTGATCGAGCCACCGCCGAAAACCGGGGGTGCCGACCAGTCGAATCATGTCGCGTTCAGTCTCTGAGAGCGTGCGCAGGCGCTCCGCGATTTCGAGTGCGGAGCGCCGGGCACGAGGGGTGTCCCAAGGGGACGTCATGCGGCGGTGCCCTTTCTCGTCGGTAGTCCGCCGCCATGGCGGAGAGACGGTCAGTGGTCAGGTACACGGGCATTGCTCCTCTAGGGTTTGAGCTGGGGATTGTCACGCTGGGTTCGCGCCGGCCGTCACGGTCAGCTATCAGGCGTCAGCCCCCGGGCGGACGACGCCGACAGCAGCGACACCGCCTCAGACGGCCGCCCCGAGTGCGTTGGCGCCGCCGACCGCAGGCACGGCACCTCACATACAGGTGAGGCATCTTGCTCCCTCCCTGGGACAGTTATTTCTGGTAGACCGCCCACTGCAAGAAGTCCGTGATGGTCAGCCCCGGAGTGGTGCTTGCCATGGTGAATCCCCAGAGGAAGAAAAGCGCGCCGACCCACCAGACGACTTCTCGGGACCGGAGGATCAGAATGCAGAGCAGACCAACGGCGATTGCGATTGGCATTGCCTGTGCTTCAGTCATTTCCGCCCACCTCCTTATTCATTGCGTCCATGGCCCGTACCAGCGCGGGCATATCCGGTGTCCGATCGGCATACCGCGCCGCGATTTCCCGAGCATCGGCGGTAGTGGTCAGTCGGGACCGCACACGGGACCAGGTGCCGCCTACCGTCGTAATGGCGACCCCTTGCTCTTCCTCAGTGATCACTTGGGCCGCTACGACCGCGTCCTCTGCCAGGTCACCCAGGGCCATTTCTGCGGTCTGCTGGTCATGCACTCGGTGGCAGATACGGCCGCCGAGCTGAGCGCGCAGAGCAGTTACCCCGGCCCCCAGCTCGGAGCCCATGCGCTGCCCGGCCACCACGAGATGGATGCCCAGGGCCGCCCCGAGCTGGCCCAGCCGGAGGAGAGCCGTTGAGCACTCGGCCGCCTCTTGCCGACTGACCCGCGAACCATCGACCAGGTACAGCTCAGCCAGCTCATCAACCAGGAGCACGACTGGCACCGGCCGCACGTGCTCAGGCAGTTCCCAGATGGACCGGGCACCAGCCCTACGGCAGACGGCCATGCGGTCTTGCGCCTCATCGAGGAGCGCCACCAGGAGCGCCAGCGCCTCTGTCCGGCTACAGGCCAGCGCGGACAGCCGACGCTCGAACAGCGACAGCTCCATGCCGCCTTTGCAGTCGATCCCGACGAGCGCTACCGGCTGCGGTGCGAGTTCGGCCACCAGGGACGCAAGCAGGGTGCTTTTCCCGGATTGGGTCGCGCCGACCACCAGCCAGTGCGGCACCTGCCGCATGTCGAGAGTCCAGCCCATGCCCAGCTCTGTACGGCCCACCTGTGCGGCAAGTATCCGCCCCGGGTAGCGCTTCGGCTCGGTGCCCTCATCGGTCAGGGGGTCTCGCCAGGTGGCAGTGATCGTCACCTCACCCCGCCGAAACGAGACCACGCGAACGGCATGCATCCGCCAGGCGTGCGCCATGGCTGGTGCCGCTTCGATGTACGGAATCGGTGTCTGTCCGGGATGCAGTTGCACCCGCACGACCAGGCCGTCTCGTGTAGGACGCGGCAGCCCCAGCCGGGGCGGGATCATCCGCACTGCCCGACCCATCACGATCAGTTCGCGACCGACCAGAGCACGCGGCGGCTGACGCTGCACCGCCAGGTCCGCGTTCCTGGTGAACCGGCGCCAGGTGAACCGCATCCTGAACCACGCAGCAGGGAAGCCACCCAGGTACCACCGCCACGGCAGCGCTCCCAACCGGCGCAGCCCACGAGGCATCGAGGGCAGCCGATGTTCCCAGCGCGCCTGTGTCACGAAGGCCAGCAGGAGGAGCAGCCAGACCGTCAGCTCCCACGGCATCAGTGATCACCTCCCCGGTCACCACTGGCGTCCTGACGGAGCGTCAGGAGCATGGTTCGCGCATCGTTGGCGGCCTGCTGGGCAGTGCGCGCCGTGAGTGCCATGATCTCGGCGACCAGCGAGCCGCCTTCCATGGCCGTCAGCAGGTCATCACAACCGCTCAGCAGGCGGAGATTCTGCATCAGGCGCTTCACTACGACGTCGGACGAGTCCACCACTTGTACCCCCCACTTCCAGAGCGCGCGATCATGGTCTGAGCGAGATTCGCGACCGCCAGCGCGACCCGCGCCAGCCGCTCACGAGCACCCGCGTCCATCTGGTCGAAGTCGGCCCGGTCCATCTGGTTGGCCAGCTCCCGCACGTGCCGCCGCAGGTCTGTCCAGTCCACGGCGGCCAGTCGAAGCTCGGACGGATCAGGCATCACCCGTCACCGCCAGACTTGGCCCGGCCCGCGACCGGCGCCGCCTTCCCCCCGCTCTCCGCAGGGGTGATGGCCACAGCGCGGTAACTGGTGCCGCGCCGACCGTCGATCTCCCAGGCCACCGCGACCAGGTCCTGAATCAAGACCCGCATACCTTCCGCGACGGCCGGAGCCTCGCCCGGCACGACGACCTCAATGACATCCGCCCGCCGGGATTCCGGCTGACGGACCGAGACGCCGACCACGTACAGCCGCCGTCCCTCCCGATCCGTGCGGATCTCTCCTGTCTCTCGATTCACCCGAGGCTCAGGCGGAACAACGCACATCAGTGCACCGAGACGCGCCACGTCCACAGGGATGGTTTGCAACAGAGTTCACCTCTCTCCTAGATCTCATGAGCACACCGGTATGGAGCTGACGAGGGGCCGGGATTCGTTCACCGGCCCCGCCACGCGTCAGCGACCGAGCTTCGAAAGCACCACGTCAAGGCAGCCGCCCGGCAGATCCACCACCGCATCGAAGTCGGCGAGGGTCACACCATGTCGCTCAGCGGCTTTGAGCATGTCCACGAGCAGAGCAGTCGCGACTGCACGCTGAGCGGCCGTAACGGGACCGCCCCAGCGATGCACATCCGCCACACGGTCAGCGGGAGTGAGGTTTTGGAACACGGCCATCCTCCATCAGCTCATCCGGTTATTACTCGTACCAATGAGTGAGCATGAGGCATCTTGACCGCATAGGGCAAGCACTTATTCTGATGAGTGCACGTCCCCACCTCCATAACCGAGCCGAAGCCCAGCCGGGCCAGACCCCGAGGAGCACGCACCATGCCGGGACGCAGCCACAGCACCGACGCCCAGCAGTTGCACAGCGAACCCCGCTACCGCCAGCTCGCGCGGATCCTGGCCGACGCCATCGCAGAGGGCGAAGAGGGCGACTATCCCCCAGGCAGCCAACTGCCGTCCGAAACGGAGTTGCTGGAGCGATACGCCGTCTCTCGCAACACGGTGCGCCAGGCAGTTGCCGAGCTACGCCGGATGGGACTTGCGGTCAGCCAGCAGGGCAAAGGGACCTACGTCCGCCAGGAGCCCGAGCAGACCCACGCGATCAAGCGGACGTTGATCCGCAAGGGCAAGCGGCTGGAGCTCGGCCATCCAGGGTTCGCCAAGGCCGAGACAGTCACCGTCACGCGCGGCCACGCACGCGGCATCATCGCCCGTCTCATCGGCCGAGGCGCCATCCACACTCTCACGGCGGAACGGCTGATCATCGATGAAGACACCGGAGTCCGGGCCGCCGCCCTCAGCGTGATCCCGTTCGACATCGCCGACGAGGTACCCGCCCTTGCGGAACGTCCCGACGCCCACCCCGAAGAGCTGTACGCCATGCTCACCGCCGCCGGACACACGCTCTCCTTCTGGGAGAACGTGACGGCCCGATCCGCGCGCCCGGACGAGCAAGCCGCCCTCGGCATGGCCGACACGATCCTGATCACGCACCGCGTGACCGAGGACCAGAACGGCCGCGCGTTGCTCGTGGAGGAGCTGCGCATGAGCGCCGAGTCCGCCAGCCTCAGCTACCGCATCACCCCAACAACGCCCAAGCGCGGCTAACGCGTCTAGATCTTCTTTACTTACTCAAGGGCGCGCCTAGCGGCGCGCCGGGCGGCCAGGCCGCCCCGGACGGCTGCGGCCTAGCGGCCGGTCCGTCCGGACGCCCCGCCGCCCGACACACGCACTCGGCCCCAGATCAGCAAGAAGCCCCCGCATGCCGCGCGGGGGCTTTCCTCATGCGTTCGCGGACAGGCGGATCCGTCCCGCGGCTTCCATGAGCCACCGCGCCGACCAGCCCGTTCCAGGTGTCGCTCAGCTGTCCCGCCTAGCAGCCCTCACCAGGCTCCGCGCCGGACACATGCCACTCAGCAGGTGCACGTGTCCGCGTGGTCGCGGGCAGCGAACCGAGATGGCGCGAAGCCGGGATTCATCTTGCGGCGGCCGCACCCCGTGCACGTCACCCACTCACGGCCCCGCTTGTCTTTCTCGACTCGCACCGTGCCGCGCCCACGAGTCCGTAACGGCCGTTCTGGCTTGCGCCTTTCACCGAAGAACCTCATGCCGACCTCCCTATGTCGTTCGGTCTCTGGCCATGCTCCAAGCCATCTGCCCCCGCAGCAAGGGGCACTCCGCAGCATCCGTCAGGGCTGATGCGTCGTGGCTGGGGCCGACGGCCTACGCGGCTTTTTAGGCAGCCACCACGGGGCGAGCCTCTAAGAACAGGGGGCCGATCGGTCGCAAACGCGGGCAGGATCACAGACCCGCCCGATTCGCCGGGCCAGCGTAAGGCCCCCTGTTCTCTCGCCCCGTGGCAGCTCCCGCCCAAAAAGCCGCTACGGCCGGCGGCGGTGCCCACCTGCACCGATCCAGCACCGCGCGCTCAATCAACAACCAGCCGACCGCCCAGGCTGCGCCCCCGCGCCGCGCCTGAGCACATCAGCCACCCGCCGTACCGCCTCGGGACTGGCCCGACCCGCAAACCTGACCACGGGCCGACCCACGCCATCCGTGCTCGGTGTCAGCACCACATCACCTCTGCTCACACACCCACCGTCCACGGCAGCCAGCGCGTCAGTCAGGGCATCCGTTGCGTCCCGAGCCTCGCGCCACGCCGCCACGTACCGAGCTTCCGGCACCCATACAACCTCTTCCGGCTGCTCCGCCTCTTGCGGCCGCTGATGCTCATCCCACTCAGGGTCACGATCGCCCACCGCAGTGGTCACCTCCCCAGGCCGACATCCAGCCCCGCACACACGATCCAATATGACCGACATCACTCCTGTCACGTACGACACTCGGACATCACTACCATCCGACGCGACACGCGTACGGTCTGTGCACGTTGAGCCCGAAAGAGAGGGTTTCTGTGAGGACACCGCTACCGCACCCCCGGATGCCCACACAGCCCCATTAACGCCACCAGCACGAGAAACCACATCACCAACCCCGGCCGCCAATAGAACATGATCACTGCCTCTCTACTCGAAGAGAGCCGACCACTCGTCTGGTCGTCACTCGTCCCAATGAGTTGCCAGCATGCGACCACCGCTCAGGCACGGTCAACCATGTATCGAGAAGGGCGAGCACCCATCACCCGAATTACTGATCTTCATGGGATTCAAGGTCGCGCCCCTCTTGACGTATCGCTTCTCAGTGGCTAGGCCCTACCCTGGCCATATGGGCAATGTGGGCAAGACGTTGAAAGCCGCGAGGAAGCAACGAGGCCTGACGCAGGGCGAGTTGGCCAAGGCATCTGGCGTATCAATCTCGATCATCCGGAAGCTTGAGCAAGGCGATCGGGCCACCGCCCGAATGGAGACGCTGCGCATGCTCGCCGCCGCTCTTCAAGTCACCACCACGCAGCTCATGAACGGCCCCAAAGCTGAAGGGCCAGTGGTCGGCACCGAAGAGCGATGGGAAGCCGTCAGGAGTGCGCTCGTACTTCCCCCACCGCCCCGGGAACTAGACGACGAGCCGCCCACCATAGCCGGGGTCAAAAGGGCGCTTGATGACTCCGTACCGCTCTTCGCGAAAGACAAATTCGGCGAGCTTTCCACAGTGCTACCCGGAATGCTTCGGGACGCCGATGCCCTCGGGACCGAGGGACGTAGCATCCGCGCAAGGCTCTTGCAGCTATCCGGATGGCTCATGGTGGCAACGCGCCAGTTTGACCTGGCTGACGTAGCCCTTCAGCGCGCAATGGATGGCGCAGCCGATCCCATGGATGGTGCGGCAACAGCGAACATCAAATGCTGGTTGCTACTCCGGCAAGGCAAATTGGAAAGCGCGCTAAACCTCGCTGTCGAGTGGGCCGACGAAATCGAACCACGGCCAAGCCGCGCGACGCCAGCAGAACTGAGCACCTGGGGTTGGATGCTCCTTCGCCTCTCAGCCGCAGCAGTGCGAAATCAAGAACCGGATACAGCTGAGCACGCAATGCGACTGGCCCAGGGAGCCGCAGTCATGCTCGGCCGCGAGCACACGCCAGAGAATGACTTTCTCATGACCTTTGGCCCCACCACGGTCAAACTCAAGACGGCCGAGAACGCCAGCGTCACGAATCGGCCAGACGTTGTGCTCCGCCTCGCTCAAAAGATCCCTGTATCGACACTCAGGGCGACAAGCAACAACAGGAATCGCCACCTGTTGGACGTGGCCGATGCGTACGTGAAGACGGGCGAGTACGCAGAAGCGTTCGACAAGCTGTCAGAGATTCGAGCCTCTTCCCCGGAATGGCTCCCCAACCAGACGTACGCCCGTACGGTGATGCGCCGGATCGTTGAGGGGCGCAGGACGCTAACCAGCGAGATGCGCGACATGGCGACAGCCATACATCTCGACCTCTAAACGATCACTTGTGGCACTTCTAACTGACGGATAGTCAAACTGCCACAGACATTCCCATAGTCGCTCCCTAACGTTTCGTCACTCAGGAACGAGACGTAAGGGGGTGAGCAGTAGTGACGAGCGAGCACACCAGGTCAGCTCCGGTCCCTCTGCCTGCTCCCGTTCCGGAACCGGCCCCCGTAGAAGGCTGCGAAGTATGCGGGGCGCTGGCCAGAGAACGGGAAGCCGCGAGGGCCTTAGGAAACGACTGGAAGGTCACTTCCCGCAGTAGGGAAATCGCGGCGCACCGTATGGGAGGTGCATCGTGAAGCACGTAGACCGGGAAACGGTCAGCGGCGTGGTCGTGGTATTGGTCGGATTCATGCTCATCGCGGGGATCATTACCCTTGCCATGACCGGGCGACTGTGAGGGAGGAAAATGCTCCTCCCTGAGAACATCGACAAACGGACAGAAGTAGACCAAGCCTGGCGCGCGTATCTTGGCCACGCCGCTTTGTGCTCGGCGCCCAAAGGGCAGGATGAATGTCCGGACTGCAAGAGCCTGCATGACACGTACCGTCACGCACTTCGCGGCTACCGTTTTGTCGGTATCAGCGACCTCTCGCAATCTGAACACTCTGACCAAGGGAATCGGCCGACGATACCCCCTTCTCTCGGAACGCCGGAAATCTGGGTGCCGGTGACGCTTCAGGAAAGCGATAAGACCGTGCACAAGATGCGCGACGGGAAAACAAAATGCGGGAAGACCGGAAGGATACGCCAGTGGGCACGCACCGTTAACTGCCCCGGCTGTCTCGCCGAATAGCGCCCGCTCCTGCCGGACGCATCGAATTCGGGGCTCCCCAAACCTTGGCATTCGTTTTCCCGGCAGGAGCGGGTACCACCGAAAGGCTAATTCCCAGTGCCTCAATGGGTAGGTTTGCTCAAACCAAGAAGCGGACCAGTAGATCCCAGTTCATGCAACCTATGCGCCTCACTGCGAGACAAGCTCTTGGAATCGCACCAAGAACGCGACACTCGCCAGATTTTCATGATGCTGACGCTCATGGAATTGCACGCGAGTTTCGGTCACCCAAATGACACCCGCCGACTAGCAAAAACGGAGATGGAAGAAAGTGGCCAGCAACAAGAGGTTTACCGTCAAGGCTGCCAAGACCGAAGCAAGCCGAGCCCCAGGGCGCAAGGCACAACAGGTCGCACAGCAAAGTCACCTTGCCGACCGATACGTAAGGCAGGCACATGTCTGCGACGAGGACTGTGACGACCCCTGCCCGATCAAGTAGCCCGCATATGGCAGAGCCCAGATTCAGGTTCGGCATCCTGGTGATGCTGATCACCACGACATTCGCCCGACGGCCCCGAGGGCGCCATGCAGCCACGAAACGCATGACAACCCCGCCCAGGGCCGACAAGCCCGCTCCACCGCCTCCACGGCTCGATGACACGCTCCGACTGCCACGCGTAGCCGCCAGCGTGGAACCACTTGTGCAAGCAGGGCCGCTGGTACGCCCCTACGTGATCATGCACGAGCGCTCACAGGAAACGGCACGCCACCGAGGGAACGACACGATGAGCTATTGATCAACAGGCACCGGCCACACGAGCCCGGCAGCAGCAAAAGGGGCGTCCCACGGGGCGCCCCTTCTCATATCCGCAGGTCAGAGCGGTCTCAGAAAATAGCCGGTTAGGCGTACGAAGGATCAGGATAAAAGCCAGGGATGGAGCTGCCGTCCGCGGATCCTGAGGTAGGGGCGCTCATGATCTCCGATGTCCCATATCTGCTCGGCCGTGCTGTACTGCGCTGCGCCTTTGCGGTGCCTCGCGGTGGGGGTGGGGCGTAAGCAGTTTGCCGTACAGGAGCCGCAGTGCAACCCGGAGCGCGCGGTCAAGGTCTATCAGACCGGCCCGCGGGCACCAGCCCACCGCTCCCGCCACCACTCTCCCGTGCGAGCGCCACGAAGCCATGCGAGCGGCGACGGCCCGCATGGCCCCGCCCGGCCTAGGTTCAGCAGACCTACTCTGGCACGCTCAGATGCCTTTTCCGTTGCCAATACTGGAACCCATGGACCGCAACACCGAGCTCAGTGAGTTCCTGCGGAGCCGCAGGGCACGATTGAGTCCTGGCGACGCGGGCGTGAGCGTGAGCAACGACAGCCCCCGTCGGGTGCCGGGGCTGCGCCGCGAGGAGCTGGCGCAGCTGGCCGGGGTGAGCACGGACTACTACACGCGTCTGGAGCAGGGCCGTCACCTCAATGTGTCGGAGACGGTGCTGGACGCCGTGGCCCGCGCTCTTCAGCTGAACGAAACCGAACGTGCGTACCTCTTCGAGCTGACCCGGCCGCGCCCCCGGCGCACGGTGCGCCGCCGGCCGCCCCGCCCCCAGCGGGTGCGACCCGGGGTGCACGCGCTGCTGCGCACGCTGGACGGGGTCTCACCGGCCTTCGTCCTCGGGCGCAGGGGCGATGTCCTGGCCTCCAACCGGCTGGCCCGGGCGCTGATCATCGACTTCGAGGCGCTCCCGTACCACGAGCGGAACATGGCACGTTTCATGTTCCTCGACGAGGCGGCCCGTTCGCTGTGGCCGGAGTGGGAGACGGTCGCGGCGGAGATGGTGGCGTCCCTCCGGCTGGAGGCCGGGCGGCATCCCGACGATCCCCGGCTGACCGAGCTCGTGGGCGAGCTCACGATCAAGAGCCCTGAGTTCCGTACGTGGTGGGCCGACCACGACGTGCGGGAGAAGACCCACGGCGTCAAGCTCTACCACCATCCGGTGGTCGGGGACATGACGCTGGCCTACGAGAACGTGACCGTGCCCGGCGATCCCGACCAGGCCCTGTGCATCTACACGGTCGAGCCCGGCTCCCCCTCCGAGGCGGCCCTGCGGCTGCTGGCGAGCTGGACCGCGACTCCGTCGGCCGATCCTTCGGCGCCCTCGTCCGGTCCGTCCGCGCCCTCGTCCGAAGCGCGTCCTTCGAGGGGACCGTCCTCCGACCGCTCCCCCTGACCTCACCCCCTTCCCCCGCACACCCTCCCCTCTTCCCCCTCCGTACTTCCCCCTTCCCTTCACCCATCCCCTTTTTCCTAGTTCGTCACAGGGAGACACAGTTATGACCACCAGCGTCACCGCCTACGCGGCCCCCGCCCCGAAGGCCCCGCTGGAAAGGACCACCATCGAGCGCCGCGCCCTGCGCGAGCACGACGTGCTGATCGAGATCGCCTACGCCGGTATCTGCCACTCCGACATCCACCAGGCCCGCGAGGAGTGGGGCACCGCCCTCTTCCCGATGGTGCCCGGCCATGAGATCGCCGGTGTGGTCGCCGAGGTCGGCCCCGCCGTCACCAAGTACGCCGTGGGCGACCGGGTCGGCGTGGGCTGCTTCGTCGACTCCTGCCGCGAGTGCGAGAACTGCCTCGCCGGTGAGGAGCACTTCTGCCTCAAGGGCGAGGTGCAGACGTACAACGGCAAGGAGTACGACGGCGCCCCCACCTACGGCGGCTACAGCACCCACATCGTGGTGGACGAGAACTACGTGCTGCGCATCCCCGAGGGGATCTCGCTGGACGTGGCCGCCCCGCTGCTGTGCGCCGGGATCACCCTCTACTCCCCGCTGGCCCACTGGAACGCCGGTCCCGGCAAGAAGGTCGCCATCGTGGGCCTCGGCGGGCTCGGCCACATGGGCGTGAAGATCGCCCACGCCATGGGCGCCGAGGTGACCGTGCTGAGCCAGACGCTCCGCAAGAAGGACGACGGGCTGCGGCTGGGCGCCGACCACTTCTACGCCACCAGCGACGAGGCGACCTTCACCGAGCTGGCCGGAACCTTCGACCTGATCGTCAACACGACCTCGGCGAACCTCCCGCTGGACGGCTATCTGTCGCTGCTGAAGCTGGACGGCACGCTGGTGCACGTGGGCGCGCCGGAGAACCCCAGCGCGTTCAGCCAGTTCTCGCTGATCATGGGCCGCAAGTCGATGGCCGGGTCGAAGATCGGCAGCATCCGGGAGACGCAGGAGATGCTGGACTTCTGCGCCGAGCACGGGCTCGGCGCCGAGATCGAGCTGATCAACGGCGACCAGATCAACGAGGCCTACGACCGCGTGGTGAGCAGCGATGTGCGGTACCGCTTCGTGATCGACATCGCCTCGCTCAAGGCGTGATCAGCCGCCAAGGCCTGATCCGGTGCTGAGGCTGATCAGCCGCTGAGACCGAGGCCGTCCGGACCCCCCCCGGGTCCGGGCGGCCTCAGAACGGTCCGGGCGGCCTCGGAAACAGTCCGGGCGGCCTCAGAACAGCTTGCCGGGGTTGAGCAGGCCCAGCGGATCGAAGACCTGCTTGATACCGCGCTGCATCTCCACCCCCACCGGGCCCAGTTCCCGCGCCAGCCACTCCCGCTTGAGGACGCCGACGCCGTGCTCCCCGGTGATGGTGCCGCCGAGCTCCAGGCCCAGCGCCATGATGGCGTCGAAGGACTCCCGGGCGCGGCGGGACTCGTCGGGGTCGGCGGGGTCGAAGCACACCGTGGGATGGGTGTTGCCGTCCCCGGCGTGGGCGACGACGCCGATGGTCAGGCCGTACTTCGTGGCGATGGCGGCGGTGCCGTCGATCATCTCGGCGAGCCGGGAGCGGGGCACACAGACGTCGTCGATCATGGTGACGCCCTTGACCGCCTCCAGCGCCGGAAGCGTCATCCGGCGGGCCTGGAGCAGCATGTCGGACTCGGCGGCGTCCTCGGCCGGGACCACCTCCGTGGCACCGGCCGCCGTGCACAGCTCGGCCACGGCGGCGAGGTCGGGGGCCGGGTCCGGGGTGTCGAAGGCCGCCATCAGCAGGGCCTCGGTGGACTCCGGGAGGCCCATGTTCCCCATCGCGTTGACCGCGCGGACGCTCGTACGGTCCATCAGCTCCAGCAGCGAGGGGGCGTGGCCGCGCTCCATGATCCGGCAGATGGCGTCGCAGGCGGCCGCGGTGGAGGGGAACTCGGCGGCGAGCACGAGCTGTTCGAGCGGGGCGGGCTTGAGGGCGAGGACCGCGCGCACGACGATCCCGAGGCTCCCCTCGGAGCCGACGAAGAGCCGGGTCAGGTCGTAGCCCGCGACGCCCTTGGCGGTGCGGCGGCCGGTCTTCAGCAGCCGGCCGTCGGCGAGGACCACATCGAGCCCGAGGACGTATTCGGCGGTGACGCCGTACTTCACGCAGCACAGCCCGCCGGACGCGGTGCCGATGTTGCCGCCGATCGTGCACTGCTCCCAGCTGGAGGGGTCCGGCGGATAGGAGAGGCCCTGCTCCATGACCGCGCGGGACAGGGTCGCGTTGATCACGCCCGGTTCGACGACCGCGATGCGGTCCACCGGGTTGATCTCCAGGATCCGATCCATCTTGACCAGGGACAGCACGACGCAGCCGTCGGACGCGTTGGCCGCGCCCGACAGGCCGGTGCGCGCGCCCTGGGGCACGATCGGGACGCGCAGCGCGGTGGCGGTGCGGCACACGTGCTGTACCTGCTCGACCGTGCGCGGGAGGACGACCACGGCGGGCGCGCCCGCCTCGCAGAAGCTCGCCATGTCGTTGGCGTAGGCCCCGGTCACATCGGGGTCGGTGAGCACCGCCTCCGCGGGGAGGCCCTCCCGCAGCAGCTCGATGAGGTCCGTCATATCTCCAGACTCGCACCCGGGGAGCGCCCGGGGAAGATCGCTGCAGCGGACGGATGACCGCGAGGAGGGCCCCTCGGAGGGGTGCCGTGTTCCGCTACTGCGCCTTGTAGTAGACGCTGACCTTACGGTCCCCGGCGGCGCCCGAGGCGAAGCCCATGCACAGCCGGCGCGGGCTGGACAGCTGGACGGCCATCCCCTCGGGCTCGCGGTAGCTCAGCGAGTAGGCGGCCTCGGTACGGGCGCGCTGGACGAGCTCGCCGGTGCGCAGATCGACGCAGGAGACGTAGGTGTTGCCGTGGCCGGAGGGCGGGTTGGCGCCGTCCTCGCCGGTGTAGGCGGTGCCGGTCAGCTGGTACACGTAGTCGCCGAGGACCGTGAAGCCCTGGAAGACCTCGTCGTCCTCGACGCCGGTCTGGGGTATGTCGTCGTACACGGCCGTGTAGTCGCCCGCGCTGACCCCGGACAGGCTCATCAGCCGGTAGCGGACCTCGCCACCGAGGCGGTAGCGCAGCAGCAGCCGGCGGTTGAGCATGTCGACGGCGGGCTGGTTGCTGGTGGAGCCCGCCACCGGGCGGTGCTTGACCAGCGAGGACGAACCGGACGACAGCACCGTGCCATCGGCGAACTTGAAGCGGCTGATGGCGCGGCCGTAGCCGGAGTCGGGGTTGGCGTCCGACTCGGTCCACAGATAGGCCGTGGAGCCGACCGGCTCGCAGCCCATGGCGACGCCGTGCCCGAACCCCTTGAGGTACATCGAGCCCAGCTCGGCACCGTCCAGGGACAGCTTGGTGACGCACAGGTCGCCGTGGGCGGCGCGGTCGGCGCCGGAGACGGGGGCGGACTCCCCGCTGAGCCGGATCCCGCCCTCCATCAGCTGGATCGTGTAGACGTGCCCACCCACGTCGTCGAACGCGAAGGACTGCAGCACGGTGGAGTTGTGCGGGGTCTTCTCGCGGATCAGCTGGGTGGAGGGCACCGACAGGTCGAACCGGCCGCCCGCCACGGTGGCGGCCCCCGCGCGGGCGGCGAAGGCGCCGAGCGCGCCGGCCGCGGCGACTCCCCCACCGAGGGCGAACCTACGCCTGGTCAAACGGCCCGCAGCGTACTTTTCCGTGTGCATTGATACTCAACAACTCCCATGTGATCACGCCGTGTTGGAGTGAACAGATCGCCGTGAGTGTAGACGCTGGGAAAGCGCTCCCATTCAGGTGTTCGCTTTTTCTGGCACCAGCGGCGCAAGGGCACGGGAGTGTGGGCGCATGTGCAGGGAATTGGGCGGGTGTGGGCGCGGCCGTGCGGGGGCGGGCGTCGGCCGTGCGGGGGTCGGCCGTGCGGGGCGGGTCCGCAGGTCCCGGGCCGCCCCGCGTGGCGGTCAGAGGTTGCCGCGCTCGGCCTGGTGGCGATCAGAGGTTGCCGCGCTTGGCCTGCTCGCGTTCGATCGCCTCGAACAGCGCCTTGAAGTTGCCCTTGCCGAAGCCCATCGAGCCGTGCCGCTCGATCAGCTCGAAGAAGACGGTCGGCCGGTCCTGGACCGGCTTGGTGAAGATCTGGAGCAGATAGCCGTCCTCGTCGCGGTCGGCGAGGATCTTCAGGTCACGGAGGGTCTCCAGCGGGACGCGGGTGTCGCCGACCCACTCCCCCAGGGTGTCGTAATACGAGTCCGGGGTGTCCAGGAAGCTCACCCCGGCCGCGCGCATCGCCCGCACGGTGCCGACGATGTCGTTGGTGGCGAGGGCGATGTGCTGGACGCCGGGACCGCCGTAGAACTCCAGATACTCGTCGATCTGGGACTTCTTCTTGCCGACCGCGGGCTCATTGAGCGGGAACTTCACCTTGCGGGTGCCGTCCGCCACGACCTTCGACATCAGCGCGGAGTACTCGGTGGCGATGTCGTCGCCCACGAACTCCTTCATGTTGGTGAAGCCCATGACGTCGTTGTAGAAGCGGACCCACTCGTCCATCCGGCCGAGCTCCACATTGCCCACGCAGTGGTCGATGGCCTGGAAGTTCCGGCGCGCCGGCGGGGCGACGATCGGCTCGGCCTCGGCGTAGCCGGGCAGGTACGGGCCGAAGTAGCCGGTGCGCTCGACGAGGGTGTGGCGGGTGTCGCCGTAGGTGCGGATCGAGGCCATGACCACCGTGCCGTGCTCGTCCTTGAGCTCGTGCGGCTCCTCGATCCCGGTGGCGCCGTGTTCGAGGGCGTACGCGTACGCGGCGCGCGCGTCCGGCACCTCGACCGCGAGGTCGATCACACCGTCGCCGTGCTCGGCGACATGCTCGGACAGGAAGCGGCCCCAGGCGCTCACCGGCTTGATGACGGAGGTGAACACGAAGCGGGCGCTGCCCGAGACGAGGACGTAACTGGCCGTCTCCCGGCTGCCGTTCTCCGGACCGGAGTAGGCGACGAGCTTCATGCCGAAGGCGGTGGCGTAGTAGTGCGCGGCCTGCTTGGCGTTCCCGACGGCGAAGACGACCGCGTCCATCCCCTTCACGGGGAACGGGTCGGCGTGCCGTGCGTCCCCCTGCTGCAGCATCTCTGTCGTCTCAGTCATACTTCGAAGCGTCCCTCGGGGGCTCAAGGTGCGCAACACTTCGCGAAATCGCTGGTCAGTGTGTATAGCCACGGGTGGATGAGGCAGCGCATCCTGTACAGAGTGACTACCGTCACAGAGAACGCCTCGAGAGAAGGCCCGGGACCTGGAGGGGGACCGCATGGGAATCGACGGGCTCGACGCCCGCTTGATCGAGCTGCTCGCCGAGGAGCCGCGGATCGGGGTGCTGGAGGCGTCGCGCCGCCTCGGCGTCGCCCGCGGCACGGCGCAGGCGCGGCTGGACCGGCTGCGGGCGCAGGGGGTGATCCGGGGCTTCGGCCCCGATGTGGACCCGGCGGCGCTCGGCTATCCGGTCACCGCCTTCGCGACGCTGGAGATCAAGCAGGGGCAGGGGCCGGACGTACGGGCCCATCTGGCGACCGTTCCCGAGGTGCTGGAGCTGCACACCACGACGGGCCACGGGGACATGCTGTGCCGGCTGGTGGCCCGCTCCAACGCCGATCTCCAGCGGGTGATCGACCTGGTGGTGGGGTTCGAGGGGATCGTCCGGGCCTCGACGACGATCGTGATGGAGAACCCGGTGCCGCTGCGGGTCATTCCGTTGGTGCGGCAGGCGGCGCGGGACTGAAGCGGATCCAAAGACTCAGTTGCAAAGAAAGTGTTGCAAGCACATCTTTGCATGCTTAGGCTCCGCATATGGCAGAGAACGAACAGCCTGCGCCCGACGATGTCCGGGTGCTCGACCCCCGCTCCCTGCGCGGGCTCGCGCATCCGCTGCGGATACGTCTGCTGGGGGCACTGCGCGAGTACGGACCGGCCACCGCGTCCCAACTGGCCGACAGATTGGGCGAGTCCAGCGGCGCTACGAGCTACCATCTGCGTCAGCTGGCCGCCCATGGCTTCGTCGAGGACGACCCGGAGCGGGGCAAGGGGCGGGAGCGGTGGTGGAAGGCGGTGCACAGAGGTACGCGCTGGAACGCCGACAAGTTCCTGGCCCACCCCGACCCGGCCGTACGAGGAGCGATGAACACCGCGCTCCACGAGGTGGCCACCCAGCACACCCAGGAGATGTCCACCTTTCTGGGCTCCCTGCACGGTTGGTCGGGGGAATGGCGGGCGGCCTCGGACCTCAGTGACTTCTACATGCGCCTCACCCCTGAACTCGCCCGCGAAATGCGCGACAAGGTGCACGAACTGATCGAGAGCTACCGCGAGAAGGAGGTGGACCGCGACACCGAGGGCTCCGCCCCGTACCGCGTCCATCTGCACGCCTTCCCGCGCGACGAGGACTGACCGATCCCTGGGGGGAACCACACATGTACGGCGACGACATCCATCTGTGGCTGCACCACATACGCGCCGAGCGGCTGCGTGACGAGGCCCGGGAGGCGTCCCGCCCCCGCCCCCGCCCCGCCCGCGCCCGGGCGCTGCGTGCCCGGGTCGGCTGGACGCTGGTGGAGGTCGGGCTGCGGCTGGCCACGCCGCGGCTGCCGCAATCCGGTCTGACCGCCCGGTTCGACCACTGACATGGGCTTACACAAAACAGCGGGCCGAGGCGGCGGCCGAAGACCACTCCTTCTCGTCCTCGCCGCCAACACCGTCTCCATAGCGGGCAATTCCCTCACCCTGATCGCCGTCCCGTGGTTCGTCCTGCAGACCACGGGCAGCGCCGCCAAGGCCGGGTTGGTGTCCTTCTGCGCGACCCTGCCGGTGGTCGTCTCCGCCGTCATCGGCGGGCCGGTCATCGACCGGATCGGCCGCCGCCGGGTCTCCATCGCCTCCGACTCGCTGTGCGGGGTGGCCGTCGCCACGATTCCGGTGCTGCACTTCGCCGGGCTGCTGCGGTTCTGGCAGCTGTGCGCGCTGATGGCGTTCTGCGGACTGCTCCACGCGCCGGGCGAGACCGCCCGCCAGGTGCTCGTCCCCGCGCTGGCCGAACGGGCGGGCACCACCCTCAGCCGCGCGGCCAGCTTCTACGACGGGGCCTCGCGCGGGGCCCGGATGCTGGGCGCCGCGCTCGGCGGGCTGCTGATCGCGCTGCTCGGCCCGCCGTCGGTACTGCTGCTGGACGCGGCCACGTTCGCGGCGTCCGCGCTGCTGATCATGGCGGGGCTGCGCGGACTGCCCGCCGCCGCGCCGCGCACGCCCGTGGTGCCGGTGTCCGCCCGCGCCTACCGCGCGGAGCTGGGCGAGGGGTACCGCTTCCTGCTGCGCCACCGGCTGCTGCTGGCCATCGTGCTGATGGTCATGGTCACCAACGGTCTCGACCAGGGTCTGTCCTCCGTACTGCTGCCGGTCCACGCCGAGCGCCACCTGGGCGGGTCCGTGCAACTGGGGCTGCTCACGGCGCTGTTCGGCGGCGGGGCGCTGGTGGGGGCGCTGCTGTACGGGGCGGTGGGCGACCGCTTTCCGCGCCGGACCGTCTTCGCGGTGAGCTTCCTGGTGTGCGGGCTGCCGCGGTTCCTGATCGCCGCGTTCGTGCCCGGGGTGTCCCCGCTCGCCGTGACGATGGGGATCAGCGGGGTCGCGGCGGGGATGCTCAACCCGATCCTGACCACGGTGACGTACGAGGCCGTCCCCGACGAGCTGCGCAGCCGGGTCTCGGGGGCGCTCACCGCGGGGGTGTGGGTGGTGATGCCGCTCGGCGGGCTCGCGGCCGGGTGCCTGGTGGAGGGGGTGGGGCTGACCGCCGCCTTCCTGGTGACGGGCGGTGTCTACTTCCTGGCCACGCTCAGCCCGCTGGTCTTCCCGGCCTGGCGCGGTATGGACGAGGGGACGGCGGCGGACAAGGGGGCCGCAGCGGACGAGAGCGTGGCGGCGCCGCTCAGCAGTGCGGGACCGCGCCGCCCGACCGCAGCGCCCGCAGAGCCGTCACCGCACCCTTGAGGGTGGTGACGGGGATCAGCCGCAGCCCCTTGGGCAGTTCGGCCGTGGCGTCGGCGCATTCGGCCTTGGGCACGAGGAAGACCGTGGCGCCGTCCCGCTTGGCGGCCTGCGTCTTGAGCGGGACCCCGCCCACGGCCCCGACCTTGCCCTTGGCGTCGATGGTGCCGGTGCCCGCGATCGTCCGGCCGCCGGTGAGATCGCCGCCGCGGCCGTCGCCGTCCAGCTTGTCGACGATGCCGAGGGAGAAGAGCAGCCCGGCGCTCGGACCGCCGACGTCGGCCAGGCGCAGGGTGACCTTGACGTCGCGCGGGGAGCGGTGGAGATAGCCGAGCGCGGCGCTGGTGGCCGAGGACTGGGACGCCCGCATCTCGTCGGCGTTGTGCCGCTCGATCTCCTTGGTGGTGCCGCCGACGTAGACCGAGTCATGCGGCATGACGGCGCGGTCGGTGGCGAACCAGCCGCTGACCACGTCCTTCAGCCGCACGGTGGCGTCCGGGCCGGTCGCCAGGATCGTCGTCATCCGCAGCTGCCCGGCGGTCTTGCGGGTCCCGGTCCCCGAGACGCTGATCACCTGCTTGCCGTGGTCGGAGCCCAGGACGTTCACGGTCGAACCGGGCTGGGCCACGGTGAACGGCAGCGGCGCGAACGCGGCCACCGCGAGCAGGGCGAGCACGGGCGCGGAGCAGAGCGCGAGGATGCGGGCGCGGGGGGAGACGGCAGGCATGGTGCGAATCTAGTTGACCACCGGGACGGATGAGGCGCCACCCCGCCCCCGGGCGCCACGCGCCCGCGGCGCGCCCTCACCTCAGGGCGTCCGAGACCTCTCGGGCCGCGTCGACCACCCGGGGGCCGACGCGCTCCGGGACCGAGTCGCAGAGCATCACGACCCCGACGCTGCCCTCTATCCCCGTCACCCCGATGAGCGGGGCGGCCGCGCCGCTCGCGCCCGCTTCCAGTTCGCCGTGGGTGAGGGCGTACCCGGGGTCGTCGGGGCGGCCGGCGCGGGCGGCGAGGATCGCGCGCCCGGCGGCGCCCCGGTCGAGCGGATGCCGGAATCCGGCCCGGTAGGCCACGTGGTAGTCGGTCCAGGTCGGCTCGACGACCGCGACGGCGAGTGCCTCGGTGCCGTCGACCAGGGTGAGGTGGGCGGTCGCGCCGACGTCCTCGGCGAGGGAGCGCAGCGCGGGCAGCGCCGCCTCCCGTACGAGCGGATGCACCTGGCGGCCGAGCTGGAGCACCCCGAGCCCGACGCGCGCCCGCCCGCCGATGTCCCGGCGGACCAGGGAGTGCTGCTCGAGGGTGGCCAGCAGCCGGTAGACCACGGTGCGGTTGACGCCGAGCTTGTTGGACAGCTCGGTCACGGTCAGCCCGTGGTCGGTGTCGGCGAGCAGTTTGAGGACGCGCAGTCCCCGGTCGAGCGTCTGAGAGGTCTCCGCGGTCACGACGCCCCCTCCTCGGTGATGAGTGGCGGCTCTTCGTGCGGTGCCCCGCCGGTCCCGACGACGGCGCGCGAAGAGGCCGCCGGTCGCGGTGGTCACGCACCGGCTGCGCTCCGCGGCGGCGCTGCCACGGGGCGTGTGCGTGCCCGAACGCTAGCGAGCCGGTCCGCTTTGCGGAAGGGTTTGTCCAGAATCCGAGCGGAGCTGCCGAAGCGTGCGCCAGGAGAGCGCCCCAAACCGTCCCGGTTTGCTCGGTTTCATGAGGGGGGCCTGCGACCGGTTCATGAAATTTTTCGAAAGGGGGTTGCAGGGGACGGGACGCCTGCGGCGGGCTGCCCCCCTCCCCGCCCCTTCCCCCAACTGGGGCCCCGCCCCAGCCCCCGAGCCCAGTTGGGCGAGGCCCGATGCCGCAGGAAGGAGCAGGGCGGCGGGCCCCCGCCGCCCTGGCGCGCCAGCGCGCCAAGGGGTGTCCGGGCTTCGCCCCCAAACCCCCGGGACCCAGGGGCGGAGCCCCTGCCACGCGGCGGAGCCGCACATCGACGCCGCGAGGAGGGGCGGGGAGGGCGCCGCCCCCCCTGACACGCCAGGAGGTGTCCGGGCTTCGCCCTTGTTCAGTTGACTGCGCCAACTCAGGTTGATCAAGGATGAGTGATCATCCGTGATGGAAGGGTCGGTGTATGCCGGACTTGCGAAGGCGGCTCATGGAAGGCCGAACGCACCTACGGCGTGCCGGGTCCGTTACAGAGGCGGCAGGGAAGTTCCCTCCGTTCGTGGTCCTCGACAGCGCCGATGAGGAGGTCGAGCCGGTCAGTCGGCACCTGCGCGACCTGGCGTTGAGCGACATGAGCCCGCTGACCTGACGCAGCTATGGTTACGATCTGCTGCGCTGGTTCAGGGTGTTGTGGATGGTAGACATCGACTGGGAGCGGGCGACCGGTTCGGAGGTCGATGTCCTAGTTGGGTGGATGAAGACGGCGCCTGGCTGACGCCGGCGCGTCGCCAGGTTGCAGGGCAGCCCGGCAGCCCGGCTGCCGCGCTGTCATCCCTCGGTCGCGAGTCGATGGGCGAGGGATTGTATCGCCGCAGCCTGCTCGGCAGGGAATCCCAAGCGTTGCATGGTCGTGTTGTGCTCGGCCAGGCAGACGATCTGGTAAGCGATGCGCTCTGCCGACGCGGCCGACGTTGCGGGGCGGTCGCGCCGGATGGCCTGGGCGAGCCCGTCGGTCATCTGGGCGTAGGCGTCATGCAGCCGGTTACGGAGGGCGGGGTCGCGCGCGGCCTCGTTGAAAAGCTCGTCGAAGGCGCGATCGAGGTCATCCTCTGATCCCCATTCCCGGCTGAAGAGGTAGCCGATGATCTGCTGCACGCTCGGCTGTTCACCGATCGCGGTCTTGATCAGGCCGGTATAGGTGTCGATGAGGGTCGCGGCGGCCTCGTGCACGAGTTGTGTCCGGTTGCCCATGTAGTGGCGGATGACCGAGCGCTGCACCCCCGAGGCGGCCGCGACGTCGTCCAGGCTCACCGACGCCAACCCCCGTTCGCCGATCAAGGCGAGGAACGCACTCACGATCTGCTGCCGTCGGGTTGCGGCCATGTCGGGACGTCCGCGGCGGCTGTGCACATCAGGCTTGGCTTCCACGAGACATGAGTATATATTAATCATCATGATGATGAACAAATACGAGAGTGGGCAGCTCGGCCGGCGGTCGCTGCTGGCGGC
Source organism: Streptomyces sp. 5-10 (assembly GCF_014712245.1). Classification (NCBI taxonomy): domain Bacteria; kingdom Bacillati; phylum Actinomycetota; class Actinomycetes; order Kitasatosporales; family Streptomycetaceae; genus Streptomyces; species Streptomyces sp. 5-10. The sequence continues at coordinate 66,986 of NZ_JACVYG010000012.1, forward strand.
CGCTGTGGCCGCGGCAGGACTGGGACTGGTCGGATGCTCGGCGGGCGAGTCGAAGGCCAGCCCTGGCCAGCGCCTGGCCCTGGACGACGGCACCTCCCAGGTGCCCGCCGCAGCTGCGGGCACGGTCACGAAGGTGGTCGTCATCGGCGCGGGGATCGCCGGTCTGGTCGCCGCCCAGGCTCTTCACCAGGCCGGCGTCGCGGTCACCGTCCTGGAGGCCCGCGACCGGGTCGGCGGGCGGCTGCACACCGTTGACCTGGATGGCGTCCCGGTCGACCTCGGCGCGGCGTGGGTGCACAACGGCGACGGCTCACCGCTGCTGCCGGTCTTCTCCGACCTCGCGACGCCGCTGCTGCCCGCGGCCATCACCCAACTGGTGAGCACGGCGGACGTGCTGAACCGCGCCACCGGCCGGTTCCCCGACCCGGCGCTGAGCGACGAGATGGCCGACCTGATGCACCGGCTCGCCGACGGCCTTCCGCGCCTGGCCCGCCAGCAGGGCAACCGCATCTCCCTGCAGGAGGGAATCGACGGTCTCGCCGACGGCAGCTCCAGGCAGGCGGCGGTCACGGTGGAGGCCCTGCTCAGCCTGTACGACGGCGTCGACACCAACCATCTCGGCTTAGCAAACTTCGTGGGATTCGTGAGCGAAGGCGCCGAGGAACACGACAAGTTCCCCAAGGGCGGGTACAGGCCCCTGGTCCAATCCCTGACCGCCGGACTCGACCTCCGGACAAACACGCCGGTGCAGCAGATCCACCAGCACGCCGACGGCGTGACCGTCGTCCATGACCGCGGCGAACTACAGGCCAGCCACGTCCTGCTCACCGTGCCGCTCGGGGTTCTCAAGAGCGGCACCATCGCCTTCGAGCCCGCCCTGCCTGCCGCCAAGGCCACGGCGATCAGCCGGATGGGCTTCGGATCCTTCGAGAAGGTCGCGCTCAGCTACCCCCGCCCGCTATGGCCGGACGGGAAACCCCACCACATCATCGTCGCTGACCCCGGGCGCGCCTGGCCGCTGATCCTCGACATGTCCGCCTGGTACCAGCGCCCGGTCATGGTTGCCCTGAGCCCGGGTTCACCGGCCGCCAAGGTCGCCGCCCTCCCCGAAAAGGATCGGATCGCTCAGGTCCGGTCGATCATCGACCAAGCCGTCGGCGGTAAGGCCCCCGAACCGACTGCAGCGGTCGCCACCTCCTGGGCCGTCGACCCCTACCTGCGCGGTTGCTACTCCAGCATCGCCCGCGACAGCACCAGCGAAGAGTTCACGGCCGACCTCACCGCGTTGCAGGCACCTCACAGACGCGTCCTGTTCGCCGGCGAGGCCACCCACACCGACTTCGCCATTGTCGACGGAGCCTGGCTCAGCGGTCTGCGAGAAGCCAAACGACTCCTGCAACAGCCCCGCCTGACGCTGAGGCTCTGAGGAACACCCGCACCGCGTCCAACTCCACCAGCCCACTGGCGCGTCCGGCCCAGTCAGCGCCGCCCACAACCGCCACCCCAGCACGGCCGATCTGACCGGCCGTGCCGGCCCCCGCCGCAGGGCCAGGACCTCGTCGAGCAGGGCCAGGCGGGCCGGGTCGTCGGCGGCGTCGCGGGCCTGGGCCACCAGTGCCTCGAACCGGTGCACGTCGATCAGCATCGGATCGGCCCGCCGAGAACGGTTGGGGCATTCCCCGTCGCCCCTTGCTCGGGGCAGTGAAGGACCCCGGGGTCCAGGGCGGGGAGGGGAAAGATCCGCGCCTCAGCGCTTGCGCGTCACCGCATCCGCGTAGCCCACTCCCGGACCTTCTTGATCCGCTCGCGGATCTGCCCCGCCGTCGCCTCCGCGCTCGGCGGGCCCCCGCACACCCGGCGCAACTCGGTGTGGATCACGCCGTGCGGCTTTCCGCTCTGGTGGACGTACGCCCCGACCAGCGAGTTGAGCTCCTTGCGCAGCTCCAGCAGCTCCTTGTGGGTGACCACCGGCCGCCGCTCCGCCGGAAGCTCCAGCAGGTCCGCCTCCGCGTCCGGCTTCTTGCGGCTGTGCGCGATCTGCTTGGCCTGCCGCTTCTGGAGCAGCATCTGCACCTGGTCGGGTTCGAGGAGCCCCGGGATGCCCAGGTAGTCCTGCTCCTCGTCGCTGCCCGGATGCGCCTGCATGCCGAACTCGGCGCCGTCGTAGAGCACCCGGTCGAAGACCGCGTCCGACTCCAGTGCCTCGAAGGGCAGTTGGTCCTGTTCGCCGGTGTCCTCGTCCTGCTGCTTCTCGGCCTCCTCGAGGAGCTTCTCCTCCTCCGCGTACGGGTTCTCCTCCTCGCCCTCCTTCTTCGGCTTGTCCAGGACGTGGTCGCGCTCGACCTCCATCTCGTTGGCGAAGCCGAGCAGCATCGGGATGGTGGGGAGGAAGACGGACGCGGTCTCGCCGCGCCGCCGCGACCGTACGAAGCGGCCGACGGCCTGGGCGAAGAAGAGCGGGGTGGAGATGGTGGTCGCGTACACCCCGACCGCCAGCCGGGGCACGTCCACCCCCTCCGACACCATGCGGACCGCGACCATCCAGCGGTCGTCGGAGTGGCTGAAGTCCTCGATCCGCTGGGACGCCGCCGCCTCGTCGGAGAGCACCAGCGTCGCCTTGGTGCCGGTGATCTCGCGGATCAGCTTGGCGTAGGCGCGGGCCGAGTCCTGGTCGGAGGCGATGACGAGCGCCCCCGCGTCCGGGATGGCCTTGCGCACCTCGGACAGCCGCTGGTCGGCGGCGCGCAGCACGTTCGGCATCCAGTCGCCGCGCGGGTCGAGCGCGGTGCGCCACGCCTGGGAGACGGCGTCCTTGGTCATCGGCTCGCCGAGCCGCGCCGCGATCTCGTCGCCCGCCTTGGTGCGCCAGCGCATGTTGCCGCTGTAGGAGAGGAAGATGACGGGGCGCACGACGCCGTCCGCCAGCGCGTTGCCGTAGCCGTAGGTGTAGTCGGCGGAGGAGCGCCGGATGCCGTCGTTGCCCTCCTCGTAGGTGACGAAGGGGATGGGGTTGGTGTCGGACCGGAACGGGGTGCCGGTGAGCGCGAGCCGCCGGGTGGCCGGCTCGAACGCCTCCAGACATGCCTCGCCCCAGGAGCGGGAGTCGCCGGCGTGGTGGATCTCGTCGAGGATCACCAGCGTCTTGCGCTGCTCGATCCGGTTGCGGTGCAGCATGGGCCGGACGCCGACGCCCGCGTAGGTCACGGCGACCCCGTGGTACTCCCGGCCCAGCGGGCCCGCGCTGTACTCCGGGTCCAGCTTGATGCCGACCCGCGCGGCGGCCTCCGCCCACTGCTTCTTCAGGTGCTCGGTCGGCGCGACGACCGTCACCTGCTGGACGACGTGGTGGTGCAGCAGCCAGGAGGCGAGGGTCAGGGCGAAGGTGGTCTTCCCGGCCCCGGGGGTCGCCACCGCGAGGAAGTCCCGCGGCTGCTCCTGGATGTACTTGTCCAACGCGCCCTGCTGCCAGGCGCGCAGCTTGCTCGCGGTACCCCAAGGCGCCCGGCCGGGAAAGGCGGGCGAGAGGTGATGGCTGGTGGAGGCGGCAGTAGTACTCACGGTCTCCGTCGGGCTGGCTCGGCGGGGTCGATCGGGAACCGCGTCAGCCTACCGGTGCCGTCCTTCACGCTCGGGGGTACGTGCGGATCCCACCCGAGGGTGGGATCAGACTCACATTCCGTTGGTGAACCGGGTCAGCCCTTCCGCGATCTTCGGCACGTCCAGCTCGCCCTGGCAGACGCTCAGCACGAAGCGCTCGGCCTCGTCGACGTCGAAGTCCACATGCAGTGGATGCCCGTTGATGTGGAGGAACACCCAGGTCGCGTACCAGGAGAGCCGCTTGTTGCCGTCCACCAGGGCGTGGTTGCGAGCCAGCGACTCCATCAGCGCCGCCGCCTTCTGCCACACGTCCGGATAGGCGTCCTGTCCAAAGACGCTCGCCTGCGGACGGGCGAGCGCGGACTCCAGCAGCCCGTAGTCGCGCACCTCGTCGGCCCCGAGGCGCTCCGCGAGGTTCAGCAACTCGGGCAGGGTGAGGTAGTGCATCAGGCGAGCCTCCGGTTGAGCTCATCACTCACCCGCAACACATGGGCGGCGGCCTCGTTGAACAGCCGGGAGTGCTCGTTGATCGCAGCGATCACCGCGTCGTGGGCGAACGACTGCATGCTCCGGCCCTCCGCCTCCGCACGCGTGCGCAAGGCATCGAGCTCTTCGTCCGTAAAGCGTAGATTCAGTGCTGCCATGAGCTGATGGTACCGCGTGGTACCACGTGGTGCTAATGGTTTTCGGGCCGCAACCGCGTCGTCACCCACGCGCCCACCAGCGCCACCGCCGCCATCGCCACGTAGACCGCCCCGAAGGCGGCGGGCTGGTGGGTGGCCGCCGTGCCGGTGGCGGCGATCTCGCCGCCACCGAAGGTGACGAAGAGGACACCGCTGAGGCCGACCAGCGTGATGTTGCCGAGCGCGTCGGAGACCTGGAGGGAGGCGGAGTTGCTGCCCGCGTCCTCCGGGCGGGAGAGCTTCAGCAGCAGCACGCTCCCGCTGGAGATGGTCAGCCCCATTCCGTAGCCCCCGATCACCCAGGCCGCGGCCACGATCCAGGCGGGGACGGAGTCGACGAGGGCCAGGAGCACCGTGGCGATGGAGGCGGCGATGAGCAGCATGCCGAGGCCCATCAGCCGTTCGCGGTGCGGCTCCAGGCGGGGGCGGCTCTGGGTGTAGGAGCCCAGGGCCCAGGTGAGGCCGCCGCCGGTGAGGGAGAGCCCGGCGGCGGTCGCGGACAGGCCGCGCTGGGTCACCAGCATCAGCGGGACGAAGCTCTCCGCACCCAGGAAGGACCCCGCCGCCACCCCGCGCAGCAGGATCACCGACGGCAGTCCGCGGGCGGCGCGGAAGGTGCCCTTGGGCAGCAGCCGCAGTACGCACGGGACGAGCAGGGCGAGCCCGGCGGCGGCCGGGAGGAGGGAGAGCCAGCTGAGGTCCTGGCCCGCGTACTGGAGCAGCCCGGCGCCCACCGCGACGGCGAGCGCGAGCAGGATGCGGCGGCGGTTCATGCCCGCGGAGCGCTCGCTCGGGGGCAGGGCGCGCAGCGCGGGGAGCATCACCGCGAGCGGCGGCAGCACCAGTACCGGGATGGCGAGGAACACCCAGCGCCAGCCGGCCTGTTCGGTGACGGTCCCGGCGGCGAGCGGGCCGACGATGACCGGCAGCACCCAGGCGGCGGAGAAGGACGCCAGCACGGCGGGCTGGAGCCGCTGCGGATAGGCGCGGCCCACCACCACGTACAACGCGACGATCACCAGCCCGCCGCCTATGCCCTGCACCGCGCGCCCGCCCACGAACATCCACATCCGCTGCGCCGAACCGGCCACCAGCAACCCGGCGGCGAAGGCCGCGATCCCGGTGAACAGCGGCGCCAGCGGGCCCTTGCGGTCGCACCACTCCCCCGACAGCGCCATCGCGAACAGGCTCGCGGTGAAGTAGGCGGAGAAGGCGTACGCGTAGAGCTCGACCCCGTCCAGCGCGCGGGCCGCGACCGGCATCGCGGTGTTGACCGCGCTCGCCTCGAAGGCGATGAGGGAGACGACGGTGACGATGCCGAGGGTGAGGGCGCGGTAACGGCGCCCCAGGACGGTGCCGCCGGTGTCGCCGGTGTCGCCGTCGCCCGCCAGGTCCAGGTCACCGGCTTCCGCCGGACCGCGTTCTCCGGCTTCCGGCTCGGGGTGGGCGGCGGAGGCGGCGGCCGCCTGGGGCGGCAGGGCGCTGTCCGTGACGGCGGCGTCGGCGGCGCCGACATCAAGGGGGTCACGAGGGGTCATGGCGTCAGGGTAAGTGGCGTTCCGGGACGTCACACCTGTCGCGGGACGGAGCCGCGCTCGGCCGCTTGCCCTAGGTACACCCGCTACTGACACCGGCTCCCGGACCGCACCACGGCCAGCGCCCTTCGCCCGCCACCGTCACCACCGTCATACGCGGGGAAGCCCTACGGCCCTACGTGGTGAGCAGCACGCCCCCGTACGACGCGCCCGCGATCACCACCCACGCGCACAGCCCCAGCGCGGCGACCCGGGCGCCGGTGCGGGTGAGGGAGGGCAGGTGGACGGCGCTGCCCAGGCCGAAGAGGGCGGCGGCGAGGAGGAGTTCCTGGGCCGTGGCGGCGGTGTCCAGCACGGTGGTGGACAGGACGTCGGTGCTGCGCAGGGCCGTCATGGCGAGGAAGCCGAGGACGAAGAGCGGCACCAGGGGCGGCCGCCGCCGCTCCTGCGCCTCGCCCTGTGCCGTCTCGCCCTGTGCCGCCTGGCCCTGTGCCGCCTGGCCTTGTGCCGCCTGGCCCGCCGCCTTCTTGGCGCGCCCCCGTGCCCGTACGGACGTCGCGAGCACCGCGACCAGCGGGGCGAGCAGCGCCACCCGCACCAGCTTGACCAGCACCGCGTCGCCCAGCGCCGAGGGCCCCGCGGTCTGCGCGGTGGCCACCACCTGGCCCACGTCGTGCACGCTGGCGCCCACCCACCGGCCGAACGCCTCGTCGCCGAGGCCCAAGGGGTGCTGGAGCAGCGGCAGGACGGCGATGGCGAGCGTGCCGCACAGCGTCACCAGCGCCACGGAGGTGGCCACATCGCGCTCATCGCTGTCCGACACCTCGCTCACCGCGCCGATCGCGGACGCCCCGCAGATGGAGTAGCCGGTCGCGATCAGCAGCGGCTGGTCGCCGCGCAGCCCCATCCGGCGGCCCAGCCACCAGGTGCCGCAGAAGGTCGCCGCGACCACGCCCAGGACCATCGCCACGGTGGCCCAGCCCAGGCCCAGCACATCGTCCAGGCTGAGCTTGAGCCCGAGCAGCACGATGCCCAGGCGCATCAGCCGCTTCCCGGCGAACGAGAGCCCGGCCCGGCAGACGCCCCGGACCAGGCCGCGCGCCCCCGGCAGATGCGCGGCGACGATGCCCAGCACCACGGCGGCGGTCAGCAGGGGGACGGCGGGGAGCAGCCGGTGGACGCCCCAGGCGGCCGCGACCCCGGCCGCGGCGAGCCCGAGCCCGTACGCCGGGGCGGGCGGCCGCCATCCGGCAGCCTGCCGCGCCCGGCCGGGCGCGGCGGTCAGCGTCACTGGCCGTCCGCCGTCGGGAGATGGCCGTCCGCCGTCGAAAGGTGACCGTCCGCCGTCGAAAGGTGGCCGTCCGCCGTGGGGAGGTGATCGTCCACCGCCGGGAGGCGGTCGTCCGCCGTCGGGAGGTCGTAGACCCGCCGGACGCTGCTGCCCAGGCGGGCGATGTCCGCCCCGTAGACGTGGATCGATATCGCCTTCGTCCCGCAGGCGTTCCACACCCTGTGGATATCTCCGGGCGGCGCGAACCCGCACACCGCGCCCCGCGGGTTGACCACGTCCTCCACCGCGATCAGCCGCGAGCCCGGGCCGTCGGGGACGAGGCGGTAGCGCCGCTCGTGCTCCTCGCCCTCGTGGACGCCGGTCACACACCAGGACACATGGTCATGGATCGCCGTGCGCTGGCCGGGCAGCCACACCAGCGCGACGATCGAGAAGCTGCCGTCGGGCTCGGCGTGCAGGATGTGCTGGCGGTAGCGGTCGGGGTCGCCCTCGCGCTGCTCGGGGGTGAGCAGATCGTCCGCGCCGAGGTGGGGCGCGAGCCGCTCGCCCACCAGATAGGCGGTCACATCGGGCGCCAGGCCCCGGCCGACGGCCTCGCGGACGTCGCCGACGAACGCGCCGAGGCGTGCCGTGAGAAGACGGGAGGGCGGATACGCGGTCGGGGTGGTCATGGCGGCAGCGTCCTGCCGCCCGCACCATCACGTCCAACGACAGGTTGTTGAGCCGTCCCCAAGCTCCGCTTATGGGTAAGGGGTCAGCATCCGATCCGGTTCCCGGCCACGGTCTTCAGCTCCTCCAGCACCCGCGCGGTGGCCGGTATCCCCAGGTGCTCGCGGAGGACGTACGCCGAGACATGGCGGCGCGAGGCGGGGTCCAGGGCGCGCCCGGTGACCTTCTCGTGGCACAGGAACGACAGCACCAGGCCCGGCATCATCGCCACGCCGAGCCCCGCCGCCACCATGCTCTGCACCACCAGATTGTCGTCGGTGGTGAAGGCGATGTCCGGGGCGAAGCCCTGCTCGGCGCATTCGTGGAGGAAGTTGGCGCGGCACCGCAGACATCCGGCGATCCAGCGCTCCTCGCTCAGTTCGGCCAGCTTGACCGCCCGCCGCCGGGCCAGCGGATGGCCGGTCGGCAGCAGCACCGTCAGCTGGTCCTCCAGCAGCGGGATCTCCACCAGTTCGGCCGGGGTCTCCTCGCGCAGCCCGGGATAGGTGAAGGCGAGGGTGATGTCGCACTCCCCGCGCACCACCCGCCCCAGCGAATCCGGCGGCTCGCCCTCCAGCAGCTCCACCCGCACCCCCGGATGGGCGGCGGCGAGCCGGGCCATGGCCTCGGGGATGAGGGTCGCGTTGGCGCTGGGGAAGGCGCAGACCCGCACCCGACCCGAACGCAGCCGGGTGATGGCGCTCATCTGCTGCTGGGCGGTGGAGATGCTGGTCAGGATGGTGTCGGCGTGCCGGGCGAGGGTCTCCCCCGCCTCGGTGAGCCGCATCCCCCGGCCGACCCGGATGAACAGCGGACTGCCCACGGCCCGTTCGAGCGCCTTCATCTGCTGGGTGATGGCCGGCTGGGTGTAGCCGAGGGCACGGGCGGCCCCGGAGTAGGAGCCGGAGCGGACCACCTCGTGGAACGTCTTGATGTGCCGGGAATCGAACACGCTCGCATCATACGGAGCCGGGGACGGAAACCATAAGCGGGATTTGGGGACGTACAAGATCACCCCTACTGGCGCTTTTGCGTCACGCGGACGGCCGCGCCACGGAACCGGCCGCTGAGCCGGGGCCACGGAGCCGCGAAACGGAGCCGGACCGCTGAGCCGGGGCCACGGAGCCGGGAAGCGGAGCCGGACCGCTGAGCCGGGCCATAGCCGCCCCACGGCCCGGCCCCACGCGCGGAGCCCGGCCCGGCGCCACACCCGGTGCGTGAGGACACCCGGTCAAGCGCGGTCAAGATGACGAAGCTGGGGCAAGCTGACCCCATGCCGCACTACACCTCGTACGACGGAACCGAGCTGGCCTACCGCGTCCTGGAGGCCCGGGACGGCTCGGCGGGGCCGCCGCTGATCTGCCTGGCGGGCGGGCCGGGGCGGGACGCCGCGTATCTGGGCGACCTCGGCGGTCTTGACGCCCACCACACCCTCCTTATCCCCGACAGCCGCGGCACCGGGGACTCCCCGCCGGCCGTCGACCCCATCGGCTACGCCTTCCCCGGGCTCGCCGAGGACCTCGAGGCGCTCCGCCGCCATCTGGACCTCGTCCGCTTCCCACTGCTCGCCCATGACGCGGCCGCCGCCACCGCGCAGGCGTACGCGGCCGCCCACCCCGAGCGGCTCGGCCGGCTGATCCTGGTCAGCCCGGGCGCCCGGCTCCAGGGCGAACTCCCCGAGGACGCCCGGGAGATCTTCGAGTCCCGCGCCGACGAGCCCTGGTGGCAGGAGGCGTACACGGCGGTGCGACTGCTGCCCGACACCACCGACCTCGCCGAGATGCGCAGGCTGCTGCTCCAGGCCGCCCCCATGGCGTACGGCCGCTGGGAGGAGCCGCAGCGGGCCCACGCCGAGAGCGAGGGCGAGCAGCTGGGGCCGGTGGCGCGGGCCGGGTTCTGGCAGGGCGTCGACGAGGCGGGGCGGCGCGCGGTGCTCGCCCGGCTGCGCGAGGTGCCGTGCCCGGTGCTGGCGATCACCGGCGACCGGGACGCGGTGACCGGGGTGCGGGCCGGGGAGCTGGTGGCCGAGTCCTTCCCGAACGGCCAGGCGCGGCCGCTGCCCGGGGTCGGCCACTACCCGTGGGTCGACGAGCCGGACCTCTTCCGCCAGGTGGTCGAGGACTTCCTGGCGCAGCGCCCCACGCCGTGAAGGCGGGCCGTGCGCCCACACCGTGAACCCGCGCCTTGAAGGGGCCCGGCGGGGGGGCCGCGTCCGGCGGGCCAGGAACGGCGGCCATGAACGCAGTGTGTCAGTCGTATGGCAGCCCCCACCGCTCCGTTGTGCCCGCCCCACCCCGGTCCTATCGTCGAGAACGCAAGCCGACATCGGCCGTGTGCCCGAGTGGTTGAGGGGCTCGACTGCAAATCGAGTTACGTGGGTTCGATTCCCGCCACGGCCTCCGACTGCCTGACCAGGCAAACGATAGGGCGGCACCCCCGGAGGGGTGCCGCCCTATCGGTCGTCCGTCTCAGTGGCCCGGGCCGTAGCGGCGGCCCTTGGCCGGGCGCGGGGCGCTCAGCCGGTGATGATCTGGGCGAGGGCCGCGTGGTTGTGGTAATCGCGGGACTCGACGATCTTGCCGTCGCGAACGCGCATCACCATCACGTTGGCCGTGGTGAACTGCTTGTCGGTGCCGGGCACGCGCGTCTCGTAGTCCCATTCGGCCACGATGACCTCGGGGTCGGCCGTCTCGTGGATGACCACGTTCTTCGCGGTCATCTCGAACCACTCCCGCAGTCCGTCCAGAAGCCGCCGCAGGCCCTCCTGACCGCGGGTCACGGTCGGCTCCGGCACCGCGAACGGGTGCTCCAACACGACGTCCGGCGCGTAGAGCCGCCAGAGGTTGTCGAAGTCGCGGTTGACCATGCCGGCCAGCAGCTTCTCGAACACCGCGCGCGGGCTGTCACTCACTGGTCCTACCCCTTGAAGTAATCGGAGCATTCCTCCGCTTCACTTATACGGAACGACGTTCCGATTGTCAACGGGGTGGGTCGACACGGCCTCCACGCCCCGGCGCGGGCGCCCCACCCGGCACCCGCGCATTGGGGTGCCTCTCGATGAACTCCCGGCATCCTCTGGACACTCGCGCCCGTAGGGCGCATGCTCGTGCACGCGCTCCCGCCGTTCCGGCATCGCGGATACTCCAGGTAAACACCTAGGGCCCGGCGATTTTCACAGTCTCGCCACCGAACGGTCTCTTGACCCCCGCACTGAGTGCAATTCCGTCTCATAGGGTCACGTGTGGTGCCTGCGACCGCGCGGAAAACTACTCCCGGTCGGCGGGCACATTTTCGACCGTGGTCCCATTCTCAGTGGGGGAAATGTGCAGCCCGCCGTACCGGCCGCCCGTCTGCCGCTCTCGACCGGCCAGAGTGAAATCTGGTTCATAGAGCAGCTGGAGCCGCCGGAGAGCACCACCTTCCGGGTCGGTGAGTACCTGGAGATACAAGGACCGATAGACACCGAGCTATTCGAGCGGGCCCTGCGCAGGGCCGTGGCGGAGGCCGAGCCCTACAACATCCGGGTCGGCGAGGACGACGGGGAGCCCTGGCAGCTCCTGGACCCGGTGACCGACTGGGAGCTCCCGAAGCTGGACCTCACCGCCGAGGACGACCCCTGGGCCGCGGCCGAGCGGTGGATGAAGAACGACCTGGCCACGGGGGCGCTCAAGCTGGGCGACCACCCGGCGTTCTCGTTCGCCCTGCTCAAGGTGGAGGCCGAGCGCTTCCTCTGGTACCAGGGCACCCACCACATCGTCTCGGACGCCGGCTCGGCCGCCCTGCTGGGCCGGCGGACCGCCGAGGTGTACACCGCGCTCGTGGAGGGGACCGACCCGGCCGAGGGGGAAACGGTCTTCGGCTCCCTGCGGGCGATGCTCGACCAGGACGCGGAATACCGGGCCTCACCGGATTTCGCCAAAGACCGGGCGTACTGGCTGGAACACTTCGGTGATTCCCCGCGCCCGGCGCGGCTTTCCACCCACCCCACCAGGGAACTTTCCACCGTCCTCCGCCAGACCGCCTACCTGACCGAGGACGAAGCGGTCGAACTGCGGGCCGCCGCGCGTAAATACGCCACCCACTGGTCCGCTATGATCATCGCGGCGACCGCGCTGTATCTGCACCGATTGACCGGTAAATCGGACATCATTCTGACGCTGCCCGTATCCGGCCGTACCGATGCCATTTCCCGGGCCATTCCCGGGATGTTCGCCAATGTGGTGCCGCTGCGCATCCAGGTGCGCGCCGATATGCGAATACGGGAGCTGGTCCGGCAGATCTCACGGGAAGTGCGGCAGGCCCTTCGCCATCAGCGCTACCGCCGTATCGACCTGGCCCGGGATCTGCGACTCCCGGACGGCGGAAACGGATTGCTCGGCCCGCACGTCAACATCATGACGTACGACTACGACTTCCACTTCGCCGGTCACCGGGTCAAGGCGCACAACCTCTCCAACGGCACCGTCGAGGACCTCTCGATCATGGGATACGACCGGTCCGACGGCACCGGTATCCGGATCGACCTCAACGCCAACTCCAACCTCTACACCGAGGAAGCGCTCATCGGCCACCGGGAGCGCTATCTCGGCCTGCTGCGCACCCTCTCCGACACCTCCGACATGCGGCGCACCGTCGGCTCGCTGGAGCTGCTGTCCGCCGAGGAGCACCGGCGGGTCCTGGGCGCGCCGGGCGACACGGCGCACCCCACCTCCGGCGCCAGCCTCCCGGAGCTGCTGGCGGCCCAGGCCGCCCGGACCCCCGACACCCAGGCCCTGGTCTGCGATGACACCGTGCTCTGCTACGCGGAGCTGGACCGGGCGGCGAACCGGCTGGCCCGGGTGCTCATCGCGCGCGGCGCCGGGCCCGAGCGCACCGTCGGCGTGGCCCTGCCCCGCTCCGCGGACCTGGTCATCGCGCTGATCGCGGTGTTGAAGACGGGGGCCGCGTATCTGCCCCTGGACCTGGACTACCCCGCCGAGCGGCTGGCCTACATGCTCGACGACGCGGGCCCCGCGCTCGTGGTCACCCGCGCCGACAGCGCCGGTGCGCTGCCCGCGCGCCACGGCGTGGGGCGGCTGCTGCTGGACGTCGTGGACCTCACGGGCACCGGCGACGCCGCGGGCGGCTCCGCCCCGGCGGTGGCGATCGACCCCGAGCACCCCGCGTACATCATCTACACCTCGGGCTCCACCGGCCGCCCCAAGGGCGTCCTGGTGCCCCACCGGGCCGTGGCCAACAGCATGGAGTGGATGCGGGACGCGTACGGCCTCGCCCCCGGGGACCGGATGCTGCAGAAGACCCCGGCCGGGTTCGACGCCTCCGTCTGCGAGTTCTTCCTCCCGCTGCTCAGCGGCGCCGCCCTGGTGGTGGCCAAGCCCGGCGGCCACAAGGACCCGGCGTACCTGGCGCGCACGGTGCGCGAGGAGGGCATCACCGTGCTCCAGTTCGTGCCGTCGATGCTCCAGGCGTTCCTCGCCGAGCCGGGCGCCGCCGAGGCCTGCGCGGGCATCCTGCGGCGGGCCTCCAGCGGCGGCGAGGCGCTGCCGCGCGAGACCGCCGAGCGGTTCCACGAGCGGTTCCCCGGCGTGCCGCTGAACAACCTCTACGGGCCCACCGAGACCACCATCCAGATCGCCCACCACCCCTCCGCGCCCGGCGGCGAGGGACCGGTGCCGATCGGCCGGCCGGTGTGGAACACCCGGATGTACGTCCTGGACACCGCGCTGAAGCCCTGCCCGGCCGGGGTCACCGGCGAGCTGTACGTGTCCGGGGCGCAGCTGGCCCGCGGCTACCTCAACCGGGCCGCCCTGACCGCCGAGCGCTTCGTCGCCGACCCCTACGGGCCGCCCGGCACCCGGATGTACCGCACCGGCGACCTGGCCCGGCTGCGGCCGGACGGCGACGTCGAGTACGTGGGCCGCACCGACGGCCAGGTCCAGCTGCGCGGCTTCCGCGTCGAGCTGGGCGAGGTGGAGGCGGCGCTGCGGGCGCTCCCCCAGGTGGCCCAGGCCGCCGCGGCGGTACGCGCCGACCGGCCCGGCGACCAGCGGCTGGTCGGCTATGTGACGGCCGCCGGGGACACCCCGCCGGATGTGGCCGCGGTCCGCGAGGCGCTGGGCGAGGTGCTGCCCGAGCACATGGTGCCCAGCGCGTTCGTGGTCCTCGACACCCTCCCCCTAGACGCCAACGGCAAGCTGAACCGCGCCGCGCTGCCCGCGCCCTCCTTCGAGGCCACCACGGGCGGGCGCGCGCCGCGCACCCCGCGCGAGGAGACGCTGTGCGCGCTCTTCGGCGAGGTCCTGGGCGTCGACGGCGTCACCATCGACGACGACTTCTTCCTGCTCGGCGGCCATTCGCTGCTCGCCTCCAAGCTGGCGAGCCAGGCCCGCGCCGCGCTGGCCACCGAGCTGTCGATGCGCGACCTCTTCGAGGCGCCGACCGTGGCCCGGCTGGTGGCCCGCCTGGACACCGCGGGACCGGCCGAGGCGCACCCGCGGCAGCCGCTGGACATCCTGCTGCCGCTGCGCGGCGAGGGGACGCGCCCGCCGCTGTTCTGCGTCCACCCCGGCGGGGGTCTCGGCTGGTCGTACACCGGGCTGCTCCGCCATCTCGCCCCGGACCAGCCGGTGTACGCCCTCCAGGCGCGCGGTCTCACCGAACCGGACGTCCTCCCCGCGAGCGTCGAGGAGATGGCCGCCGACTACCTGGAGCAGATCCGGACGGTCCAGCCGACCGGTCCGTACCACCTGCTCGGCTGGTCCTTCGGCGGGCTGATCGCCCACGCCATGGCCACCCGGCTCCAGGCGCTGGGCGAGGAGGTCGCCACGCTGGCCGTGGTGGACGCCTACCCCGACAACGCCCAGGCGCTGCCCGATACACCGGAGCTCAGCAAGCGCCAGTGGCTGGGGGTGCTGCTCGACGACATCGGCGGCGGCGACATCTTCGCCCCGGGCTGGCTGGAGGCGCACCCCGACGGGGCCGACGGCACCGCCGACCTGGTGGCCGACCTCTGCCGGGAGACCGGGCTGCCGGCCCGGCTGCTGGAGGGCGAGACCAGCTTCCCGCTGCTCGACATCCTGCTCAACGACCAGGAGCTGATGCGGAAGTTCGCGCCCGAGCGGTTCCAGGGCGACATGCTGCTGTTCCGGGCCATGGAGGAGATCCCCGGCTACCGGCGCGATCCGCTGCACGTGGCGGACGCCTGGCTCTCCTTCGTGGACGGCGCCCTGGTGGTGCACGGCGTCCCCGATCACCACTACCGGATGATGCGGGAGGAGTCCCTGGACCGGATCGGCCCGGTGGTGGCGGCGGCGCTCGCGTCCGCCCGCCCGGTGCCGAGCGGGGCCGCCGGGCGCTGAGCACGACAAGTGGGCGCCCCGCGTGGCGGGGCGCCCATGGCCGACGCCTCACGGTCGCCGTACGGCCCTTACGGTCGCCGTGTGCGCCTTACGGTCGCGTCGTTCAGGTGCGGTTGTTGACGACCGCCGCCTGGGGGCGGATCGGGAGGCGGTTGACCGGACGGCCGGTGGCCGCGCGGACCGCCGCCGCCACCGCCGCCGGGGTGGTGACCACCGGCACCGCGCTGGCCGCCTTGGCGCCGAAGGGCGCCACCACGTCCCGCTCCTCGACCAGCTTGACGATGTGGATGTCGGGGACGTCCAGGGCGGTCGGCAGGGCGTAGCCGGTCAGGTCCGGGTGCCGGACCACACCGCGTGAGGTGCGCAGGTTCTCGGTGAGGGCCGCGCCGATGCCCTGGGCGACACCCGCCTCGATACGGGTCCTCAGCTGACGTGGGTTGAGGACCCGGCCCACGTCCTGGGCCACCGTCATGTCGACGACCCGTACCGCGCCGATCTCGATGTCGACGTCCACCACGGCGCGCACCGCGCAGTAGGCGAGCCCGACGAAGGCGTCACCCTGGCCGGTCTCGTCCAGCGGCTCGGTGGGGTGCGGGCGGCACTGCGCGGTGGCCCACAGCTCCTTGCCCTCCAGGGCCTCCTCGACGGTGGTGCTGAGCACTCCGTCATACGAGGTGATCTTGCCGTCGGCGATGGTGAGCAGCTCGGTCGACATGCCGAACTTGTGCGCGAGGGGCTGCAGCAGCTGGGTGCGGACCATCTTCGCGGCGCGTTCGACCGCACCGCCCGAGACCCAGGTGTGGCGGCCGCGCGAGGCGGGTCCGGCCGGGGGCTGGTCGGTGTCGATGGGCGCCACATGGACCTCCTCGATGCCGAGGACGTCCTGGACGATCTGGCGGGCCAGGGTGGTGAAGCCCTGGCCGGTCTCGACCGCCGCGCAGATGACGGTGGCCACCGGCCCGGTGACCTTGACCGTGGCGGTGGAGACCTCGTCGGTGCCCTCCGCGCCGAGCATGTGGACCATGCCCAGGGCGTAGCCGACCCCGCGCCGCACCGCGGCCGGATCGCCCGCGCCCTCCAGGCCGCCCGGCAGCAGCCACTCCTCCTCGGGGTCGTCCTTGGGGAGGCTGGGCAGCGGTGCGTCCCTTACGGCCTGCAGCAGCTCGGCGACCGGGGCCGGGCAGGTGACGGTCTGTCCGGTGGGCAGCAGATCGCCGGTCGCCATCACATTGCGCATCCGGAGCTCGACGGGGTCGAGGCCCAGCTTGGCCGCCAGCTTGTCCATCTGGCCCTCGTACGCGGCGCACACCTGCATCGCGCCCTCGCCGCGCACATGGCCGGAGGGCGGGTTGTTGGTGCGCACCGCCCAGCCCTCGATGAAGGCGTGCGGAACGACGTAGGGGCCGCAGGCGAAGGAGACGGCGGCGGCCAGCGTGTCAGCGGAGGAGTCGGCGTAGGCGCCCGCGTCCAGCAGGATCTGCGCCTCGACCTTGACCAGCTTGCCCTGGGAGTCGGCGTGGTGGCGGTAGCGCAGCAGGGTGGGGTGGCGGTGGGCGTGGCCGAGGAACGACTCCTCACGGGTGGCGGCCAGCTTCACCGGATGGCCGGTGCGCAGCGCCAGCAGCCCCAGTGGCAGCTGCATCCCCGGGTCCTCGCGCTCGCCCATGGCGCCGGGGACGCCGGTGACGACGACCTTGACCCGCTCCGGCTCAAGACCGAAGCAGGCGGCGGCCAGGTCGCGGTCGGCGTGCGGATCGGTGGAGGCGGTGTAGATCTCCACCCCGCCGTCGGGGCGCGGCACGGCCAGGCCAGCCTCGGCGCCGATGGGCGCCGGGTCCTGGCGGCCGATGCGGTACAGCCCCTCGACGATGACCTCGCCGACCACGTCCGGGTCGCCGAAGGACAGCGGGATGTGGCGGACCAGATTGCCGTCGGGGTGCAGCGGCTCGGCGGAGAACGCCTGCTCGGGGTCGGTGACCGGCTCCAGCACCTCGTACTCGACGGCGATGGCGGCGGCCGCCAGCCGGGCCGTGTCGGGGTGGTCGGCGGCCACCGCGGCGATGGGCTCGCCGTGGTGGCGGACCAGGTCCTTGGCGAACACCGGACGGTCGGCGACCCGGCGGCCGTGGGAGGCGTCGCCGGGCACGTCGGTGTGGGTCACCACGGCCCGTACGCCGGGCATCTCGACGGCCTGCTTGGTGTCGATGGAGCGGATGCGGGCGTGCGGGTGCGGGGCGCGCAGCACGGCCGCCCACAGCAGCCCCTCGGCCCACAGGTCGGCCGCGTACGGGAAGGTGCCCGAGGTCTTGGCCGCCGAGTCGGTGGGCGGCAGGGACACGCCGAGGCCCATGGTGGACGGGGTCTTGACGGGCGTTCCGGCCGCGGGGGTGGCGGTGACGGCGCCCGCGCCGTCCGCGATTCCGGTCATGCCGATGCCCTTCCGCTGCCGCTTCCGTTGACGCTCCCGTTGCCGGTGATGCCGTGCGGTCCCGCCTGGTGCGGGATGCGGGCCGGGTCCTGGTGGGCGTCGTGTCCCTCGTCCGCCTCGGCCTCCGCCTCCTCGGCGGCCTCGCGGCCCGCGACGACCTCGCGGACGGCGTCGAGGACCCCGCGGTAGCCGGAGCACCGGCAGAGGTTGCCGGAGATCGCCTGGCGGGTCTCCTGGTCGGTCGGGGCGTGGTTGCCCTCGAGGAGGTCGTGCACGGTCATCGCGAGCCCGGGCACGCAGAAGCCGCACTGCACGGCCCCGCACTCGGCGAGCGCGCGCTGGACGTCGGAGGGCTGTCCGCCGGTGGCGAGGCCCTCGACGGTGCGGACCTCGCTGCCCGCGGCGGTGGCGGCGGGCACCAGGCAGGAGGCGACGAGCCGCCCGTCGACCTGGACCGAGCAGGCACCGCACTCGCCCTGGGAACAGCCGTCCTTGGCCCCGGCGAGGCCGAGGCGCTCGCGCAGGACGTAGAGCAGCGACTCGCCGATCCAGACGTCGGTGACGGGTCGGTCGGCGCCGTTGACGTGCAGCACGTACGAGGCGAGCGGATGCTCGCTGTGGCTCGGGCCCTCGTCCGCGGCCGGGTCGGCCTCGGCGAGGACGGGCTCCGCAAGGGGCTCGACGGGGGTGTCAGCGGCCTCGGGGGCGTCGGTCGGGGTCCCGGCCGGGGCGGGCGCTCCGGCGGCGTCAGAGGCGTCCGTGAACTCGCCCTCGGCGGCGGCCGGTTCGGGCCCGGCCGCAGGCTCGGTGAACTCGGGCTCGGGCACGGGTTCGGTGACCTCGGGCTCGGGCACGGGCTCGGTGACCTCGGACCCGGCCGCGGGCTCGGTGAGCCCGGGCCCGGCGTCGTCCGGCACCGCCTCGACGGGGGCCTCGGCTCCACTCGGCGCGGCGTCGGCGGCGCTCGGCGCTGCCTCGGTGGCGTCGGTGTGGCCCGCGCCGTCCTCGGGGCCGGGGTGCGGGGCGTGCCCATGGGCGTCGCCCGCGAAGGGGGCGCTCGCCATCCGGTCGTCCGCGAACGCGCCGTGCCAGGGCGCCTCCTGGGGCAGCCCGGGCGCCGGGCTGCCGTGCGGCGGGGTCTCCAGCCCGGTGTGCCGCCCGTCGACCGGGAACTCGCCGGAGTCCCCGGCGGCCGGATCGCCCGGCCGCCAGCCGGGGTCGTCGGCGGCGGGCCGCCGCTCGCCGGGTGCGGGGACGTCCTGCGGCGGGGTGCCGTGAGGGGGCGTGCCGTGAGGGGGCGTGCCGTGAGGGGGCGTGCCGTGAGGGGGCGTGCCGTGAGGGGGCGTGCCGTGCGGCGGGGTGCCGTGGGGCGGGGTGTGCAGCCCCTGGTGCCCCTCGGTCGCGAACTCGCCCGAGTCCCCGGCGGAGGGGCCCGGCCACGCCGGGTCCGCGGCCGGGGCCGGTTCGTCGCGGTCGGGCATGCGCAGCCGACGGCGGGCGGGCGGCGGCGCGGGCGCGGCCGGTGGTGCGGGCGCGGCCGGGCCCGGGTGGCCCTCGACCGCGTACTCCCCTGAGTCCTCCGCGCCCTCGTCGGCGGCCGGAACCGACCACTGGCCGGAGTGCCCCTGCTGCTGCCCGGGCTGGGGCTGGTGGGGCTGGGGCTGCTGATGGGGCTGGTGCTGCTGCTGCCGGGGCTGGGCCTGCCCGGCGAAGGGCATCCGCAACTGGGCCGTCGTCTGCGGGTCCTGGGGGCCGTCCGCGTGGCCGCCGTACGGAGGGGCGGCCGGGCCGGGGTGGTCGTCGACGCGGTACTCACCGGTCTCGTCCACACCGTCGTCGCCCGCGACCGGGATGGTCCACTGGCTGGTGTGCACGGACCTGCCGGTGCCGTCGTCGGACGGGGCGGGCACCGGCCAGTCGTCCACCGGCTCCTCGGCCGCCGGGGCCGGCCAGTGGCCGGTGTGCGGCGGGTGGTGGCCCTGCTGGTCCTCGGCGGGCACCGACCACTGGCCGGACCCCTGATGGGGGTCGTGCCGCGGATCGTGGTGGCCGCCGTAGAGGTAGCCACCGTCGGTCTCGGCGGTGGTCCAGTGCCCGGTCATGCCCTGGTCGTGGGGCGCGCCCTGGCCATGGCCGGTCGGCTGCCAGTGGCCGCCCTGGGACGGGTCGCCGTGCCCGGTGTCCATCGGCGGGGGCGCGTAGCCCGTGCCAGGCGCCGCGAGCGGGTCCCAACGGCCGGAGGGGTCGGTCGGGTCCGGGTGGGCGTAGTCGGGCGGCAGTTGGACGAAGGCCGTCGACTCGGCGTCGTACTCCGGGCCGTGCGGCATCGGCTGCCATCCGCTCCCCGGCTCCGGCCGGTGCGGCTGCTGTTCATCACTCACGCGAGTGCCCTCCCCAGTGCTCGGCGGGCCAGGGCTGCCACGGTACGCCTCAGGTGGATCGCGGCGGGCGGCAGGGGGACCGGCTCGCTTCCGTCCTGCGGGGGCAGCGGATCGGGGATGCACGCGGCGGCGACGTACTCGCCGAAAGCGGTGGTGACCTGCGGGTCCAGATGGCCGCGGTCGCCGTCCCAGTCGATGAGCGAGGCGACCCAGCGCTCGGCCTCCAGGGGGCGCAGCGGCATCGGCGCGACCGCGCCGACGGCACAGCGCACCCCGCGCCGCGCGGGGTCCAGGACGAGGGCGACGGAGGCGGTGGCCCGGCCGGGCCCGGTGCGCCCGGTGGCCTTCAGGAAGGTCTGCGGGGCGTGCAGCAGCGGAACCCGGACGAAACCGACGAGTTCACCGGGGCGCAGCAGATCGACCCCGGCGAGCAGATGGCTGACCGGGATCTCGCGGCGGGACCCCTCGGGCCCGGCGATGATGACCGTGGCCTCCAGCGCGGCGAGCACCGGCAGCGCGTCGCCGGTGGGGGCGGCGGTGACGATGTTGCCGCCCAGGGTGCCGGCGTTGCGGATCTGCGGGGGCCCGGCGGCGCGCGCGGCCGCGGCCAGCGCCGGGATCAGCGCGGCGAAGTCGGGGCGGCCCATCCGGGCGTGGGTGAGTCCGGCGCCGAGGAGGGCGTGCCCGTCCAGATAGCGCCAGCCGCGGATTTCGCTGATCCGGCCGAGGCCGACGAGCGCGGCGGGCCGCAGCAGGCCGGAGTTGACCGCGGCCATCAGATCGGTACCGCCCGCCACGGGCACGGCGGCGGGCATGGCGGCCAGCGCCGCCACGGCCTCGTCGAGCGTGCCCGGCAACGTCACCGTGTGCGCCGCCTGCGGTGCGTGCGTGGTCAACCCAGCTGCCCCTTCCCCGGTGTCCCGGCTGTTGCGCCGTACGGTACGTGCTGACAGCCCGGACGTGGCAACTCTGGCACATCTTGCGAGCCCGCCGTCGCGGGGGTCCGTGATCCGTGGATCCGTCCCTGACCTGGGGGATGGTACGGGTTTCTTACGACGTCTCCGTCGGGAGTGGATTGCCACGTTTCAGGGACCCTTGTGCGATTTGGGCTTGCGCCGGTGGGACTACGCTCCCAGGGGCGGCGGAGCGCGGTGCGCACCTTACGGGCGGCTCACACGATCGGGGGCGCCCCCTCGCGCGGACGTCCGAGAAGGCCGGGGCGCCGCTGCCAGGGAAGCGGCCCGGCGGGCGGGCGGTAGCTCACGCCGAGCGCGTCCAGGCGCGCGTAATGTGCCTCCATGCGCCCCTGGAACGCCTCGAAGTCCCGTTCGGGAGACGGCGGCAGCGCCGACCAGACGACCTCGGCGAAGGCGGCGAGCCGGGGGAAGGTCTGGTAGTCCACCCGCCGGCGGTCCTCCATCACCTCGGTCCAGACATTGGCCTGGGCGCCCAGCACCCGGTCCGCGCCCGAGCCGGTGAGCTGCGGTGGAACCGGTTCGAACCGGTAGACGTCCTCCAGGGTGCGGACATAGCCGATCGGCACCGGCTCGTCCTCGCCCAGGGCCTGCCGGTGGTCGAAGTACACCTGCTGCTCGGGACACATGACGACGTCGTGGCCGGCCCGCGCGGCGGCGATCCCGCCCGCGTAGCCGCGCCAGGAGGAGACCGCGGCGCCCTCGGGCAGCGGTGCGTCGGGCGCGCCGCCCTCGAGGATCTCGTCCCAGCCGATCAGCCGGCGGCCGCGCTCGGCGAGCCAGTGGCCGAAGTGGCGGATGAACCAGCTCTGCAGCTCGTCCTCGTCGGCCAGGCCCAGGGCGCGGATGCGCTCCTGGGCGGTCGGGGACGCCTTCCACTGGTCCTTGGGGCACTCGTCGCCGCCGATGTGGACGAAGGTGCCGGGGAACAACTCCAGGACCTCTTCGAGCACGTTCTCGTAGAAGCGGAGCGTGTTGTCGGTGGGGGAGAGTACGTTCGGGTTGATGCCCCAGGTGGTCCAGACTCCGAGGGAGGCGGTGTCGATGACGTCGGTGTTGCCCAGCTCCGGGTACGCGGCGATGGCGGCCTGCGAGTGTCCGGGGATGTCGATCTCGGGCACGACGGTGATATGCCGCTCGGCGGCGTAGGCGACGATCTCGCGGATGTCGTCCTGGGTGTAGTGGCCGCCGTGCGGCCGCTCGTCCCACAGCGGGGACGCCCGGTGGCCCAGCTTGGTGCGCTCGCGCCAGGCGCCGGTCTCGGTCAGCTTCGGGTAGCGGCGGATCTCGATACGCCAGCCCTGGTCGTCGGTGAGATGGAAGTGGAACACATTGAGCTTGTGGACGGCGAGCAGGTCCAGATAGGCCAGAACGCCGTCCTTGGGCATGAAGTGGCGGGCCACGTCCAGCATCAGCCCGCGCCAGGCGAATCGCGGCGCGTCCTCGACCGTCCGCTCCGCCAGCTCCCAGCCGGTCTCCGCGTCCCTGAGCGGGGCGCGGCGGAAGGCGTCGGGGCCCAGCAGCTGACGGAGGGTCTGCGTGCCCCAATGGACGCCCGCGGCCGTGCCGCCCGCGATCTCCACCCGGCCGTCGACCACGGTGAGCCGATAGCCCTCGGGCTCCAGCGCGGCGTCGATCCGCAGGCTGATGGTGTCGTCGCCGCCGGGCTCGCCGTCCGGCAGGGACAGGCCGAGCGCCTGGCCGAGAGTGGTGCGCAGCAGCCGTGCCACCCCCTCGGTGCCGGGGCCCGCGGCCAGGGCGGTGCGCCGCGGGTGGATCCGCGCGCCCGCGCGGCCGGGACGGCTCTGGTCGTGGCGGGGCGCGGGGATCAGCCCCGCGGCGTCGTGAGTCATCTGATCCCCTGTCAGCCTCTCGTCAGCTCTTGCCAGTCCTCGTCAGCGGTCGTCAGCACTCGTCGGCTCTTGTCAGTCCGCGGCTCTTGTCAGTCCTCGTCAGTCCTTCACCGCGCCGCCGAGCCCGGAGACCAGCCGGCGCTGGACGATGACGAAGAAGATCAGCACGGGGATGGTCATGACGGTGGACGCCGCCATGATCCCTCCCCAGTCGTTCCCCTCGTCCTTGAAGAAGACCAGCAGCGCCATCGGAAGGGTGGAGTTCTCGGTCGCGCTGATGATGAAGGACTTGGCGAAGAGGAAGTCGTTCCAGGCGGAGATGAAGGAGAAGACGCTCGTCGCCACGAGTCCGGGGAAGACGAGGGGGAAGAGGATCTGCCACAGGAAGCGGGAGCGGCTGGCCCCGTCGAGATAGGCCGCCTCCTCCAGCGCCTCGGGCACCGCCTTGACGAAGCCGCGCAGCATCCAGATGGCGAACGGCAGCGAGAAGGCGATGTGCGGCAGGATCAGCGAGCCCAGGGTGTTGAGCCCCACCCCCGGCACCGACTCCCCCAGATCGCGCATCAGGAAGAACATGGGGATGGTCAGGGCCTCGATCGGCACCATCTGGGCGACCAGGAACATGATCAGCAGCGTGGTGCGGAAGCGGAAGGTGAAGCGGGCGACCGCCGTGGCCGCGAGGAAGGCGATCAGCGCCGAGGCGACCACCACCACCCCGGCCACGAACAGGCTGTTGAGGAAGTAGCGCCCGAAGTCCTCCTGCTGGAAGACGCGCCGGAAGGAGTCCAGCGACGGGGACGCCGTCCACGGCCGGGGCTCGGTGGACTGGATCTCCCCCTGGGGCTTGAAGGCCGAGAGCACCATCCAGTACAGCGGGAAGGCGACCACGGCCGCCACGATCAGGGCGGTGGCCTCGGCGGCGAAGCGCCAGGGACGGCGGATGCGCAGCGAGACGCGCGAGTGGCTCACAGTTCTTCTCCCTGGCGTCGCAGCAGCCGCAGATAGACCAGCGTGACGACCAGCAGGATCAGCAGCATCACCACGCCGATCGCCGAGCCCAGGCTGTACTGCGAGGACGCGAACGCCTTCTGGTACGCGTACACGTTGAGCACCATGTTCTGGCGCGCGATCCCGCCGCCGTCGGTCATCACATAGATCTGGGTGAAGACCTTGAAGTCCCAGATGATGGACTGGATGGTCACCACGACGAGGATGGGCCGCAGCATCGGCGCCATGATGGTGCGCCAGATCCGCCAGGTGGAGGCGCCGTCGAGGGCCGCGGCCTCCAGCACCTCGGTGGGGATGGCCCGGATGCCCGCGTAGACGGTGACCATGACGAACGGGAACGAGCACCACACGACCTCGAACAGCACCAGGGCGAAGGCGCTGTAGCGGTCGTAGGTCCAGGAGTAGTTCTCGAAGCCGGAGAGGCCGAGCCACACCAGGACCTTGTTCACCGGCCCGAAGTCGGGGTCGAAGAGGAAGACCCAGACCGTCGAGCCGGTGATCGCCGGGGTGGCCCAGGCGCCGAGCGCGGCCAGCATCAGCGCCAGCCGCGGCAGGGCCCGTACGCGCGTCAGCAGCACCGCCAGCGCACAGCCGACCGCGAGGGTGGACACCACACAGACGGCGGCGAAGAGCAGGGTGGCGACGACGACGTTCCAGAACTCGCCGTCGCCGAACAGCTCGGCGTAGTTGGCGAACCCCTGGAAGGTGGTCGGTTCGCCGCCGCTGACCTGCGCCTGGGTGTACTCCAGGAAGGAGATCAGACCGAGCTGGTAGATGGGGTAGACGAGCAGCCCGCCCAGGACGATGAGCGCCGGGGCGAGATAGAGCCAGGGGGTCCAGGTGCCGCGCCGGGGACCCTTCCCGGCGCGGCGCCCGGCCGGGACGGTGGGCCCCGGCCGGGACCGGCGGCCCTTGGCGGGGGCTCGCCGGGCGTGCTGTGCGGTGCCGGCGCTCACTGCTGGAATGCCTCGTCCATCTTCTTCGCGGCGTCCTGGGTGGCGGCCGGCACGCTCTTACGGCCGCTGACGATCTCCTGGAACATGGTGGGCAGGACGAGCTGCGCGTCGATGGTCGCCCAGCCGGGTGTGGCGGGCACGAACTTGGCGCTGTCGTTGAGGGTCTTCACGAAGGGCTTGACGAAGGCGTCCTTGTGGGCGACGTCGCCGCGCACATCGGTGAAGGTGGGCAGGAAGCCCATGGCGTCGTAGAGCTTGCGCTGGGTCCGCTTCCCGGCGAGCGTCTTGAGCAGGTCCACGGCGATCGTGCGGTGCGAGCTGCTCTTGAGCACCCCGAGGTTGTTCCCGCCCGCGAAGGCCGGGGCGATCTCGCCCTCCTTCACGCCCGGCAGCGGCACGACCTTGTACTTGCCCTTGACCTTGCCCGCCTCGATGGCCTGACGGCTGAAGTCGCCGCCGATCGCCATGGCCGCCTTGCCCGAGGCGAACGCCTCGACGGTGTCGTTGCCGCCCCACTGGGCGCATTTGGCCGCCGGGCAGTTGTCGTCGCCGAAGAGCGAGGTGTACGCCTTGACGCCCTTCTGGGCGTCGGCGCTGTCGATGGCCGCCTCGTACTCGTTGGAGCCGAACTTGCCCTTCTCGTCGGCGAGGTCGCCGCCGTTGGCCCAGATGAAGGGCATCGCGCCGTAGGTGTAGGCGCCGCCGACCGCGAGACCGTACAGATCCGGCCGCTCCGAGCGGATCTTCTTCGCGGTCGCAATCAACTCGTCCTGGGTGGTCGGCGGCTTCAGGTCGAGCTCCTTGAAGACATCCGTCCGGTAGTACAGCGCCCGTACGCCGACGAAGAGCGGGGCGCCGTAGACCTTGCCGCCGATGGTCAGCGAGTACTTCGCGGTGGGGTCGATATTGGTCGAGTCGGTCCAGGCGCCGAACTCCTTGCTGATGTCCAGCAGCCCGCCGTCCTTGACGTAGCCCGCGGTGTCGGTGTTGCCGAACTCGATGACGTCGGGAGCGCTCTTGGGGTCGTTGAAAGCCGCCTTGATCTTCTGCGCCCGGGTGTCGACGGGAATGTAGGTCACCTCGACGTCGGTTCCGTCGTGCTCCTTCTCGAAGCCGGCGACCGCCGCGTCGATCACCTTCTTCTTGGGCGCGTTATTGACCTCCTGGAAGAGCCAGACACGCAGCTTGCCGCTCTTCTCGTCCTCCTTGGAGCTGTTGTCGGAGGTGGAGGGGGCGCATCCGGTCGCGGCCAGCCCGGCCAGGGCGAGTGCCACCACGGGCACGGTGACACGGGAGGACAACCGGGAGAAAACAGGGAAATGGGACGGCTTCATGGGAACCCTTAACCATTTGGCGTTGCAAGTAACGCAACGCATGTTTCGCTCAGCACAATATGCGTGAGGCTAGGGAACCTTGAGCGACCCCACAAGAGGTCTGAACCACTTCGTGATAAAGCGAGCCTAAGAACTCCACGACAAAAGGAACTTCGCGCTAGCGACGCGGCAATTCCTCGCCCGGATAGGCGGGTTCAACATACGGCACGGCCTCCACCCGCGCACCCGCTTCCGCCAGGCGCTCGACCACCCGGTCCCAGTCCGGCCAGGTCTTCCGGAACCGCTCCAGAACGCGGTCGCTGGCCACCAGCACCACATCGGCGCCCGGGTCCGCCGCCCACTCCAGGAGCCGGGGAAGGGTCGGCTGGGCGACCGACATCACGCAGCCGCCGGAGAGCCGGTAGCCCCGCTCGGCGGCCAGCCGCCCGCACCGCTCCAGCTGGGCGTCCCAGTCCTTCTCGAACTGGCAGTAGGCGCTGGCGCCTTCCGCTTCGGGCTCGTCGACCTCACGCGCCCCGAACACCAGATAGGCGGCCCGCGCCGCCCCGTTCTCCGTACGCCCACTCATGGGCCGACCCTACTGGGGCCGTCCGGCGCGCGGCAGGGCGCACAAGGCACGGCACGCCCGGCCCGCGACCCCGTCTCGGGATCGCGGGCCGGGCGTGCCGTCTGGTCGCGCGCGCGAGGCTTTCCGTCAGCGCCCAGGGCCGACGGGCCGGCTACTTCTTGCCGTCGCCGTCCTTGCCCTTGTCGCCGCCGGCGCCCATGCCCTCGAAGATCTCCTTGCACATGGGGCAGACCGGGTACTTCTTCGGGTCACGACCCGGGACCCAGACCTTGCCGCAGAGTGCGACGACGGGAGATCCGGAGAGGGCGCTCTCCATGATCTTGTCTTTCTGTACATAGTGGGCATAGCGCTCGTGGTCGCCGTCACCGTGCGACACCTGCGGTGTCGGCTCAACGAGGGTCCCCGTGCCTGCCCCGCGCTCGGGCTCAAGAGTGCTCATACAGCCCTAGGGTACTCATGCCTAGTTGAGAGAAGGGTCGTCCGGATACGTGGCGACCATGGCCAGCTCACTGCGCTGGCGGCGCAGCACCGCCCGCCACAGCCGCTCGGGGGCGGGCGAGGACACATCGCCCGGCTCGGACTCCACCACGTACCACGCGCCCTCGGCGAGCTCGTCCTCCAGCTGACCGGGCCCCCAGCCCGCGTAACCGGCGAAGATCCGCAAGGAGCCCACGGCCGCCGCCAGCAGCTCCGGCGGCGCCTCCAGGTCCACCAGGCCGATCGCGCCGTGCACTCTGCGCCAACCGAGTGGCCCGTCCTCACTGCGCGCCGAGGACCTGCCCGACTCGCCCGGCACGACGGCCACGCCCAGCGCCGAGTCCAGCGAGACCGGACCGCCCTGGAAGACCACCCCCGGCTCCCCGGCCAGCGAGGCCCACGACTCCAGGATGTCGCCCACCCCCACCGGGGT
The DNA here is from genome assembly GCF_014712245.1 of Streptomyces sp. 5-10. Classification (NCBI taxonomy): domain Bacteria; kingdom Bacillati; phylum Actinomycetota; class Actinomycetes; order Kitasatosporales; family Streptomycetaceae; genus Streptomyces; species Streptomyces sp. 5-10. Next base: position 94,570 of record NZ_JACVYG010000012.1, read on the forward strand.
CGGGCGGTTCAGGACCACGCCGAGCGAGCCCTCCTCGTCGTGGTCGAGGAGGAGCACCACCGCACGGTCGAAATTCGGGTCAGCAAGCGCCGGTGTCGCGACAAGCAGCCGTCCTGTGAGCGAGGACACCTCGGTCATGGCCACATGATCCCCCATTTCCGGGCCGGAGGGGGAGTGGAAGTCGAGTCCCGTATGAGAGCAGGTCGGGGCGCAAGAGGGCAGATGCGGCGCACGTGACTGTGGGCCTTCCGGCCGGAACGGAACGTGTTCCATCGCCTACGGGGTGACGCAAAGGGTGCAAGAGCCTTACGGAGGCGGTCTCCGGGGCCATTACTCTTGCCCTTTGGCCCTTGTGCCTTTTGGCCCTTGCCCGTCTCAGGAACGCGAGACCAGATGACCCGCTCGAACGATGTCCTGCTCGTCCATGGCGGCACCCCGCTCGAAGGCGAGATCCGTGTCCGCGGCGCGAAGAACCTCGTGCCCAAGGCCATGGTGGCCGCCCTGCTCGGCAGTGCGCCCAGCAGGTTGCGCAACGTCCCCGACATCCGCGATGTACGGGTGGTACGCGGGCTGCTGCAGCTGCACGGCGTGACGGTGCGCCCCGGTGACGAGCCCGGTGAGCTGGTGCTCGACCCCACGCACGTGGAGAGCGCCAATGTCGCCGACATCGACGCACACGCGGGTTCCTCGCGGATCCCGATCCTCTTCTGCGGCCCGCTGCTGCACCGCCTCGGCCACGCCTTCATCCCGGGCCTGGGCGGCTGTGACATCGGCGGCCGGCCGATCGACTTCCACTTCGACGTGCTGCGCCAGTTCGGGGCGACGATCGAGAAGCGGGCGGACGGGCAGTACCTGGAGGCCCCGCACCGGCTGCGCGGCACCAAGATCCGGCTGCCGTACCCGTCGGTGGGCTCCACCGAGCAGGTGCTGCTGACGGCGGTGCTCGCCGAGGGTGTGACGGAACTCTCCAACGCGGCGGTCGAGCCGGAGATCGAGGACCTCATCTGCGTGCTGCAGAAGATGGGCGCCATCATCTCCATGGACACCGACCGCACGATCCGGATCACCGGTGTCGACCAGCTCGGCGGCTACAACCACCGCGCCCTGCCGGACCGCCTGGAGGCCGCCTCCTGGGCGAGCGCGGCGCTGGCCACCGAGGGCAGCATCTTCGTGCGCGGCGCCCGCCAGCGCGAGATGATGACCTTCCTGAACACCTACCGCAAGGTCGGCGGCGCCTTCGACATCGGCGACGAGGGCATACGGTTCTGGCACCCGGGCGGCAAGCTCAACGCGATCGCCCTGGAGACCGACGTCCACCCCGGCTTCCAGACCGACTGGCAGCAGCCGCTGGTGGTGGCCCTGACCCAGGCGTCGGGCCTGTCCATCGTCCACGAGACGGTCTACGAGTCCCGGCTGGGCTTCACCTCGGCGCTCAACCAGATGGGCGCCCACATCCAGCTCTACCGCGAATGCCTGGGCGGCTCCGCGTGCCGGTTCGGCCAGCGCAACTTCCTGCACTCCGCGGTCGTCTCGGGACCCACCAAGCTCCAGGGCTCCGACCTGGTCATCCCCGACCTCCGCGGCGGCTTCTCCTACCTGATCGCGGCCCTGGCCGCGCAGGGCACGTCGCGGGTCCACGGCATCGACCTGATCAACCGCGGCTACGAGAACTTCATGGAGAAATTGGTGGAGCTGGGCGCGAAGGTAGAGCTCCCCGGCGGCGGCAACGCGGTGTGAGCCTTCTCCCCCGGCCCGACAGCCGGACGCCAACTCCGCCTCAGCCCGCCCCGGCACCCCCCGGGGCGGGCTGCCCCATCCCACGCCCCGAGCCACGGCGACGCCCCCGGCTGGGGGTCCGGGGGTTATCCCCCGGGGGACGCAGCATGGAGAAATTGGTGGAGCTGGGCGCGAAGGTAGAGCTCCCGGGCGGCGGCAACGCGGTGTAAGGCCTCCGTGGGGCTTCCATAGAGCCTCGTAGGGCCTCGCAGGGTCTCCGTAGACCGTCGTAGGGCCTCGTAGAGGCTCATGGACGGGGCTCAGGGCCCCGTAGGAACGCCAAAGGGGCGGCCACCCTCCCGGGTGGCCGCCCCTCCTGTTCGCGGGGGCTTACTTGCCCTTGGCGGCTTCCTTGAGCTTGGAGCCCGCGGAGACCTTCACGCTGTAGCCGGCCGGGATCTCGATCGGCTCACCGGTCTGCGGGTTGCGCGCGGTGCGAGCGGCACGGTGGGTGCGCTCGAAGGTCAGGAAGCCGGGGATGGTGACCTTCTCGTCGCCCTTCGCGACGACCTCACCAGTCACCTCGGCGAGGGCGGCCAGCACGGCGTCGGCGTCCTTTCGGGTCACCTCGGCGCGCTCGGACAGAGCGGCCACCAGCTCACTGCGGTTCATGTTGTACTCCCGTGTTCATCTTGCCAATGAGGCGTGAGATCGAAGCCGATGCTGCCAGGGCCCTCGGACAGTCCCCGGACCCGGGTCTGCTGTTCAGACCCTCGCGCCCGGAACGCATCCTGCCCGCACCTGTGGCGGGAAAGCCAATCCGGAGCCCTGGAGAGTCACACGAAAAGCGCCGTGGCGGTCGTTTTCCTGCCCGCCACCCTATGGCCGCTTCCGGGACCCCGGAGCGCGCGACGCGCCGTGCCCCGCCTAGACCGCGGTGGTACCGGTCACAGCGCGCGCCGCGTCCCGCACGGCCCCGGCGACCGCCCCCGCGACCTTGTCGTTGAAGACGCTCGGAATGATGTAGTTGGCATTGAGCTCGTCGTCGTGGACGACATCGGCGAGCGCGCCGGCAGCAGCCAGCATCATCTCGGTGTTCACCGTACGCGACTGCGCGTCCAGCAAACCACGGAAAACGCCCGGGAACACCAGGACATTGTTGATCTGGTTCGGGAAGTCCGAGCGTCCGGTGGCGACCACGGCGGCGGTCTGGCGGGCGATCGCCGGGTCCACCTCGGGGTCCGGATTGGCCAGTGCGAAGACGATCGCGCCGTCCGCCATGGCGGCCACGTCGTCGCCGGAGAGCACGTTCGGGGCCGAGACACCGATGAAGACGTCCGCGCCCCGCACGGCCTCGCGCAGGGTGCCCGTGACGCCCTCCGGGTTGGTGTTGTCCGCGATCCAGCGCAGCGGGGACTCCGGGTCGGCGGAGACCAGGTCCTCGCGCCCGGCGTGCACCACACCGTGGATGTCGGCCACCACCGCGTGCCGCACGCCCGCGGCGATCAGCAGCCGCAGGATGGCCGTGCCGGCGGCGCCCGCGCCGGACATGACGACCCTCACATCCTCGACCTTCTTGTCGACCACCCGCAGCGCGTTGGTGAGGGCGGCCAGCACCACGATCGCGGTGCCGTGCTGGTCGTCGTGGAAGACCGGGATGTCCACGGCCTCGCGCAGCCGCGCCTCGATCTCGAAGCAGCGGGGAGCGGAGATGTCCTCCAGGTTGATCCCCGCGAAGCCGGGGGCGATGGCCTTCACGATCGCGACGATCTCGTCGGTGTCCTGGGTGTCCAGGCAGAGCGGCCAGGCGTCGATGCCCGCGAACCGCTTGAAGAGGGCCGCCTTGCCCTCCATGACCGGCAGGGCGGCCTTGGGGCCGATGTTGCCGAGGCCCAGCACCGCGGAACCGTCGGTGACGACGGCCACACTGTTGCGCTTGATGGTGAGGCGGCGGGCGTCCTCGGGGTTCTCCGCGATGGCCTGGCAGACCCGGGCGACACCCGGGGTGTAGACCATGGAGAGGTCGTCACGGTTGCGGATGGGGTGTTTCGACGACATCTCGATCTTGCCGCCGAGGTGCATCAGGAACGTACGGTCGGAGACCTTGCCGAGCGAGACACCCTCGATGCCCCGCAGCTTCTCCACGATCTCCTGGGCGTGCGCGGTCGAGGTCGCGGCGATGGTCACGTCGATACGGAGCTTCTCGTGGCCGGACGCGGTCACATCGAGGCCCGTTACCGAGCCACCGGAGGACTCCACGGCCGTGGTCAGCTGGCTGACCGCGGTACCGCTCGCGGGCACCTCCAGCCGGACCGTCATCGAGTACGAGACGCTGGGCGCCGTTGCCATGGCCTGCTTCCTCTGCTTTCCCTTGTTCATGCTGTCCGGGCCACGCGATTGCCGGGCCACGTCCTCAGATGGTTACACCTACCTCTGGGTACGGGGTAACCCGGCCCGACTTTCGGACATATTGTTCTGACATAGCAGAGTGGGGTCAGCCGAGTGGAAAGCCCCACTCCTTCGCGGGAACGCCTGGCGAGGCGGGTCGTCCTCCGCGGCCACCGCCCTAGGCTCTGGCGCGCTACAGCGTCAGAGGACGTTCGGATAAGAGACAACGAGGAGCGCGGGCATGGCTCAGGGCACCGTGAAGTGGTTCAACGCCGAGAAGGGCTACGGCTTCATCGCCCAGGAGGACGGCGGACCGGATGTCTTCGTCCACTACAGCTCGATCGACGGCAGCGGCTACCGCAGCCTGGTCGACGAACAGCGGGTCGAATTCCAGATCGTGCAGGGCCGCAAGGGCCCCCAAGCGGAAGAGGTCCGCGTCCTGGGCGGCTGATGCCGCCGGGCGCGGACCTCTCGCGGAAGAGATGAAAGGTGGCACCGACCCGCCATGCTCGCCTCGCGGCAAGTGGTCGCTCGAAGCGACGAAGGTTGGGCCCGGGGGCTTGGATCGGGCCGGTGCCACATCAAGGCTAACAAACAGGCCCGGGAAGGGATTCCCCTCCCGGGGGTGGATTTTGGAGCGCCTTCATCCGAGGTGGATACGGCCGCCCCGGGGCGGTGGTCAGTCCCGCAGCAGGTCCGGGACGGCGTTGCCGTCCGGTTCGTCGCGGTCGCCCGAGACCACCGTCAGCCGCTGGGTGGCGCGGGTGAGCGCCACGTACAGCACCCGGAGCCCCGCCGGGGACTCGTCGGCGATCTCGGCGGGCGAGACCACGACCGTCGCGTCGTACTCCAGACCCTTCGCCTCCAGGCTGCCCAGCGCCACCACCCGGTCGCCCAGGTCCGCCAGCCACTGACGGGCCTGGGCGCGCCGGTTCATCGCGACGACGACGCCGACGGTGCCGTCCACCTCGTCCAGCAGCCGGACCGCCTCGCGGCGCGCGGCCGCGCCGAGGCCGCCGTCCGCGCCCGGTACGAAGCGCGGCGCCACGCCCGTGGAGCGGACCGCCTCGGGGGCGGGGGTGCCCGGCATGGCGAGGGTGAGGACCCTGGTGGCCAGTTCGGCGATCTCCGCCGGGTTGCGGTAGTTGACGGTGAGGGTGAAGCGGCGGCGCGGGCGGCTGCCGAGCGCCTCGTCCCGGGCCCGCCCCGCCTCGTCCGGGTCGGACCAGGAGCTCTGGGCCGGGTCGCCGACGACCGTCCAGGTGGCGTGGCGGCCGCGACGTCCGATCATCCGCCACTGCATCGGGGTGAGGTCCTGCGCCTCGTCGACGATCACGTGGGCGTAGTCGGTGCGCTCCCGCTCGGCCCGCTCGGCGCGGCCGCGGCGGGGGCTGACCCGGTCGGCGTAGGTGGTCAGCTCCTCCAGACCGGTGAGCTGGTCCAGCGGATCGGCCTCGCGGGGGGCCGCGGGGCGGGCGGGGGTGCCCAGGAGGGTGTTCAGCTCGTCCAGCAGCGCCACGTCGTGGACCGACAGCGGGCCCTGCCCGTCCGGGCCGAGCCGGCCGAGTGACCGGGCCACCTGACGGACCTCGCGGGGCCCCAGCACCCGCCGTGACCAGCGGCTCAGCCGCTTCTCATCGGCCATGGCGGCGAGGACGGAGCGGGGGGTGAGCTCCGGCCACCAGGCGTCGAGGAACTCCTGGAAGGAGTCCTCGGAGGAGATGTCCTCGTCGAAGCCCTCCCGCGCCTCGGCGGCCAGCTCCGGGTCGGTGTACCGCCCGGGGGCGCCGGAGCGGGTCCACAGCGCGTCCAGGAGCAGCCGCCGGGCGCGGGGGCGCAGCAGGTTGACGGGCGCGGTGCCGCCCAGCACGTGCTGGCGGATGGTGCGCAGCTCTTCGGCGTCCAGCTCGATCCGGGCGCCGAAGGCGACCACGCGCAGCCGCTCGGGCGGGCCGCCGGGTCTGGGCGCGGGGCCGGTGCCGGGTCTGCCGCCGTCGCCGGGGGCGCCGAGCGCCGCGTCGAGGGTCAGCTGGCCGTTGTCGGGGGACGACGGGGCCGGGGACTGGGCCGGGGCCGGTGCGGCGGCTCCGCGCGGCAGCTCCAGCGCGCCCCGGGCGGCCTTGCGCAGCACCTTCACCATCCGGGACGAGCCCTTGACGCGGGCCACGGCCGGGGTGTCGTACGTGGTGGCCTCGGCGCCCTCCACCAGCGAGCCCACCGCCCGGATGGCCACCTGGCCCTCCTCGCCCAGCGAGGGCAGTACGCCCTCGGTGTAGGCGACCAGCAGCGGGGTGGGGCTGACCACGAGGATGCCGCCCGCGTAGCGCCGCCGGTCCTGGTAGAGGAGGTACGCCGCGCGGTGCAGCGCGACCGCCGTCTTGCCGGTGCCGGGGCCGCCCTCGACCTCGGTGACGGAGGCGGCGGGGGCGCGGATCACCTGGTCCTGCTCGGCCTGGATGGAGGCCACGATGTCCCGCATGGTGTGGCCGCGCGCCTGGCCGAGCGCGGCCATCAGCGCGCCGTCGCCGACCACCGGCAGCGCCCCGCCGTCGAGGGTGGCGCTGAGCTCCGGGCGCAGCAGGTCGTCCTCGACGCCGAGCACCCGGCGGCCCTTGCTGCGGATCACCCGGCGGCGGACGACCCGGCCGGGGGCGACCGGGGTGGAGCGGTAGAAGGGCGCGGCGGCGGGCGCCCGCCAGTCGATCACCAGCGGGGCGTAGTCGGCGTCCAGGACGCCGATGCGGCCGATGTGCAACGTTTCGGCGATCTCCGCGCGGTCGCCGTCCGGGCCGGTGCGGATGGCGTCGTCGGCGGGCTCCACGGAGGTGTAGGCGCCGTCGGGGCCGCGCCGGCCGTCCTTGCCCGGCAGCAGATCGATGCGGCCGAAGAGGAAGTCCTCGAACTCGCTGTTCAGCCGGTTGAGGTGCACCCCGGCCCGGAAGACCTGGGCGTCCCGCTCGGCGAGCGCGCCGGGCGTCCCGACCTGGCCGCGCTTGGCGGCGTCGTCCATGAGGAACTCCGCCTCGTGGATCTTCTCCTCGAGGCGGCGGTACACCCGGTCCAGATGCGCCTGTTCGATCCGGATCTCGCTGTCCCGGACCCCGTCCCCGCGGTCCCCCCGCGGTGCCGTCCGGTCGTCGTGCGTGGCGTTGTGCGCGGCCACCCAGGGGCCCCCTTCTGTGTCCTTAAGGGCAGCCGTCAACCGTACACCTCCCTGGACGGGGTTTCTCAGAGCCTGACCTGGGCCAGGCGCTGGCCGTCCAGGGTGCGGACCTCGAACCGCTCGATCTCGTCGGTGTTCATGGCGGCGCCGCCCTGGGCGTAGAGCGGCTCCTTGCTCCAGCGGGAGCCGTCCCCGTCCTTGACGCCGTAGCCGGACGTGGGCACGGCCCAGGTGGTGATGGTCTCCTCGTGGCCGTCCTTGCCGATGGCGACCAGGTCGCAGGCGCGCGGCCCCTTGAGGTTGCCCAGCTTGAGGGCGACGGAGGTGCCCCAGCCCTTCTGCTGCAGCGAGACGGAGGCGTCCACCTTGGTGACGGGGTCGACCGCGCTGAACTTCTGGCCCTGGTCGTACACCTGCTTGGAGGAGGAGGCCGCCACCTGGCCCTTGCCCCCGCCGTCGTCGGAGCTCGCGGTGATGGCCGCTCCCGCGAGCGGGCCGCCGACGATGAGGACGGCGGCCGCGGCGACGAGGAAGAGACGCCGTCTGCCGGAGGCCTTGCGACTCGCCGAGACGTCGTCCATCAGCCGGTCGAGCAGTTCGGGCCCCGGGCGGGCGGTGACCACCGCCGGATCCGGGAGCGCGGTGCCGTCGGCGGCGGTGGCGTACTCGGCCAGCAGCGGCGGGATGCCCATCAGCTCGTCGAGCTCGGCGGCGCACCGCTCGCACCCGATGAGGTGGTCCTCGAAGCGCGCCGCGTCGGCGGGGTCGAGCACCCCGAGCGCATAGGCGCCGACCGCGGTGTGCTGCTGGTCGTCCGCTGCCGGCATCATGCCGTGACCCCCCGTTCCTCGAGCGAGAGCTTCAGGGAGCGCAGCGCGTAGAAGACCCGGGACCTCACCGTCCCGGCGGGAACGCCCAGCACTTCGGCCGCCTCACTCACCGTCCGTCCCTTGAAGTATGTCTCGACGAGGGCCGCTCTATGTGCATCGGTGAGGTCATTCAGCGCGTCAGAAATGGTCATCTGGCGCAATGCGCGGTCGATGTCGTCCGCGGCGGGCATCACATGGAGCGGCGCCGCGTCCACTTCGTGGGGACGTGCGCGGCGTTGGCGGTGGCCGTCGATAACGATGCGACGGGCCACGGTCACCAGCCAGGGTCGTACCGATCCTCCGGAGCGCCGCAGTTGGTCGGCGTTGCGCCAGGCGCGCAGGAGGGTCTCCTGGACCACGTCCTCGGCGCGGTGCCGGTCGCCCGCGACCAGGCGCAGGACGAAGGCGAGAAGCGGGCCTGCGTGCTCCGCGTAGAGCGCGCGCATGAGCGCGTCGTCCGGTGTCGTCCTCTCGGTCACGAGGGCATCTTTGCGTACGCAAGCCGTTGGGTCGAGGGGGGTACGGGCTGGAAACGCTCGCCGTTCATCGGCCACCGTGTGATGTACATCCCATTTCCGGACTGAACATCTCCCGCTGTGCGGTGCGTACTTGAGTCCGAGTAAGGCCGACGCCGGGCGGGCGACGGCCATCAGGAAGGGCTCCCTCCCCAAATCCGCCCCGCAGGCCCCGGTCCCCCCATCCGGGGCCTGCGTCATGTCCGGGTCGTGACTGAATATCGCTCATGTTTTGCTGATGCTCGGGTTTACGCGACGGCGGTGACGGGCAACTCGCTCGCGGTTTCCGCAGACTTCGCTGGAGCACCAGCGGCGCCGGCGGCCGCGTGAGGTGTCGAGGTAGACCAGCGAGCAGGTCTCCCCCTCACAGCGCCGCAACTGCCCGCGCGCCACCGGGTCGGTGAGCAACTGCACCGCGTCCCGGGCGATCTGGGAGAGCAGCGCACCGCAGTCCGGCTTCCCGGCGAGGGCGCGCACCAGGGTGCCGTCGGGGGTCCGTACGGCGCGCAGGCCGGGCGGGGCGGTGGCGGCCAGCGCGTTCATCCGCTCCAGATCGGCGGCCGCGGCATGGCCCTCGACCTCGGTGTGGACGATGCGGTGCAGCAGGTCGCGGGCGGCCCGGAAGCGGACGAGCCAGCGGTGGTCCACGGCCTCGAGCGAGGTGCCGCCGGGCACCAGTCCGGCGCCCAGCAGCCACGCCCTGAGGGGCTCCACCCCGCGGAGCCGCTCGACCGGCGCCTCGCTGAGCCGGCCGCCGACCGTGGCCACCAGGTCCAGGCAGATCCGCCCCGAGTCGAACCGCAGGTCGTAGGGAGACGCCGACGCCATGTTCCCGTCACCCCTTCGGGGAAGGCCCGATCCGGTCACCCTTCAGAGTGCCCGCCCCACGTGTTACCCGTAACCCCCTCAACCCAGCCCCTCCAGGGGGCACCTCCCAGCGGTAGCTGGGGGAGCTTGAGGAGCAGGGCATTCCAGCCCCTCCGGCGCTTGAGGAGCGGGGTCCGGGGCGGAGCCCCATATTCCAGCCCCTCCGGCGCTTGAGGAGCAGGGCCCGGGGCGGAGCCCCATATTCCAGCCCCTCCGGCGCTTGAGGAGCGGGGCCCGGGGCGGAGCCCCGGCGGGGTCCGGGGCGGAGCCCCGGCAACAGAACAGCTACGCGCCCCCGTACTTCGTGTCGGCCGACGGATCGAGCGCCAGCCGATACCCCCGCTTGACCACCGTCTGGATGAGCTTCGGCGAGCCGAGAGCCGTCCGCAGCCGAGCCATCGCCGTCTCCACCGCGTGCTCATCCCGCCCCGCCCCCGGCAGCGACCGCAGCAGCTCCGACCGCGCCACGACCCAGCCGGGCCGGCGGGCCAGAGCCCGCAGCAACGCCATCCCGGCGGGCGGCACCGTACGCAGCTCCCCGTCCACGACCACCGCGTGGCCACGGATCTCCAGCCGCCGCCCGGCGACCGGCAACGGCCGCACCCGCCCTGGCAGTTCCGCGGTCAGCAGCTGCGCGAGCGGTCCGAGCCGGAACCGTTCGGGCTGGGAGGTGGGGACGTCGTGGGCCTCCAGCGGCAGCGCGGTGACCGGCCCGACACACGCGGGCAGCACATCGTGGCGCAGCGCCTCCAGCAGTTCCTCGCGCATCCCGCGCCGCTCCGCCCGGTCCAGCAGGCTCGCGGCGGCGGGCGCGCTGGTGAAGGTGACGGCGTCGAGGGCGCGGGCGACCGTCGCGTCCAGCAGCCGGTCCACGGGCCCGATGTCCTCCGGTGGCATCCAGCGGTACACCGGCACCCCGACCACCTCCGCTCCCCCGGCCCGCAGCGACTCGACGAAGCCGGGCAGCGGCTCGCCGTGCAGCTGGACGGCGATGCGGTGCCCCTCGACGCCCTCCTCCAGCAGCCGCTCGAGCACCTCGGCCATCGACTCGGAGGCCGGGTACCACTCCTCGGTGAGCCCGGCGGCCCGGATCGCCCCGCGCACCTTGGGCCCGCGGGCCAGCAGCCGCACCTCGCGGAGCCGGGCCAGCAGGGCGTCGCCCAGGCCCCAGCCGTCGGCGGCCTCGACCCAGCCGCGGAAGCCGATGGCGGTGGTGGCGACCACGACATCGGGTGCGCTGTCGATCAACTGCTTGGTGGAGGCGAGGAGTTCGGAGTCGTCGGCCAGCGGCACGATCCGCAGCGCGGGCGCGTACATCACCTCCGCGCCGCGGCGCCGCAGCAGGGCGCCCAGCTCATCCGCGCGGCGCGCGGCGGTGACCCCCACGGTGAATCCGGCGAGAGGGCCGACGGGCACCTCGTCGCCCGCGGCTCCGGTCTGTTCTCGGTGCATGGCTCTCGTCCCGATCTCCCGATCTCCCGATTCACTCGTGTATGGGCGCCTTCGGTTGCGCATCCTGTCGCCGTCCCGTGTCGGTGGCGGTTCACGGAGGTTTCCCAGGCGTAACGGAGTGGACGGCCGGAGGCTTCCCCGGCCGACCGTACGCCCCGGGCCGACCGTACGGCCCCGAACCGCCGAGGGGGCGTCCCGGGCCCCGGGACGCCGCCTCGACGGCCCGCTCAGACGTCCGCGTAGGCGGGTTGCCGCTCCGAGCGCGGATCCTGCGCACCCGCCTGTGCGGCGGACGCCGCGTCCGGGCGGCGGGCGCCACGCAGGTATACGGCCCAGGTGACCGCGGAGCACACCGCGTAGAAGCCGAGGAAGGAGACGAAGGCGGGGGTGCCGGAGTGGGCGCCCGCGAACGACTCCCGGAAGGCGAGGTTGATCGCGAGCCCGCCGAGCGCGCCGACCGCCCCGATCAGCCCCATCGCCGCGCCCGACAGCCGCCGCCCGTAGGCCGCGGCCTCCTCGCCGGCCAGGCCGCTGGCCACGGCCTTCGCCTGGAAGATGCCGGGGATCATCTTGAAGGTGGAGCCGTTGCCGAGCCCGCTGAGGACGAAGAGGGCGATGAAGCCCACGAGGAAGACGGCCAGCGACTTCTGCGCGGAGGCGTAGACGACCACGACGGTCGCGGCGGCCATGGCGGCGAAGGTCCACAGCGTGATCTTCGCGCCGCCGTGGGCGTCGGCGAGCCGGCCGCCGACGGGGCGGATGAGCGAGCCGAGCAGCGGGCCGATGAAGGTGAGCGAGGCGGCCTGGAGCGGGGTGCGGTCGAACTGGTTCTGCAGCACGAGGCCGAAGGCGAAGCTGTAGCCGATGAACGAGCCGAAGGTGCCGATGTAGAGCAGCGACATGATCCAGGTGTGGGCGTCCCGCGCCGCCTCCCTGGCCGCCCCGGTGTCATTGCGCACCGGCGCCAGGTTGTCCATGAACAGCGCGGACAGCGCCGCCGCGACGACGATCAGTGGGATGTAGACGGCGAGCACGAGCCGCGGATGGGCCGCCCCGGCGGTGCCGATCACCAGCAGCCCGACCAACTGGATCACGGGGACGCCGATGTTGCCGCCGCCCGCGTTGAGGCCGAGCGCCCAGCCCTTCCTGCGCAGCGGGTAGAAGGAGTTGATGTTGGTCATGGACGAGGCGAAGTTGCCGCCCCCGACACCGGTGAGCGCCGCGACCACCATGAAGGTGGTGTACGAGGTCCCGGGCTCCATCACCACGGCGGCGGCGATCGCGGGCACGAGCAGCATCCCCGCGCTGACGATCGTCCAGTTGCGCCCGCCGAACCGCGCGACGGCGAAGGTGTACGGCACCCGCAGCACCCCGCCCACCAGCGTGGGCATCGCGACGAGGAAGAACTTCCCGGCCGCGTCGACGCCGTACTCCGGCCCCATGAACAGCACCATCACCGACCACAGGCTCCAGATGGAGAAGCCGATGTGTTCGGAGAGGATGGAGAAGACCAGGTTCCGGGCGGCGATCCGCTCCCCCTTCTCCCTCCAGAACCTCTCGTCCTCCGGGTCCCACTGCTCGATCCAGCGGCCCCCCTTGCGCGCGGCGGTGGTGGTCGGGGCAGTCATCACGCCTCCACAGTTCTCGGTGTCGCTGCCCGACGGTAGGGACGGCGGATTTCCGGGCTGTGGCGGCAGGTGACGCGGACGAAACCTTGCTCTCACCCGGGGGGCCGGGTGGCGGTGAGGGGGATTCCCGAGGGCCCCCGGTGCCCCGGCTCCCGCGCCCCGGGGATTCCCTCGTGCGGTGGAGCCGTGCCCATCGCATACGCGACGGGAGGAATCGCCCGGTACCGTACGCGGTGCACCGCCCGCCCTGCCCTGCCCCGCCGGAGGAACGCCATGAGCAGCCAGCCGGATCACCCGCACGTGCCCGTCATCCCACAGCCGCCGATGACGCGGGACGCCTTGCGGGAAGCGGTCAAACGGCTCGACCTCGCGCGCATCGCCGAGTTCGACCGCGAGCTGGGCGAGGCGTTCGACCGCGCCGTTCAGACCGCTTCGACCACGCCGATGCGGCTGTTCCTGGAGAAGTGGGCGACCGTCGTCGCGATCGAACGCCACCCCGGCAGGTTCCACGCCATGCGCGAGGCGGAGCGCGTCACCGGCGATCCGGGGGCCACGGAAGAGGAGTTCCGGGCCGCGCAACAGACCATCACGCGCATCCTCCGCGAGGCGTCCGCCGAGACCGGGGCCGCCGGGTGAACGCACGGGGCGAAGGCGTCGAGGACGCCGTCGGCTGGGCCTGGGAGTACAACCCCGACGCCGAGTGGGTCGTCGGCGGCATGAAGGACACGGACCGGTGCGCGGTCGAGGTGATCGGCAGCGCTCTGGCCGATCTCGCGGCCCAGGGGCTCGGCCCGGACGGTCTCCTCGACGACGACCCCGAGCCCCATCGCCTGCGCACGTACAGCGTCGAGACGATGCTCGTCTGGTACCAGGTGATTCCGCATCGCAAGCGCGTCTACCTCAACCGCGTCAATCTCTGATCATCATCGCGCCCGCCTCGGGGCGCGGCAGCCAGGCCCCCGGTGGCCGGTGGAGCCATCCGGACGCGGCGGCGAGCGCGCGGGCCGCGGCGTGGAGGGCGTCCAGACCGGGGTGGCTGAGGCCCTTGCGCCACACGATGGAGACCGGGGAGAGCGGAACGGGCTCGGTGAGGGGGCGCAGCACCGCGCCGGGGAGGTGGGTGAACACCTCGCTGGCCAGCACCGACCAGCGGCGCTTGGTCACCACACGGATGAACTCCTCGTCCCCGTCGATCTCCGGGAACGGCTCCGCCATCGCGATCCCGCGCCCCGCGAAGAGCTGGGCGGCCAGGTCCGTCCACTCGGTGGTGGTGTCGTTGCCCGCCGCCGCGTACAGGGTCTCGCCCGCGAGCGCGGACAGCGGGATCTCCTCGAGCCGGGCCAGCGGGTGGTCCTCGCGCAGGACCACGGCGATGCGCTCGTAGCGGATCAGCCGGTGGTCCAGCCGGGCGAGCACGGCGGGGTCGAGGCCGCGGGCCCGGCCGAAGGAGACGTCGAGGCGTCCGGCGAGGAGTTCGGCGGCGGCCCCGGCCAGTCCGCTGTGGAAGCGGGCCACCAGCTCGGTCTCGGGGCCGACGCGGCGCCGCGCCTCCGCCAGCACCTGGCTTCCGGTGCTCACCGGGGCGCTGATGTCCACCAGCAGCGGCCGCTGCCCGGCCCCGCTGAAGGCCGCCGCCAGGTCGTCCTGGGCCTGGAGCACCCGCCGGGCGTACGGCAGCAGCCGTTCACCCGCGGCCGTGAGGGCGACCTGGCGGGTGGTACGGACGAACAGCTCCGCGCCCAACTCCCGCTCCAGGCGCCGGACGTCGCGGCTGAGGGCCTGCTGGGCGACGTAGAGGCGGGCGGCGGCGCGGGTGAAGTGCAGCTCGTCGGCGACGGCGGTGAAGGCGCGCAGCAGGCGCGGTTCGATGTCCCGGTTCACCCGCACATGGTGACCGAGTTCGCCCGCGCATGGTGACCGAGTTCGCCGACACATGGTGATCGAGTTCGCCCGCGCATGGTGATCGACGCGACCCGCGATCCTCGCCCAGCCAGACCCGGCCAGCATTGACACCGCAGATGCGTGAATGGCCTCGGATCAGGTGTTGGACCGCCCCCGGCCGGGCCCTGGACCGTAGTGGCATGATCCTCTTCCTCGCCTCCCGCCCCGTCGTCCCCCGCCCCTGCCGCCCCGGCGCCGCCCCCGCCCCACCGCGCCGCCGCCGGCCGCCGCTCACCACCCTCGCGGCCTCTGTCCGACGGCTGCGGGCGTGGAACCGCACCCGCGTGGCCGAGCCGACACCCCAACCACGCGACTCCCGGTCGGCGTGACTGCCCCCGACCGGCGCGGGTCCCCTGCCATCGGCCGGATTCGTCATACAAGCCGCCGCTCGCCGCGCGGGTGTCTTCATGGCCAGTACGGTGCATACGGACACCGAACAGCCCGGAGGACCGTATGAGCGCACACCCTATGGAGCCGCCCACGGGAGGGCTCATCCCCCGGCCGGAGCGCACTCCCGAATCGCTGCGCCTCGCGCTCGCCCGCGTAGCTCCCCATCGACTGGGCGAGATGGAAACCCAGAAGAACGAGGCGTTCGCCCTGGCAGCCGAACACAACAACCTCGGTCCCATCCGCCAATGGCTGACCATCTGGGCCGGCGAGGTGGAGATCGAGCGCCGCCCCGACCTGGCCGCACGACGGCGTAACGCCGAACACGCGGTGCACACTCTCGGCAAGGACGACCCGGCCTGGCGGGCCGCCATGGACGAACTCCGCGCGGCGGCCGCCTTGTACCTGGATGGTCCGGCCTACCAGGGGCCGTCGACCGGCGGCGGTCATGGACCGGGCTGAGCGCCGTCGGCCTCCGCCAGGAAGGGCCGGAGCAGGGACAGCAGGGGGCCGGGGCGTTCCTCGGGCAGGAAGTGGCCGCTGTCGTCGATCACGGCGCCGCGGGTCGCCGGGGCGACCTGGCCGAGGCTGTGGACGGGGGCCGGGCCGCCGGCCCGGCCGCAGCCGACGGCCAGGGTGGGCATCGGGAGCGGGGTGCGGGCGAGTTCGGTGAGTGCGGCGGTGTCGGCGGGGCCGTTGCGGTAGTACGCGAAGCCGCCTGCCAGCCGGCCCGGGCGGGCGTAGGCGCGCAGATAGGTGTCGACGTCGGCGGGGCGGATGGCCCCGGTCTCCAGGGCGTGCCCGTAGAAGTGCTCCAGCAGGATCCGCTCCCGGCCCTCCGCCAGCTGTTCGGCGAGCCCGGGCACCGAGAAGAAGCCGAAGTGCCAGAGCCCGGCGCGAGCGATCAGTTCGCTCAGCCCGAAGCCGTGCAGGGGCACGGCGAGCAGGGTGAAGCTGCGGACCCGGGCGGGGTGGGCGGCGGCCCACGCATAGCCGATGGGGCCGCCCAGGTCGTGGCCGACGACATGGACCCGGTCCAGGCCCAGCTCGGCGCGCCAGGCGTCGAGGAGGTCGGCGGCGATCCTGACGCCGTGGCCGCGCGGGGAGGAGCCCGAGTCGCCCAGGCCCGGCAGGTCCACCGCGTACACCTCGTGGTGGCGGGCGAGTTCGGGGATCACCTTGCGCCAGGCGTACCAGGTCTGCGGCCAGCCGTGGAGCAGGACGACGGGGGTTCCCGGCCCCGCCGCCCGCACCCAGTGCAGCCGTACGCCCTCGACCGTCGTCTCGTGGTGTTCCGGTGTTTCGCTCATGTGGGCCAGTCGAGCACCAGTGCGACGAGCCTTTCCTGTTTGATATATGGGACATGAAGGAGTTATTCGCGATCAGATATAGGCTTGGTTCTTATGGAGCTGCGCCATCTCCGCTACGCGCTCGCCCTCGCCGAGCACGCCCACTTCGGTCGCGCCGCCGCCGCGCTGGGCATCCGGCAGCCCCCGCTGTCCCAGCAGATCAAGGCGCTGGAGACCGAGCTGGGCGTACAGCTCTTCGACCGCACCGGGCACGGGGTGCGGCCCACCGCCGCGGGTGAGGCGTTCCTGGCCCGGGCCCGGCAGGTGCTGGACCATCTCGACCTCGCCGTACGGGACGCGGCCGACACCGGGCGGGGCGAGACCGGTTCGCTCGCCATCGGCTTCCTCGGCACCGCGCTGGCCGCCGTGCTGCCCGAGGTGCTCACCGCCTTCCGGACCCGCCGCCCGCAGGTCCGGCTGGAGCTGCGGGAACTCCCCAGCACCCGGCAGATCGAGGCGCTGATGGACGGCAGCCTGGACGCCGGGGTCATCTGCGGCCCGCCGCCCGCGGCCGCCCGGCGGCGGCTGACCAGCCTGCCGCTGGGCCGGGAGACCCTGGTGGCGGCGGTGCCGTCCGGCCATCCGCTGACCAGCGCCACGTCCGTGCCCGTACGGGCGCTGGACAGCGAGCCGCTGATCCTCTCCTCGCGGCAGGCCGAGCCCGCCGCCGCCGACGCGGCGCTCGCCGCATGCCGCGCCGCCGGAGTCGAGCCGCGGATCGCGCACGAGGCACACAATCTGCACACCCTGCTGGGGCTGGTCGCCTGCGGGCTCGGCATCGGCATCGGACCGGCGGGGATGCGGCGCTTCCGGCACGTGGGGGTGACCCTGCTGCCGCTGGAACCGGCCGCCGCCGGGCTGGAGTTCCACCTCACCCACCGCTTCGGCCCGGTCCCGAGCGTCCTGGGCGCCTTCCTCCGCACGGTGCGCCAGGTCCATCGCTCCTGAGGGCCTACGGGGTGCCCGGCGGACCACGCGGCGGAGCCGCATGGCGATGCTTTCTCCGCCCCGCCCCTTCCCACCGCGTCGACATGCGGCTCCGCCGCAAGGCGGGGCGCCACCCCAGACCCCGGGGTCCAGGGGCGGAGCCCCTGGATCGGGAAGGGGCGGGGAGGGGAGCAGCCCGCCGCGGGCGTCACAACCCGTCGGGCGCCCCCTCCGAGAGCCTGAGGGGTCTCCCCCGGCGCTTCCGGGTACGCCCGTTTTGTCAACGGCATTGACATATCTCTATCACCCCTCGTATACCTCTCCCCATCGAAGCGCTTCGACGAACGTTGCACATGCGCCCTTCCTTCCCACCCTCCCGGAGGCAGCGGATGTTGTCGGCACGGAAACGGACGAAACGAACGGTGGCCGTCATCGCGGCCACACTGGCGGCATCCCTGGTCATCGCGGGTTGCGGGGACGGCGGGGACGAGGCCGGGGACGGCAAGTCGCTCAAGCTCTGGCACTACGAGGCGCCCAACAGCGCCATGGGCATCGCCTGGAAACAGGCGATCGAGGAGTTCAAGAAGAGCCATCCGGGCGTCACCGTGAAGGTCGAGGAGAAGGGCTTCGAACAGATCCAGAAGACCGCCTCGATGGTCCTCAACTCCGGTGACGCGCCCGATCTGATGGAGTACAACAAGGGCAACGCCACCACCGGCCTGCTCTCCAAGCAGGGCCTGCTCACCGACCTCACCCCCGAGGTCACCAAGCGCGGCTGGGACAAGCCGCTCAGCCCCGGCGTGCGCACCACCAGCCGCTATGACGCCCAGGGCGTGATGGGCTCCGGCAACTGGTACGGGATCCCCAACTACGCCGAGTACACGATGGTCTTCTACAACAAGGCCCTCTTCGACCAGCACCACATCAAGGTCCCGACCACCTTCGCCGAATTCACCGCCGCCCTGAAGGCGTTCAAGGACAAGGGCGTCACCCCGCTCGCCGGCGCGGGCGCCGAATACCCCGCCCAGCAGTACGTCTACCAGCTCGCCCTCTCCAAGGCCGACCGCTCCTGGGTGGACGCCTACGAGCAGTACCAGGGCAAGCCGGACTTCCACGACGCCGCCTGGACCTATGGCGCCACCACCTTCGCCGACTGGGTGAAGAAGGGCTACCTCGCCAAGAGTTCGAGCGGCGCCAAGGCCGAGGACGCGGGCGCGGCCTTCATCGCGGGGAAGTATCCGATGTTCTTCTCCGGCAGCTGGTGGTTCGGCCGCTTCAAGGCCGAGATGAAGGACGAGTGGGGCACCTTCCCCTTCCCCGGCTCCAAGCTCACCCTCGGCTCCGGCGGCAATCTCTGGGTCGTCCCCAAGGGCGCCAAGAACAAGGAGCTCGCCTACGACTTCATCGACATCACGATGAGGAAGGGCATCCAGAACACCCTCGGCAACAACGGCGGAGTGCCCGTGGCCGCCGATCCCTCGGCGATCACCGACCCCAAGTCCAAGGCCCTGATCAAGGACTTCACCACCTACGCCGACGGCGACGGCCTGGCCTTCTACCCCGACTGGCCGGTCCCCGGCTTCTATGACGTCCTCGTCTCCGAGACCCAGAAGCTGATCACCGGCAGCGCCGAGCCGGACGCCTATCTGGACGCGCTGAAGAAGGCGTACGACGCGGGCGCGCCGAAGGGATGAGCTCCCGATGAGCTCCCACAGCCACGGCGTCCGACGCGGGCGCCGCGAGTATCCGTACGCCCTGTTCCTGCTCCCCGGCGCGCTGGCCTTCCTCGCCGTCATCGTCGTCCCGTTCCTGATGAACACCGGGATCAGCCTCACCCACTGGCAGGGCGTGGGCAGCCCGAAGTGGGCCGGGCTCGCCAACTACCGCGATCTGCTGGACGACTCCGCGTTCTGGGAGTCCTTCCGGCACAGCCTGGCCATGGTGGTGGCGATGGCGGTGCTCCCCACCGCCCTCGGCCTGGTGCTGGCCGCCGCGCTCTTCGACTACATCGCCAAGCACATCGGCACCCGCACCGCGAGCGTGCTGCGCGCCTGCTTCTATCTGCCACAGGTGCTGCCCATCGCGGTGGCCGGAATCGTCTGGAGCTGGATCCTCGCCCCGGAGAACGGCGCGCTCAACGAGGCGCTGGGCGCCGTCGGCCTCGGCTCACTGCGCCAGGACTGGCTGGGCGACCCGGACTTCGCGCTCTACAGCGTGATGGCCGTGATGGTGTGGGTCCAGCTCGGCTTTCCGCTGGTGGTCTTCATGGCGGGGCTCCAGCGCGCCGACCCGTCCCTGCACGAGGCGGCCGAGCTGGACGGGGCCTCGTGGTGGCGGCGGTTCTGGCATGTGACGCTGGTCCAGATCCGCCCGGAGATCTATGTCGTGCTGCTGTGGTGCACCATCGCGGCGCTCAAGGTCTTCGGCGCGGTGTATGTGCTCACCAAGGGCGGGCCGGGCGGGGCCACCAACGTCCCCTCGTACTTCTCCTTCCAGTCCTTCTTCGAGAAGACACAGGTCGGGTACGGCTCCGCGGTCTCCACCGCCCTCACCGTGATCATCCTGGCGCTGGCCCTGGTGGCATTGCGCCTGCAAACCCGGGCGGAGGACGAGTGACCGCCCTCGGAGGACCAGTGAACGCCCTCAAGCGACACCAGGCCCCGGCCCGCTACCCCGTACTGGCCGCGCTGATCGTGGCGGCCGCCCTCATGGTGCTGCCGTTCCTCGTGGTGGCCCTCAACGCGGTGAAGTCGCCCGCCGACTACTCCGCGAACGGCCCCCTCAGCCTGCCCGAGGGGATCCACCTCGACGGCCTCAGCGACTTCTGGCAGCGGGTGGACTTCGGCCGGAAGCTGTTCAACTCCGCGCTGATCTCCGGCTCGGTGGCGGTGCTCGCCGCGCTGCTGTCGGTGCTCAACGCGTACGCGATCGGCATCGGGCGGGTCAGGGGCCGCCCCTGGGTGCTGGCCTTCTTCGTCCTGGCCAACATGCTGCCGCAGGAGGCCCTGGTCTACCCCGTCTACTACCTGTCCAAGGAGGTGGGCCTGTACGACACCCGGCTGAGCGTGATCATCGTCTTCACCGTGATCCAGTCGGCCTTCGGCACCTATCTGCTCTCCTCCGTGCTCGGCGCCTTCCCCAAGGAGGTCATCGAGGCGGCCCGGATCGACGGCGCCACCAAGTGGCAGGTGCTGTGGCGGGTCGTGGTGCCGGTCAGCCGCCCCACCATCGGGGTACTGCTGGTCTTCTTCTTCATCTGGACCTGGAACGAGTTCCTGCTGCCCCTGGTGATGCTGATCTCCAACGACAACCAGACGGTCTCGGTGGCGCTCGGCGTCCTCCAGGGCCAACGGCTGATGGACGCCACCATGACCAACGCGGCCGCCCTGCTGGGGGTGCTCCCCGCGTTCTGCTTCTTCCTGATCTTCCAGCGGACCCTGACCCGTGGCATCGCCATGGGCGCGGTCAAATGACGAGGAGGGCCGCATTCGCATGAAGTTCAGCGATGGCTATTGGAGGCTGCGCGAGGGCGTCCACGCCGCGTACCCCCAGGGGGTGCTCGATGTGGAGACCGGCCCCGGCACCCTCACCGTCCACGCCCCCACCCATCCCGTACGCCACCGCGGCGATCTGCTCAAGGGTCCCGCCCTCACCCTGACCTGCACCGCCCCCATGCCCGATGTGATCGCCGTCCGGATCACCCACTTCGCGGGCGGGGTGGAGCGCGGCCCGTCGTTCGACATCGCCCGCCAGGAGGGCGACGCCAAGGTGCGCTGCGACGACGGGGAGGCCCGGCTCACCTCGGGCGCGCTCTCGCTGCGCCTCGCCCGCACCGGACCCTGGCGGATGGACTTCGAGGCCGCCGGGCGCACGCTCACCAGCAGCGGCGTCAAGGACATGGGCATCATGGAGACCGCCGACGGCCACCACTACCTGCGCGAACGGCTCGCGCTGCGGGTCGGCACCTCGGTCTACGGCCTCGGCGAGCGCTTCGGCCCGCTGGTGAAGAACGGCCAGGCCGTCGACATCTGGAACGCCGACGGCGGCACCGCCACCGAGCAGGCGTACAAGAACGTCCCGTTCCTCCTCACCGACGCGGGCTACGGCGTCTTTGTGGACCACCCCGGCCGGGTCTCCTTCGAGGTCGGCTCGGAGGCGGTCTCCCGGCTCCAGTTCAGCGCCGAGGACCAGGAGCTCACGTACTACGTCATCCACGGGCCCACCCCCAAGGAGATCCTGCGCCGCTACACCGCGCTCACCGGCCGCCCCGCGCTGCCGCCCGCGTGGTCCTTCGGGCTGTGGCTGTCCACCTCCTTCACCACCTCCTACGACGAGGAGACGGTCACCGGCTTCGTCGACGGCATGGCGGAGCGCGCGCTGCCGCTGTCCGTCTTCCACTTCGACTGCTTCTGGATGCGCGAGTACCAGTGGTGCGACTTCACCTGGGATCCGCGGGTCTTCCCCGACCCGGAGGGCATGCTGCGGCGGCTGCGCGAGCGGGGGCTGAAGATCTCGGTCTGGATCAACCCGTACATCGGCCAGCGCTCCCCGCTCTTCGCCGAGGGCAAGGCGGCAGGCCATCTGCTGAAGCGGCCGGACGGCTCGGTGTGGCAGTGGGACCTGTGGCAGCCGGGCATGGCGCTGGTGGACTTCACCAGCCCCGCCGCCCGCGCCTGGTACGCGGCCAAGCTGACCGCGCTGCTGGACATGGGCGTGGACTGCTTCAAGACCGACTTCGGCGAGCGGGTGCCGTTGGACGTGGTCTACGCGGACGGCTCCGACCCCGAGCGGATGCACAACTACTACACCCAGCTCTACAACCGCACCGTCCACGAGGCGCTGAGCGAGCGGCGCGGGGAGGGCGAGGCGGTGGTCTTCGCGCGCTCGGCCACGGCGGGCGGCCAGCGGTTCCCGGTGCACTGGGGCGGCGACTGCGAGTCCACCTACGAGGCGATGGCCGAATCGCTGCGCGGCGGGCTCTCGCTGGGGCTCTCCGGCTTCGGCTTCTGGAGCCATGACATCGGCGGCTTCGAGGGCACCCCGGACCCGGCCCTGTTCAAGCGGTGGATCGCCTTCGGGCTGCTGTCCTCGCACAGCAGACTGCACGGCTCGTCCTCCTACCGGGTGCCGTGGCTCTTCGACGAGGAGTCGGTCGAGGTGCTGCGCCACTTCACCCGGCTGAAGCTGCGGCTGATGCCGTATCTGTACGAGGCGGCGCGGCAGGCGCACACCGACGGCATCCCGGTGATGCGCGCCATGGTCCTGGAGTTCCCGGACGACCCCGGGTGCGCGGGCCTGGAGCGGCAGTACATGCTCGGCGGGGATCTGCTGGTCGCCCCGGTCTTCGACGACGAGGGCGAGGTGACGTACTACGTACCGGAGGGCGTCTGGACGCATGTGCCCAGCGGGCGGACGGTGCGCGGCCCGGCTTGGGTGCGCGAGACCCACGGCTTCCTCAGCGTCCCGCTGCTGGCCCGCCCCGGCGCGGTGATCCCGTTCGGGGCGGCCGAGGACCGCCCCGACGCCGACTGGGCGGACGGGGTCACGCTGCGGGTGTACGAACCGGTGGCGGGCCCGGTCACGGTGCGGGTGCCGCGCCCGGACGGCACGACGGCCGCCACCTTCACCGTCGTCCGGGACGGGGCGGTGCTGCGCGCCGAGGCCGCCGGCACCTCGGCGCCGTGGCGGCTGGAGGTGGCCGGCGGCCCGTCCGCGGAGGCGGCGGCGGGGACGTCGGTGCTGACGGTGCGGCTTCCGCCTGGCGGCGGCGGGGCCTGACCTCAGCTCAGCGGCGGGGCTTGACCTCAGCAGTTCCGGGGCCTGACCTCAGCACCGGTGGGGCCTGACCTCAGCACCGGCGGGGCTTGCTCCAGGAGCACTCGCGTCCGGCGTCGGCCGTGGCGGCCGTGGCACCCGTGGCGTCGTCCCGTACGGCACGGGGCCGCACCGCCTCCGCATGGCCCGCGCCGGACGTCGCGAGCGTCACCACGATCGCGTCCTCCAGGTTCTTCACCGAGGGGGCGAGATAGTTGTTGAGGACGACGCTGTAGACCAGCTCCCTTCCGTCCGCGTCGGTGACATAGCCGGAGAGCGCGGAGGCGCCGGTCAGGGAGCCGGTCTTGCCGCGGGCGTTCCCGGCCGCCGGGGTGGAGCACATCCGTGACCGCAGGGTGCCGCCCACGAACCGGTCCGGGGCGCAGGCCACCGGCAGCGAGGCGTACCAGTCGGCGTACCAGGGCTCGTCGCGCACCGACAGCAGCAGTTCGGTGAGGCGCCCGGCCGCGATGTTGTCCATCCGGGACAGCCCCGAGCCGTCGACCTGGCGCACCGCGCCGGTGTCCACGCCCTGCTTCTTCAGCCAGTCGGCGATGGCGGCGAGCCCTGCGTCCCAGGTGCCGCGCCCGGCCGTCTCATAGCCGATGGCCTTGGTGAGCGCCTCGGCGTGGATGTTGTTGGACAGCTTCATGAAGGGGATCAGCAGGTCCTTCAGCGGCATGGAGCGGTGCGAGGCGAGCGTTCGGGCGTCCGCCGGGGCGGCCCGGCCCAGGCGGGTGGGCCCGGCCACGCGGACGCCGTGCCGTTCGAGGGCGTCGGCGAAGACCGAGGTGGCGTAGCCGGTGGGCGCCCAGACGCTGACCCACTCCTTGGCGGTCGCCGCCCCGGCCGGGAGGGCGCCGCTGACGGTGATGGTGTTGGAGCCGTGCTGCCGCTCGATGGTGAGGCCGCCGCTCCCGGTGGTCGCGCGGTTGTCGATCCGTACGTACGCGTTCGGCGGCGTGACGGTGACCTTCGGCCGGTCGCCGGCCGCCGCGCCAGGGGTGACCTCCACGATGACGCTGCCCGCGTCGTAGTCGGTGTCGGGGGCGAGGGTCAGCGCGGAGATCTGCGCCGCGTAGTACGAGGACTCGTCGTCGGCCGCCCAGGAACGGCCCACCCGCTGGGCGTCGAAGCGGGTGTCATCGGCGATCAGCCGCCCGCTGACCTTGGTGATCCCCGCGTCGGCGACCCCCTTCGCCAGACGGTCGTAGTCCCCGGCGAGCATCGTGGGGTCACCGGTGCCCCGAAGGTAGAGATCGCCCCTGAGGGTGTGCCCGCGGCGGGCGCCGTCGGTCAGCACATCGGTGCGGAAGCGGTGGTCGGGGCCGAGCAGCCCCATGGCGGCGGCCGAGGTGAACAGCTTGGTGTTGGAGGCGGGCATCAGCCGGTCGTCGGGCCGGTGCCGGTAGAGCACGGCACCGGAGTCGGCGTCGGCGACCACGACCCCGGCCGCGCCGCCCTTCAGCAGGGGGTCGGCGAGGATGGTGTCGATGGCGTCGCCGATCCCGGCGCGGGAGGCGTCCGCACCGGCCGGTGAGCTCCAGGTGAGGGTGAAGGCGAGTCCGGTGACGAGGGGGATGACGAGGGGCCAGATCCAGCCGCTCACACGACGGTTCAGGGGTCTGCTCATGTCACGGGAGGATCCCGCACCCGGGGGCTCGGCGACAGGGCGCCGCCCGACGGCAACCGCGGCTCCGGATCAACGCGTCTCCTGTGGCGGGCGGGGGATTCGAACACGACGAGAGGCGATTCATCGATGGGCGCTCCCGCGGCCGAGGTGCTGTGCATCACGATCGGGCTGTTCCTCTACGCCTGCGCCGTCCGCGACGCCCGGCTGGTGCGACGACTGCGCCGCGAGGGGGTCCGTGCGGAGGGGCTGGTGGTCGCCAACGTCGTGGACCGCCGGGACCAGAACCGGAACCCGACCCAGACGCCGGTCATCCGGTTCCACGACCACCAGGGCTACGAGGTGGAGTTCACGACCGCGATCCAGGGCATCGGAATGGGGCTGGCGACCGGCCGGAGGGTGGACGTGATGTACCTCCCGGGCGAGTCACAGAAGGCCCGGGTATGGATGCGACGCCACATACTCGGCCCGGCGGCGGGCCTGACCCTGGGCGGCACGCTCTTCCTCGGCTTCGGCCTGGTGATCGCCTTCGGCTGACCATCGCCCGCGGGGCGGGGCCGCGAGGTCACCGCGCGTGGGCGGGCAGCGGCCGACCACGGGCGGCCAGGGCCCGAACATCAACCGCCGTCCCCGCCGGGCCCGGCCGTCAGGGCGAGGCTTTCGGGGAGGGCGGCTACCGCCTCGCGGAGGCGGGCGGCCAGTTCCTCGGCGGTGGGCGGCTCGCTATGGCCCGCCTCACGCGCCTCGTCCGCCTGCGCGACCCAGGCCGTGAGCGCCCCGTGGAACGCGGCGACCAGCATGTCCACCGCCAGCCGCGGCCGTAGGTCGCCCGGTGCGCCGAGGCCGAATCGGCGGCGCAGGATCGCCAGCGCCTCCTGCGTGGTGGCCTCGCAGAACTGCAGGCCGTGCGCGCCCATCGAGGGCGTCCGCTCGGCCAGCCGCCGGCTGAGCAGCATCCGCCGGGCCCAGCCCTCGTCGTCCATCCGCGCCAGCGCGGCCAGCAGTGCGTCCCGCCCCAGCTCCACCACCGGCAGCCCGTCCGGCTCCGCCGTCTCCAGCTCCTCCAGGAAGGCCCGCCACAGGTCCTGGTCGGGGGCCATCGCGACGTCTTCCTTACTGGTGAAGGTGCGGAAGAAGGTGCGCTTGGAGACCTCCACCTCCTCGCACAGCTCATCCAGCGTCACCCCGCCGAAGCCGCGCCGGGTGAACAGCTCCAGCGCGGTGTCTATCAGTGCCTGGCGGGTGCGCCGCTTCTTGCGTTCGCGCAGTGAGGAGTCGGGAGCGGCAGTCACGGCGAAAAGTGTAGCCGTCACTGATAACGCCACTTGCACGCGTTTGCCACTCAGTGGCATAACTGATGTCGCCATCACTCACCGGAAAGGCGAACCGCCATGCGCGCCCTGCTCGTTGACCACTCCTCCCCCTCCGGCCTCCGCCTCGGCGCGGCCGCCGACCCCGAACCCGCCCCGCACCAGGCGCTGGTCCGGGTGACCGCCACCTCCCTCAACTACGGCGAGGTCGCCCACCGCACCGAGGCCCCCGACGGCACCGTCCTGGGCTGGGACGCCGCCGGAGTGGTCGAGCACGCGGCCGCCGACGGCTCGGGACCGGCCGCCGGAACCCCCGTCGTCACCCTGGGCGCGGACGGCGGCTGGGCGGAGCTGCGCGCGGTGGACACCGGGATGCTCGGCGTCCCGCCCGCCGGTGCCGACCCCGGCGCGATCAGCACCATCCCGGTCGCGGGCGGCAGCGCCCTGCGCGCGCTGCGCCGGATCGGCGACACCCTCGGCCGACGCATCCTGGTCACCGGCGCCACCGGCGGAGTCGGCCGCTACGCCGTCCAGCTCGCCCGGCTCGGCGGCGCGTACGTCATCGCCTCCACCGGCGATCCGGCGGCCCACGGCGACGGTCTGCGTGCACTGGGCGCCCACCAGGTGGTCACGGACCCGGCGGAGATCGACGAGCCGGTGCACGGAGTGGTCGACAACGTCGGCGGACCGCAGCTGGTGGCGGCGTACGACAAGCTCGCCGCGCACGGCACCCTGGTGTCCGTCGGCCATGTGACGGGCCAGCCCGAGACCTTCCCGTTCGGCGCCCTCTACGGAAACGAAGGCCGCCACAACCGCTCGATCGTCACCTTCTACCTGCTGGACCGCCCCGACATCGGCGCGGACCTCGGCTGGCTCGCGGAGCGCGTCGCGACGGGCGACCTGGACCCCCAGATCACCTGGCGCGGCGGCTGGGACCGAGCCGAGGAGGCCGTCACCGCCCTCACCGAGCGCCGCCTCCACGGCAAGGCCGTCCTGGACATCGGCTGACCGCCGACGGCCGACGTCACCGCACCATGACCGTCAGAACCGGCGCCTCCGGCGAGGACTGGGCGGTGCCCACCACCCGGTAGCCCCATGACACGTAGAGGGCCTGCACCCTCCCGTCCTGGTTCAGGGGGTTGACCATCAACGAGGCTTGCGTCTCGGGCCGCCCGGCCAGCAGGACGTCGTGCAGCCCACGGGCGATCCCCTGCCTGCGCCACCGCTGGCGGACCATCATCTCTTTCACCGCGACCGTAGAAGCCCCCGCAACGACCGACTCGGGCTCTGGTCGGATGCGACGCCACCAGCGGTCATCCGCTCCGGTGAGTCGGTTGGCGTAGATATAGCCGATGGGCTCACCGGAGTCGTAGGCCACCACGGCCTCCCAACCCGGTTCGGCGGCGTGCCGGTGCAAGCGCTCCCCGAACGTCTCCGGGGCGTAGTGCGGTAGGTGGAGTTTGTGCGCCCAGCACTCCTTGTAGATTCCCACCAGGTCATCCCACACGGACTCCACGTCACCGATCCGAACGAAGCTCACGCTGCCCTGCACTGCTGCTCCCAGGAGTCGCAGACAGGGCCGGGCGCGATCCGACGAAGGTCACGGGTGAACGAGTCGAGCATGGACCGCACCCGAGGGTGCTCCACGTCAATGGAGGCGGCGGTGACCACGGCGCGCTCCGCCTCTCCCTGCCCGAGCTGGGCGCGGGCCAAGCGGGCGGTCGTGATGGCCCGGGAGCGGACGAGATGGGGACGGAACAGGGTGAGGGAGGCATGGGCATGCGCCTCGGCCTCGGCACCTCGACCGGCAGCCAGGTACGCGGTGGCGGCAAGGCTGTGCACTTCGGCTTCGTCGTAGAACGCGGGCAGCCACAGTGGCCGCCGCTCGCCAGGATCAGCGCGGAGCATCGCATCCCGGGCGCAGTCCAAAGCGCGGTCCACACCGGCCTTGTCCCGCGTCAGGCCGAGGATCGCGGCATGCCTGGCGTGGCCGAGGGAAGCGAACAGCGGGTCACGGCGGGTGATGGACAGGCGCCGGGCGACATCGTTGGCGTCGAGGGCATCAGCCGGTCGGCCCAGGTGGCGGTAGAGACTGCCCTTGTGGGACCAGACGCGGAACAGGATGGTCTGGTCGCCGGATTCCTGGGCAAGGCTGGCCGCCCGCTCGTGATGCCGTAGGGCCGCATCGAAACGACGCCCGTCGGTGGCGGCCCACATGGCGCTGGACACGCAGGCGGCGGCCGTGGCATACAGGGCGTGCCTGACGCGCTGGGAGCACGAACCGCGCTGCCGCAGGGCAACGGCTTCATCGGCCAGGGCCAGGGCAGCGGTCTCGGTCCGCTTGTCCCCGCCCCTCTTGTGGTCGGCGGCGATGAGTTTGGCGAAGCGGCCTTGCAGAGCCCGTACGTCGCCCATGCCGACGCGGTAGGGCGTGGCGGGAGCCGGTGCGGTTACGGCCGCCCCCAGAGCAACTCCCGTGGTGAGGGCTTGGCGGCGGTTCACATTGTCCTCCGGAGGGGCAGCAGGGAGACGGCCCGGCGGGGGAACGAATCCCAGCTCGACCGGTTCCCGGCCCAGTGTCATCGTGAGGGCGCGGCGCTGGAGCTCGTGGGGCCAGCGGGTTTGGCCGCTCAGCCACCGCCGCACCCCCCGGTCACCGACCCGGCCTGGCCTTCCGGTCATTCGCTCGATGGCCTTGTTCACCGCCTCGGCCAACTTCT
Organism: Streptomyces sp. 5-10; assembly: GCF_014712245.1. NCBI lineage: Bacteria > Bacillati > Actinomycetota > Actinomycetes > Kitasatosporales > Streptomycetaceae > Streptomyces > Streptomyces sp. 5-10. The sequence goes on from NZ_JACVYG010000012.1 coordinate 123,246, forward strand.
CCTGCGTTAATCCAGCATCATCCAGGGCCATTTGGAAGGCTCGGTTCCCCATGTCTCCACGGTAGACACGCATGCACAGCCCACCAAGCAACTGAGTCAAGGGGAGGCAAAAAGGTCCGGGTGCATGCGGGCAGGGCGGATTGCACATGCCCTAAACACGGAGCGCTTCCAAGCGTTGACTGGGCGTCATACAGCGCCAGGCCGCCCACACGAGCAGCCCGTACCCCGATGTCTCCACGCTGCCTGGCCCACTCACCAGAAGGCCGACGAGATGACCACGATGATGATCAGCAAGCCCTCACCGCTCACACCCACCTGCACAGGCCATCCGACCTACACCCAGTCGCTCCCGTGCGCCGAGGAGTCCGTGGGCATCGCGCGCCTGTCCGTCGCCGCGACCCTGCACGCCTGGGGGCTGGAGGACTTGGTGGACGACGCCTGCTTGATCGCCTCAGAGCTGGCCACCAACGCGATCCGGCACGCCACCCGCCACATCCCCGATCCCGAGCAGCGCGGCTGCTTCCGCCTCAAGGTCGAACGCCCCAGCGATCACCTGGTACGAATCTCGACGTTCGACCGATCCCGCACGATCCCCCGCGTCATCGAGGCGAGCGAAACAGCTGAGTCCGGGCGCGGCATGGCCGTAGTGGACGCCGTCTCCTGCCGGTGGGGCATCGCCCCCAGGCCGTGGGGCAAAGGCGTCTGGGCAGAGTGTGCCACCCCGGATCACCTGCCGTGACGCGTGACCGCAGCCCGACGCACCCGGTGCCCAGACCGAAGCACCGAACGTCCCTGCCTTCGTGAGGAGATGCACGTGGAAACCACGGACCTTGTGCGGCTGGATACCTACTTCGGCCGCATCGTGCAGCGGTTTCAGCTGCCCGACCGGCCCGCTTCGCTCCTGGTCACGCATCTGCTGGCCGGGCGCCCAGCGTTCGTCCGAGCCGTGGCCGGTCTGTCGGACCTGCGTGCCGTACTCCCCAAGCCGAAGTCGATCAGCGCCACCGCCCGCCGGGAGGTCGAGCGGTCCTTCCCCTGCGACGCACTGTCCCGGGACCTGTTCGCAAACCCGGATTCGGCCGTGACGTATCTGGAGGCGCGAGCGGCGGGCGACGACGTGTTGCTGCTCGACGTGGGCGGCTACTTCGCCCCCGCACTGGAAGCCCTGTACGACCAGTTCTCCGGCCGGATTCTCGGCGTGGTCGAGGACACTGAGAACGGGCACCGCCGGTACGCCGAGATCGACAAGCTGCCCTGCCCCGTCGTGTCCGTGGCCCGCTCACCGCTCAAGGACCCGGAGGACTTCCTCGTCGGCCAGTCCGTCGTTTTCTCCACCGAAGCCCTGCTGCGGGGCAGAGGCGACATCTTGCACGGCCGCCCCGCCCTGGTCCTCGGGTTCGGGAAGCTCGGCTCCAGCATCGCCCGCCTCCTGCACGCCAAGGGCATCCACGTCACCGTGTACGACGTCAGCCCGGTCCGGCGCGCCCAGGCCCTGTCCCAGGGCTTTGGCGTCGCCCGCGATCGGGACCACGCCCTCACCCAGGCCGGACTGGTCCTGTGCGCGACCGGTTCCCTGTCGCTGCGAGGCGAAGACTTCCCGCAGCTCCGCAACGGCGCCTACGTCGCCACCGTCACCAGCAGCGAAGACGAACTGGAGCTGGACGGACTGCCGGACAGCTACACCCGCAGTGCCGCCGGAGACGGTGTCACCCGCTACCTCGCCACCGGCCACTACTTCTATCTGCTCAACAACGGCAACGCCGTCAACTTTCTGCACGGCGCCAGCGTCGGCCCGTTCATCTTCCTCGTACAGGCCGAGATACTGGCCGCCCTCCGCATGCTGGCGCGGGGAGACCTCACCCCGGGCATGCACGAGGTGCCGTCCGAGGACCGTGCCGCCATCGCCGCGACCTGGCTCAACTACTACAACCGCTAGGGGAGACCCGTGACCATCACGGCCGACCAGATCCGCGCCGTCATCAGCGACTACACCAGCGCTCATCCCGAGGAGAAGACGACCCTCACGCCCGTTCTCGATCTGCTGGACAGCGGCGCCGACCTCACCAGCCGGAAGGAATTCCGGGGCCACGCCACTGCCGGGGCCGTCCTGGTCGACGACGACGGGCAGGCCCTGTTCATCGAGCACCTGGCGCTCGGCAAATGGCTACTGCCCGGCGGCCACTTGGAGGCCGACGACGCCGACCTCATGGGCGCCGCCCTACGGGAACTGGCGGAGGAGACCGGCATCGACGCTGGTATCGTCCCGCTCTCACCCGTCCCGGTGCACGTCGACGTACACCCCATCCCGGCCAACGACGCCAAGGGCGAGCCCGACCACCAGCACTTCGACTTCCGCTACCTGTTCCGCACCACTACTGGCAGCGGCGTGACCTTGCAGGCCGAGGAGGTCAGCGGCTTCGCGTGGCGAGGCCTGGACACCATCAGCGACGAGCGGCTGAGGAACCGCGTTCGCGCCGCCTTGCGCTGACCGGGACCTTGGCTCCGACAGCCTTCCGCCCCCTCCGGCCTCTTCGCCGACCTGCTCGCGCAAGGAGACACCTCCCGATGACACCCGACACCGCACCGGAGCGGCGCGCCCTCGCCGACCGGCTTCAGGAGGCCGGAGTCCTCGCCCATCCGAAGTGGCGCGCGGCGGTCGAGGCCGTACCCCGTGAGCTGTTCCTCCGGCCCGGCGTGTTCCTGCCCGCCGACGATGGGCGCTGGCGGCCCGTCACCGCACTCGGCACCGACCCGAAGGAATGGTCCGAGATCGCCTACCGCGACGAGTCCCTGGTGACACAACTGGACGGGCACCTCACCGCCGACCAGGCCACCGAACCCGTCCCTGGCGTGCCCACGTCATCGTCCACCACCCCCGTGACGGTCGTCGGCATGCTCGAGGCCCTGGATATCGAGGACGGTCACACCGCGCTGGAGGTCGGCACCGGTACCGGCTACTCCACCGCCCTGGTGTGCCACCGGCTCGGAGAAGACAACGTCACCACGATCGAAGTGGACCCGGACGTGGCCGCCCGCGCGGATGCCGCCCTGGAGGCTGCCGGATACTCCACCTGGACCGTGACCGGCGACGGGCTCCTCGGCCACCCCCGCCGCGCCCCTTACGACCGCGTCATCGCCACCTGTGCGGTACGCCGCATCCCCCACACCTGGGTACGCCAGACCAGGCCGGGCGGCACCATCCTCACCACCCTCGCGCCCGGCTCCTGAGCGTACGGCACCGGCCTCGCCAAGGTCACCGTGCACGACGACGGCACGGCCGAGGGGCGGATCATCGGGGAGTCGTCGTTCATGCAGGCACGCTCCCAGGCGGTCGTACCGCTCGCCGGGGACCTCTCGGCGCGCGCCGCCTACGCCGACAGCGAGCGCGAGGCGAAGGTGGGGCCGACCCTGCTGGAGGAGTGGATGCCCGCCTTCCTCGCCCAGCTCGCCGCACCCGGCGCCCAGCTCGTACGCGCCGCCCGACCCGATGGCGCCCAGCAACGCTATGTGTTCGATGCCGACCGCGAATCCTTCGCCGCGTTCACCGACAACGGCTCCGGCTGGACCGTCCGGCAGGGCGGGCCAGTGGCGCTGTGGGACGACATCGAGCGGGCGCTCATCGCCTGGCAGGACGCCGAACGTCCCGACATCAGCACCGTGCGGCTCCGCGTCACCCCCCGCTCGCACACGTACTGGATCGGCGACGGGCCCGCACTGCGCTGGGAACACCGGCTCGACTGATCACAGGCCATACACACGACGAAGGGCCCCGCCGTGGCTTGGATTCCAGGGGCCGCCGTCATGTGGCGCGCTGTCGCGCCCCCTGCCCTCCCTGCTCCGATGACGAGGCGAAGCCCTGTACCGCAGCGTGCTGCTGCAACTACCTGTCGAACCCTGCGCGGCCAGGTCGGCGGCCGGTGGGCTGATGGCTTTGTGTGCGGCACCGTCCGGTTGTGGACTGTAACCATGTGATGACTGTGCGTTTTCGGCCATTGTGGCTGCAGGGGTCCGCGTGAGCATTGCGGAGAGCGACTGAGCCTCGTGGCGGTCTCGGATTGCGACTCGCTCACGCGTACGACCAGGATGGATGCGACATCCACCTCTTCGGTCGAGCGATGAGGTCGCTTACGAGTGGATTCGAGCGATGCGAAAAGCAGTGCGACACTCGCACGCTTTTGGTCGTTATTTGACATGATCATCGCTGTGAATCGGTGATGTGGATATAAGTTCGTGTGGCGATCGCAAGCACGACAGCGCTGCATCCGGGGGGAATGCGAAAGGTGCTTCCTCCGTCATGCCTGCATGGCTCATGTCATGCGCAGGACACAGGAGAACTGAATGCACATGCACCGGAAAGCTGTTGGTCTCGTCGCCGGGGCCGTACTGCTGGGATTCGCCGGCGCGGTCCCGGCCCATGCCGAGGGCAGCCGCACCACGTACTTCACCGGCTGGCACCCCGGCAACGAGTCCTCCCGCTGGACTGACAACAACACCGACGGTGTCAGCACCTCGGTGACCCTCAGCGGCTGCCACACCGACGGGGCCAACGGGTTCCAGAAGGCCAACCTGAAACTGTGGAAGAACCGCGACCTACTGCCCGACGACGACCAGGGCACCCGCAGCAACAGCTGCGGCAGATCCGCCTGGGGGGACCAGTCGTCTGGTAAGTACTACTTCGAGCTCTTCAGCTTCACCACGGGCAGCACCATGAGCGCCAACAAGGTGGTCATCGCCTACTAGAACCCGAAGACAGTACGGCACGTCTTCACAGGTGCCCGGGCGCAGGCAGGCTCTGCCCGCGCCCGGGCACCTCCCGCTCCGCTCCTCACTACAGCCTCCTCGGGACCACCCTGGCGGCGGATTGTGCGACTCATGGCCCTGGAATTCCGCGGTGTCTCCTTCCGGTACAACCGGAAGACGACCGTTCTCGACAGCTTCGACCTTCGCGTCAGCAGCCCGGCAACGGTGCTGCTCGGCCCGAACGGGGCAGGAAAGTCCACGCTGATGGCGCTGGCCGCTTCCCAGCTCAGGCCCCTGGTCGGCACGGTCATCTGGAAGGGCCGCAACCCTGCGGCTCGCAAGGACGTGATGGCGTACCGGAAGGCGGTGGCCTGGCTGCCGCAGCACATCACGCCCGTACCGGGCCTGACCGTACGGGAGCAAATCGCCTATGCCGGCTGGCTCAAAGGCATGAACCGCACTGACGCCTGGAAGGCATCGGCCACCACGCTCGGCCGTGTCGGCCTGGACAAGCTCGCCGACCGCCGCAGCCACCAGGTCTCCGGCGGCCAACTGCGCCGGATGGGCATCGCCGGAGCCCTCACCCACCACAGCGAGCTCATCCTCATGGACGAACCGACCGCGGGCTTGGACCCCACCCAGCGCAAGGTCTTCCGGTCCTTACTCGAACAACTGGCCGACGAGGTCCACATCGTCGTCTCCACCCACCAGACCGAAGACCTCGCGGACCTCTACCAGCACGTGGTCGTCCTGGACCGGGGCACCGTGCGCTTTCACGGCACCACCACCGAATTCCACGCCATGGCCGACAACGCCGACAACGCCCAAGGCCCCCGCGAGCGCGCGGAAGCCGCCTATGCCCAGCTCGTAGGCGAGGAGATCTGACCCGTGCTGCTCCGTACCCTCGTCCGCGTCTCGTCCGGCACCCGTCTCCTGCCGTTTCTGGTCGGCTTCATCGTCATCGCCCTCGGTGACAACCTCTCCGAGTGGGTCACGCCCCACTACTGGCTCTCCGCCACCGGCACCGCGAGCCTGGCCCTGTCCTTCGTGGGTCCTGCGTGTGCCGGAGCCGGTGCCTGGGAGGGAAGCCGGCTCAGGCGCGCACGCATCTCCGACCAGAACGCGGTCCGCTCGCCACTGGCCATCGCCTTCCCCCTGCTGCTGCCGGTGTTCGTGATGGGCGTGGCCGGCATGACGGCGGCCCTGCTCGTCTCCGCGGCTGCCGCCGACGTCGGCTTCGGCATGCCCCACCTCGGCATCCTCGCGGTCGAAGCGGTGCTTCTCGCGGCCAACACTCTGGTCGGCTTCGTTCTGGGCCGTCTGTGGGCTCCGATCATCGCGGTGCCGCTCACGCTGATCGCGAGCTTCGTAGCCAACGCCTACCCGGTCTCCTGGAGCATCGTGTGGATCCGCCACCTCATCGGCGGAGGACTGCAGGACTGCTGCATGCTCGACCAGAGCCTGGACGCATGGGCGCTGGTCAGCGCGGGAACATTCGGCGTGGCGGTCTGTCTGTCCGCCGCCGTGCTGATCCAGTACCGCAAGGCCACCCCCGCCGTCGTCGCCGCGGCCGCGCTGCTCGCCGGAGGGTTCGCAGGCGGTGCCGCCTCCGCCCACGGCATGGGGGCCAACCCGGTGACCTCCCGTTCGACCAGCGACCTGGCGTGCGACCACGGCCGGCCCCGCATCTGCCTGTGGCCCGAGATGGACCACCAAGCCGCCATGATCCGCACCGAATCACGCAAAGCCGTCGCAAGGCTCCGCCAGGCCGGCGTCGCGGTGCCCGCCACCCTGACCATGGCCGACCGGCCAGGCACTGACGAGACCAAGCTCGCCATCGGGCCCGGCATCAGCGCCCTCGGCGTGCCCACAGGAGTGGCGGCAGGACTCCTTCCGCACTCGCCCGCCTGCGCGGACAACGGAGAGCCCTATCCGGCCGCTGACGCCTACGGCCCCGTCGGAGCGTGGCTCTCCCTGACCGCCGGCGCCTCGCCCCGCACCCTCACCAACCGAGTCGCACCGCCCGAACTGGCCCTGGTCCAGCACGTCCTCAAACAGTCCCGACAGGCCCAGCTCGCCTGGTACGAGCACAACACCCGCGCCATGCGATCCTGCAACGCAACCCCCCAACTGGACATCAACGGGAGCCACGGATGAACTGGTGGCTGAAGGCCCGCGCCGTCCCCGCACTGAGCGTGTCCGTCGTCCTGACCAATGCGGTGGGACTCCTCATGGGCAACGCCGAACTCCCTGTACCCGTTCTGACCGGCCAGTCCGGACACTTCCTCGTCGGCCACCTCATCACCCTCCTGCCTGCGATGCTGCTCCTCCACGGCATGGGACGCGGCGACCTGCGCACCGAAAGCGCCGCCTGCCGCCCCGTCCGGACGTGGGACGCCACCCTCGGCCTGGCGGCCGCCACCACCGGGGCGGGGATGGCAGCCCTCTGCTACGCCCTGGGGGCCGACAGCATCGCTCTGGTACTGGGGCGCAACATCGCCGGGTACGTCGGCCTGGCGCTGCTGCTCTTCCCTTTCCTCGGTCACCGCATCGCGGCTGTCACCGTCGCTATCGTGCCCCTTGTGTGCGCGGCGGCCGGCTGGAGAAGCGGCGGTCGCCCCGAGCCATGGGCCTGGATCCTGTACCCCGCGAACTCCCTGATCGCCCCACTCATCACGGCAGCCATCGTCCTCGTAGGCATCCTTGTCTGCCTCACACGACAGGACCCGTTGCGGTCCACTCGCTGAAGAAGCCGTCAGTTACTGCGGCAGGTGCCGGCGAGGCTGCCAGAGCCCGAGTACTGCTCGTTCGTTGCCGCTCTGGAGCCGGGCCGGACCTCGTGGAACCATACGCCGGAACGACGAAGGGCCCCTCGGTCGGCTGACCGAAGGGCCCTTCGTCGTACATGGGATGAGTGGAGATGGCGGGAATCGAACCCGCGTCCAACGGTGCGGAATCAGGGCTTCTCCGAGCGCAGTCCGCTGTGCTTTTCTCGGCCCCGGAGATCACGCGGACAAGTCTCCGACGGGCTCAGTCACTGTTTGATTTCCCACTACACCCCGTGACCGGGTCTAGTGGTTTAGTTCCCTAGTCGATGCCAGGATCCGGGTCGGGAACAGCCCCGGGCTGACACTTCGCAAGTCGCTACTTAGGCAGCGAGGGCGAAGGAATCGCGCTTGGTGTTGGCGATTATTGGTTGCGACATATGGTTAACGAGATCATTGCCGCTTCCTCGGCTCGCTTCCCCTGCTTCGACAGCCGCTGTCGAAACCGATCATCCCCATGTGGTGTTTTCAAAGGTGGTGCCACGCCCTCGGTGGGGCGCAGAGCCATCATAGGTGAACAACGCGCGACAAGGCCACATCATTCCCGCCGCCCGTGGTGCGCCTTCCGGCTGGTCAGGCCCGCTGGCGACGCCGCGCCGCCGACATCGCCCGCTCGGCCTCGCGGCGGTCCTGCTTCTCCCGCAGGGTCTGGCGCTTGTCGTACTCCTTCTTGCCCTTGGCCAGCGCGACCTCGACCTTGGCCCGGCCGTCCTTGAAGTACAGGGCGAGCGGCACCAGGGTGTGGCCGGTCTCCTGGGTCTTGCCGATCAGCTTGTCGATCTCCGCCCGGTGCAGCAGCAGCTTGCGCCGGCGGCGCGCCGAGTGGTTGGTCCAGGTGCCCTGGCTGTACTCGGGGATGTGCACGTTGTGCAGCCATGCCTCGCCGCCGTCCACCTGGGCGAAGCCGTCCACGAGCGAGGCCCGCCCCTGGCGCAGCGACTTCACCTCGGTTCCGGTCAGCACCAGACCGCACTCGTAGGTGTCCAGGATGTGATAGTCGTGCCGCGCCTTCTTGTTCTGCGCGATCAGCTTGCGACCCGTCTCTTTAGCCATGGTCAGGCCATTCTCGCACTAGGACCCGCCCCCGAGGCCACTCAATACCGTGCGCGCCCGCGCCTCCGCGGACGGGCCGTCGTCGCGCTTGACCGTCAGGTCCGGGTCGATGCCCTCGCCGTCGACGTTACGCCCGGCCGGGGTCCGGTAGTGGCCGACGGTGAGCTCGGCGACCGAGCCGTCGGGGAGTTCGCTCGGCATCTGGACCGAGCCCTTGCCGAAGGTCCGGGAGCCCACGACCACGGCGCGGCCGCGGTCCTGGAGGGCGCCGGTGAGGAGTTCGGCGGCGCTCATGGTGCCGCCGTCGACCAGCACCACCAGCGGGCTTTCGGTGTCGCCGCCCGGTCGCGCGTCGAGGACTCGCTGGTCACCGCGGACGTCATAGGTGGCGACCAGGCCGCCGTCGAGGAAGGAGGAGGCGGCGGTGACGGCCTCGGAGACCAGCCCGCCGGAGTTGCCCCGCAGATCCAGCAGGATGCCGTCGCCCCGGGGGATGGAGCGCACCGCGCGCCGGATCCGCTCTCCGGTGCCCTTGGTGAACGAGTCGACCTTGATCCGGACGGCGCCGGGTCTGTGGTCGTCGTAGCCGCTGAGCCGGTCGACGGTGACCGGGTCCGTGGTCAGCCGGGCCCGGCGGAGCTCCTGCGTCCATTCGTGGCCGCCGCGCCGCAGCCCGAGCTCCACCCGGGTGCCCGGGGAGCCGTCGGCGGGGCCGCGCAGCAGGGCCACGACCTCGGTGACGGGCCGCCCGGTCACGGTCTTGTGGTCGACCGTGCGCAGTCGGTCACCGGCGCGGACCCCGGCCTTCTGGGCGGGGCTGCCGGGCTCGACGCGCTCCACCGCGATCCGCCCGTGGGCGTCCCGGCGGGCGGAGATCCCGACGCCGACGTAGGCGCCGTCGAGGGTCTGGCGGTAGCCCTCGTACTCGCGGGCGCTGTAGACCGCGCCCCACCGGTCTCCGCTGCGGCTCACCACCTCACGGGCGGCCTTGGAACCGGACTTCCCGTCCTCCTGGGCCGCGGCCGCGGCCGCCTTGACCTGGTCGCTCTCGACCGCGCCGACATAGGCGCGGGCCGGTATCCGGGCGGCTTGGGGGTCCCGGCGCGATCCGGACTCGGCGCCCCAGGAACCGACGGCCGCCCCGGTGGCGAGCACGCTGGCGAAGACCAATGTCAGGGCGGCCCCGCGGCGAATGCGGCGGGGATGGACGAACAAACACGGGCCCGACATGCCGGTGAGTGTAGGGCACCAAAAGGCGCCGTACCGGGGGTTGTCCGGTACGGCGCCCTAGGCGAATGTCACACCTTGAGGTACTTGCGGAGCGCGAAGAACGCCGCGAGAGCGGGCATGAGCAGGCCAATCGCCAGCACCAGTGGCAGCTTCGCCAGCACCGCGTCCCAGCCGATGAAGTTGATCACATCGATCTTGTCCACCAGCCAGTTGTTGACCAGGAAGTACTGCCCGCTCACCAGCAGTACGCAGGCGAAGCCCGCGCCCAACAGCCCCGCGATGGCGGCCTCCATGATGAACGGCATCTGGATGTAGAAGCTGGACGCGCCGACGAGCCGCATGATCCCGGTCTCCCGGCGGCGGCTGAACGCCGACACCCGCACCGTGTTGACGATCAGCATCAGTGCGACGATCAGCATCAGCGTCATCACGCCGAGCGCCGCGAAGTTCATGCCGTTGAGCAGGTTGAACAAGTCGTCGACCAGGGCCTTTTGGTCCTGGACCTCCTGCACCCCGGGGCGGGCGGCGAAGGCCGTGGAGATGACGTCATAGCGCTCGGGGTCCTTCAGCTTGATACGGAAGGACTCCTGCATCTGGTCCGGGGTCAGGGAGTCGGCCAGCGGCGAGTCGCCGAACTGCTCCTTGTAGTGCTTGTACGCCTCCTCGCTGGTCTCGAAGTGCACCGACTCGACGATGTTCATCTGCTTGAGCTCGGACTCGATCTCCTGCTTCTGCGCCTCGGTGACCGCGCCCTTGGCACAGTTGGCCGAGGTCTCCTTGTCGTTCTTGTTGCAGAGGAAGATCGAGACGTTGACCTTGTCGTACCAGTAGCCCTTCATCGTGCTCACCTGCTCGCGCATGAGCAGGGACCCGCCGAACAGGGCGAGCGAGAGGGCCACGGAGACGATGACCGCGAAGGTCATCGTGAGATTGCGGCGGAGACCGACGCCGATCTCCGACAGGACGAACTGGGCGCGCATGGCGTCCTTTCAGTGCTGGTAGCCGTAGACGCCGCGGGACTGGTCGCGGACGAGCCGGCCCTTCTCAAGTTCGATCACGCGCTTGCGCATCTGGTCCACGATCTGCTGGTCGTGCGTGGCCATGACGACCGTGGTGCCGGTCCGGTTGATCCGGTCCAGCAGCTTCATGATGCCGACGGAGGTCTGGGGGTCCAGGTTTCCCGTCGGCTCGTCGGCGATCAGCAGCATCGGACGGTTGACGAACGCGCGGGCGATGGCCACCCGCTGCTGTTCACCACCGGAGAGCTCACCGGGCATACGGTCGTCTTTACCGCCAAGACCCACGAGATCGAGCACCTCGGGGACGGTTTTCCGAATGGCGCCGCGCGGTTTGCCGATCACCTCGAGCGCGAAGGCGACATTCTCCCCGACCGTCTTGTTGGGGAGCAGCCGGAAATCCTGGAAGACGGTCCCCAACTGGCGGCGCATCTGCGGCACCTTCCAGTTGGACAGCCGCGCGAGGTCCTTGCCCAGCACATGGACCGCGCCATGGCTGGCGCGCTCCTCGCGGAGCAGCAGCCGGAGGAAAGTGGACTTTCCCGACCCCGAGGAGCCCACCAGGAAGACGAACTCGCCCTTCTCGATCTCGAGCGAGACATCCCGGAGTGCGGGACGGTTCTGCTTGGGGTAAGTCTTGGATACGTTGTCGAATCGGATCACTGGAGCACCACGGTCGACCTGGGTAGCGGTACGGGCTGCAGCCGAAGCGGCTCCCGTCGGTGAGCGTGACCATACGCGAAGCGCGCATGGGCGCGCAGTCCGCCGTCCGGCGTGGGTGGGTTTCTTCACTGCACTATTGGGGTCAAACGGTTGACAAACCGCCCGTCGGCGCGGCTGAAACGGCCACGAAACCGGTACGGATGCGGCACGGAATCGTGCGGGGCGCGCCGAACCGGACGGAAGCTGGCACAGTGGAGGGGGAACCAACCCATTTTCCTGAGCGTTGGCCCCGTGTCTACTGCGGCACCGCCGCGCGGGAGGAGAAAGCGCATGACGTACGACAGGCTCGTCTGCGCCAACTGCGCGAGCCCCGTCAGCGAGGGCCGCTGCCCGGTCTGCCGGGCCAGCAGGGAGCGCCTGCAGCAGGAGGGCATGTTCGGCGGGCTGACCCCGGCCGCGCTGATAGCGCTGCTGGTGGCGCTCATCGCGGTGGCCGTGCTCGCGCATGAGATGGCGACGGCGTAACGGAGCGTTACGAGGCGATACGCCGGACAGGGCGCCCCTGACCCTGAACGCACCCAGGGGCCCGATCAACGCACCAGGGGCCCGGAGCGCCGCAGCGCTCCGGGCCCCTTACCGTGCGTGAGGCGCGCGATCAGGCCACGTTGTTGCGGTTCACCAGACGCGGCACAAAGCGGAAGCCGATACCACCGGCGATCATCGTCGCGGCGCCGACCAGCAGGAACGTGGTCTCGGAGGCACCGGTCTCGGCCAGCTGCTCCTTGGCCTTGCCCTGCTCCACCGGCTTGGAGCCGACGTTGTCGGTGCCGGTGTTGTCGTCGCAGTTGGTGCTGTCGAGGTCCACCGTGCAGGTGCTGTCGTCGCCACCGGCACCGCCGGTGCCGCCGCCCTGGCCGGGCGTGCTCGGCTGGGCGGTCGGGCCGTCGGTGGGCTCGCCGGTCGGCTCACCCGTCGGCGGCTTGGTGGGCTCGTCCGTGGGCGGCTGGGTCGGCTCGCCCGTGGGCGGCTTGGTGGGCTCGTCCGTCGGCGGCTGGGTCGGGTCCTCGGTCGGCGGCTGAGTCGGCTCAGTCGGGATCGAGGTCGGGTCGTCGGTCGGCGTCGGGTCCTCGGTCGGGTCGTCCTTGCCGATACCGACGCCGACGTCCAGACCCTTCTCGTCCGCGTTGGCCGAAACGTTCACGCCGCCGATACCGACATCAACACCAACGGCCGATGCGGCGCCGGCGGCGGTGAGCGACGCGCCGGCGGCGATCACCGCACCGGCCGCTATTCGCGCCACGCGCAGCCGCGTCTTCTTCGTCATCTGCCTGCTACCCCCAGTAGCTGTACTCGTCAATGGAGCAGCTATGCACGGGGCAACGGCTCGGGGTTCTCAGTCTCCGCGGGCCCCCGTATCCCTCCGAGGCGGTCCGCCGGCCCCCGTTCACACGCGCCCCAGTCATACGCATGCCGCGCGTCAGCCTTCCCAGTTTTCACATCACCGTCAAGGCCATTGCATGCGAGATGTCCGCTATGGAAGCGCTTGCCGCATGCATGGGTACAGGACTGTGACCAAAAGCGCGGGGCGCGCGGCCCGTTGGGGCGAGCGGGAAGGTTACTTCTCCTGCTCCTGCTGCTTGCGCCAGCGGATTCCGGCCTCCAGGAAACCGTCCAGCTCACCGTCGAGCACGGCCTGCGGATTGCCGACCTCGAATTCGGTGCGCAGGTCCTTGACCATCTGGTACGGGTGCAGGACGTACGAACGCATCTGGTTGCCCCAGGAATTGCCGCCGTCGCCCTTGAGCGCGTCCATCTTGGCCTGCTCCTCCTGGCGGCGCCGCTCGAGCAGCTTGGCCTGGAGGACGTTCATCGCGGTGGCCTTGTTCTGGATCTGCGAGCGCTCGTTCTGACACGAGACGACGATGCCGGTGGGGATGTGGGTCAACCGCACCGCGGAGTCGGTGGTGTTGACGCCCTGCCCGCCGGGGCCCGAGGAGCGGTAGACATCCACGCGCAGCTCGGACTCGTCGATCTCGATGTGGTCGGTCTGCTCGACGACCGGCAGCACCTCGACGCCCGCGAAGGAGGTCTGGCGGCGGCCCTGGTTGTCGAACGGCGAGATCCGCACCAGGCGGTGGGTGCCCTGCTCGACCGAGAGCGTCCCGTAGGCGTACGGGGTCTGCACGGCGAAGGTGGTCGACTTGATGCCGGCCTCCTCCGCGTACGACGTCTCGTAGACCTCGGTCTTGTAGCCGTGGCGCTCGGCCCAGCGCAGATACATCCGCTGCAGCTGCTCGGCGAAGTCGGCGGCGTCCACCCCGCCCGCCTCGGCGCGGATGTTCACGACCGCCTCACGGGCGTCGTACTCGCCGGACAGGAGGGTGCGCACCTCCATCTCGTCGACCGCCTTGCGGACGGCCTCCAGCTCGGCCTCGGCCTCGGCGCGTGCGTCCTCGTCGCCCTCGTCGGAGGCCAGCTCGAACAGCACCTCGAGATCGTCGATCCGGCCGCGCAGCTCCTCGGCCCGGCGCAGGTGCCCCTGGAGATAGGAGAGCTTGCTGGTGACCTTCTGCGCGTTCTCCGGGTCGTCCCACAGGGACGGGGCCGCCGCCTGCTCCTCGAGCACGGCGATGTCGGCCCTCATCTTGTCGAGGTCCAGGACGGCCTCGATCGACCCCATGGTCGAGGAGAGGGACTTCAGCTCTTCGGATACATCGACGACTGCCACGGCACCAGCGTAACCGCTACCGAAGACTGACCGTCCCCGGTCATGGCGTACCGGGGTCCTGGGAGGCGGAGTGCTCGCCGCCCTTGGGCGGATCGCCGCCGTCGTCGCCGCTCGCCGCCAGCCATCCGCCGAGCCCCACCGCGACCAGCGCGGCCAGGGTGACCGCGGCCACCTTCAGCCGGCGGCGGCGCAGCGCGCCCGCGACCGCGGGGTTACGGGCCGAGCCCGCCCGGCGCTGGCCGTGCACCCGGGGGGCGCGCGCGGTGCCGTGGGCACCGCCCGCGAGCTCGTCCGCGCTGGGCACCCGCATGCTGGTGTGGGTCTCCCGGCTGGAGTCCGGCACCGCGCCCGGGACCAGCGGCACCGCGCCGCGCCGCCGCGGGGGCGTGTGCGGCGCGGGCCCGGAGGCGGGGACGGAGACGCCACGGTGCGGGGTCTCGGCCTCCGCGCCCTCCCGCTCGCCGCCCTCCTGCTGCTCATCGGGCTCGTCGATGTCCAGCGGCGGATATCCGGCCAGGCCGGGCAGCAGCTCGCGCAGCCGGGCGGCCAGCTCGGAGGCGCGCAGCCGGGAGGCGGGCGCCTTGGCCAGGCACTGGAGGAGCAGCTGCCACAGCTCGTCGGGGATCCCGGGCAGCGGCGCCACGGTCTCGGTCACATGGCGGCGCAGGATCGCGCCCGGGTGGCCGCCGCCGAAGGGCGTGAATCCGGCCAGCATCTCGTACAGGACCGTCGCCAGGGCGTAGACGTCCACGCTGGCCCGGGGCGGCAGCCCCTCGACGATCTCGGGGGCGAGATAGTCCGGAGTGCCGATCACGCTGCGCGGGTTCGGCGAGCGGCCCTGGGAGGACTGCCGGTCGCGGGCGGGCTGGGCGCGGATCGGGGTCGGCTCGTCGACCAGCCGGGCGATGCCGAAGTCGGTGAGCAGGGCGGGGTGCGCGCCGCCGGGGCCGAGCGGGCCCCGCATGTCCAGCAGCACGTTCTCCGGCTTGACGTCGCGGTGGACGACCCCGGCGGCGTGCGCGGCGGCCAGCGCGTCGGCGACGTCCACCGCGATCGCCACGGCGGCCTCGGGGGCGAGCCTGCGCTCGCGGTCGAGGCGAGTGCGCAGATCGGTACCGCGGATCAGGTCCATGACCAGCGCGAGGTCATTGCCGTCGACCACCAGGTCGCGCACCCCGACCACCCGGGGGTGGTCGAGGCCGAGCAGTGCGGTGCGCTCCTGGACGAAGCGCTCCACGAGCTCCTGGTCGGAGGAGAGGTCCTCACGCAGGAGCTTGATGGCGACGGGTCCCTCGGGCCCGTCGCCCAGCCACACCGCGCCGGCGCTGCCGCGCCCCAGGAGCTGATGCGCGGTGTACCGACTGCCGATCTTCCGTGACAAGACTGCTCCGAATCCTCACGAACAAGGGGGGCACGTTGGCGACAAAGCTACGCGGCTACTGGCGCGTTGGGTGCACCAGACAACGCCAACTGTCACTTCTGCGGCGGAAAACACCCTTCGGATGTCGACAAATCACCGGAGTGGGAGGTGCGGAGCGGACATCGGACCGCGAACCGGGCCGGAAACGGGGAGGGATGGGGGGCGGATCAGCTGCTGGGACCGCCGAGGTCCTCGATCCACTTGCCGATGTCCTTGGCCCAGCCCGAGACCGCGTCCCAGTAGCCCTTGCCCTCGGCGATCCAGTCCTTGAGCGGGGTCAACTCCCAGACCAGCCAGGAGCCGATGATCAGGACCACGATCACGAACAGACAGCCCTTGAGGCACCCCAGGCCCGGGATCTTCATCCGGTTGGGGTTGGAGCTCCGCTGCCGGGGCTCGCGGCGCGGCTCCGGCTGCTGCGGCGGCGGGGCGTAGCGCTGCGGCTGGGGCTGCTGGGGGTGGTGCGGCGCCGGGGCGTACTGCTGCGGCTGCTGGGCGTACGGCGGCGGCTGCTGGCGGCCCCGCTGGCGCTGGGGCGGCTGCTGGGGCTGCTGGTACTGCTGCGGCTGCTGGTATTGCTGCTGCTGGTACTGCTGCTGCGGCGCGGGGCGGTGGGGGCGGCGGCGCAGCGGGTCCTCGCTCGGGTCGAGGTACTGGACCTGGGTCTGCTCATTGCGGTCGCGCGCCGCGCGCAGCTGGTTCTGCCAGGGGTGCGGATCGTCCTGGCCCGGCCCACCGGGCGGTACGGGCGGCATGGCGCGCGTCGGATCGGCGCCTCCGGCCGGTCCTGAGCCGCTCGGCAGCACCTGGGTGGGGTCGGCGTTGGCCCCGGCGTTCGCCCCTGTGGTGGGCATCACATTGGTGGGCGCGGCCGGGTCGTACGAGGGGGTGCCGCCCGGGGCGTTCGTGGGGAGCACCTGGGTCGGGTCGGCGGAGTCCGCGGGCGCGGTGTCCGGGACCGGGGCGGGCGCCGGGTCCGGGGCGAGCAGCGCGGCCACGCCGAGCGCCGCCTCCGCCTGCGCGGGCGAGGCGTGCACCCCGACACCGGCGGCGACCACGCGCAGCGCCCGGGCCAGGTTCTCGGCGCTCGGGCGCTCCTCGGGCCGCTTGCTCAGACAGCGCTCTATGACGGTCCACAGCGGCTCGGGCACGGTCGAGGGGCGGCGCGGCTCCTCGCTGAGGTGGCGGTGGAGCACTTCGAGGGCGGTGTTCCCGGCGAACGGCGGACGGCCGGTGACCAGCTCGTAGAGCATGATGCCCGCGCCGTAGATGTCCACCGCCGAGGTCTGCGGACGGCCCTCGGCGGACTCCGGCGCCACATAGGCGGGGGTGCCGACGAACTCCTGGGTGCGGGTGAGGCCGGGCGAGTCGGCGAGGCGCGCGATGCCGAAGTCGGTCAGCATCGGGTGCATCTCCTGGCCCTCGCCGGTGCCCGCGAGCAGCACGTTGGCGGGCTTGAGGTCGCGGTGCACCACGCCGTCGGCGTGGCTGGCGGCGAGCGCGTCCGCGATCTGGGCGGTGAGGAGGGATGCGGCCACGGGGGTGAACGGGCCGTTGCTGCGCAGGTAGTTGTGCAGGTCCGGGCCGTCGATCAGATCCATGACCAGGGCCAGCAGATCGCCCTCGACCACCAGGTCGCGGGTGCGGACGATGTTGGGGTGGGTGAGCCTGAGCAGCACCGAGCGCTCGCGGAGAAAGCGCATGACGATCTCCGCGTCGTTCGCGAGCTCCTCCTTGAGGACCTTGATCGCGACGGTCTCGCCGGGCTGCCCGGCCACGGCCGCCTCGGCCCCCGCCGTCTCCCGCTGGCGGGCTCGCCAGACGGTGCCCGTGGCTCCGCGCCCGAGCGGCTCCTCGAGCAGGTATTTGCTGCCTACCGGCCGCACGTCATGCGCTCCCTGATCGTGGTCTTACATCGGTGGACTGCGATGGTCTGCTGGGTGATCTGCTGTGATCTGCTGGGTGGTCTGCTCTGGTACTCGTCTTGTGATGCTCGTCCGCCCCACTGTAATGGCGCCGCACGGTCAGCCCTATCCGATCACCACACGAGGGTCCGGCGCGGGGTCCGGCGCGGGGGTCCGGAACGGGGTCCGGCGCGGGGGAAGACGTGTGATCCGGGCGGATGGTTGCCAACTGGTCGCCAACGGTGGTCCGGGTCGCTCGGTGACCGCTCAACCGCCGCTCAAACGGGCGCGGCGGGGGGCGGAGGGGCGGCTTCCGTCGCCTTGAAGGCGGCTCAGGGTGGTTCACGGGCGGTTCAGAGCGGTTCGAGGGCGGTTCAGGGCGGCCGTTCCGGTCGCAATCAGCCAGTTTCGGCCGACTAGCCGACCAATCAAGATCATGTAGCGCCGGGCGGCGGGCGAAGTGTCGGTGGCAGGTGCGAGGATGCAGGCAGCACGGAAGCGCCGAGCGCCGGGAGGCTCACGCTCCGTGACCCGTACGACCCCGTACGGACCTGTACGTGCCGAAGGGCCTGGGGGCGGTGGTGGGGGTCGGCACCCCTGCCCGGCCCCCCGGACAGAAGGGACCGTTGACGGCGATGCAGATTCGGCTGACCGTCCTCGGGCCGCGCAGCGCCCACCCGGGCCGTTCCGGCCACCATCCTGCGCCCGCGTCCGGGCCGCACGCCCTTACGGCCGCGGTGGACGTCCTGGTCACCGCCCCCGTCGGCACGGCCCTCGCCGCGGTGGCCAGTGGGCTGGCCGACGCGGTCGCCGCGGCCGGGTACGAGGCGGGGGGCGGCGGAGGTGGGGGCGGCGGCGCGGTGGTGCTGTACGCGGGGGGCGAGCGGCTGGACCCGCAGCGCTGTGCGCTCGGCGAGCCGCCGCTGGTGGACGGCGCGGTGCTTTCCCTGCACGGCCCGGCCGACCCCGACTCCGACCACTACCCCGGCTACCCCGGTCTGCCCGAGAGCGCCGTCGCCGACGCCACGGTCCACTTGGACGTGGTCGCCGGGCCCGACGCGGGCGGCGTCCATCTGCTGCACGGCGGCCAGGTCCGCATCGGCCGCTCCGCCGACGCGGACGTCCCCCTGGACGACCCCGACGTCTCGCGGCTGCACTGCGCGGTCACGGTCGCCGAGGACGGCCGCGTGACGATCGCCGACCTCGGCTCGACCAACGGCACCGCCGCCGACGGCGTCCCCGTGGGCCCCCAGCCGGTGCCCCTGGAGCCGGGGGCGCTGCTGCGGATCGGCGAGTCCGCCCTGCGGCTGCGCGTCCCCTCCAGGGCGTCGGCGATCCCCTCGGCCCCCACGCGCCTCCCCGTCCAGGCGGACGGCGAGGGCCACCTCCGCGTCACCCCCGCCGGGGACCACCCCACCCACGCCAAGGCCCCCTGGACCGGCGCCCCCCAGCCCACCGCCCCCACCCACACCGCCCAGGGCCCCTGGACCCCTCCCGCCCGCCACCCCGGCACGGGCTGGACGAAGGTCGCCGGGCCCGGTGACGAGTCTCACCCGGCCCACGAGAGGGCTGGC
This sequence comes from Streptomyces sp. 5-10, assembly GCF_014712245.1. Lineage (NCBI taxonomy): Bacteria > Bacillati > Actinomycetota > Actinomycetes > Kitasatosporales > Streptomycetaceae > Streptomyces > Streptomyces sp. 5-10. Next base: position 142,399 of record NZ_JACVYG010000012.1, read on the forward strand.
GCCCACGGAATCGACGACGGCTGGGGCCCCGGTGAGGCCGCGGCCCCCGCGCCGCGCGGCGACGCGGGCACCGGGACCCCGGGCGGGGCGAGTTCCTACGGCCGCCGGAACGACGACGGGTGGGGGCCCGGTGCGGGCCCGGCCCCCGGGCCGCGCGGCGAAGCCGCCGGACGCGGCCGCGGCCCGCAGCGCCCCTCGCTCCCCGGTGACCGGCCCACACACGACGACCCACGCCTTTCGCCGGGTGCCCCCGGCGATCCCGGCCCTGGCCACGCCCAGGACGTGCGGACCGACTGGGGGCCCGGCGCCCCGGCGAGCCGCGGCCCGGGGGCCGCCGGACAGCGGAGCCCCGGCGCACCCGAGGACACGGGCTACGGCCCCGCCGCCGCGGACGTCGGCCACCGTGGTGGGGAGGGCGGCGACGCGGCCCGACGGGGCCAGCCGTACGACGACCCGTCCCCTGCCCGCACCCGGCGCAGTGAGCTCACCCCCGGGGCCGGAGCCGCCGGGCAGGGCCCGGCGGGGCAGCCCGCGCGAGCCGACCAGGACCGGCCGGGCACGGGCGGCAGCGCGCATCCGGGCCACGGCCCACGGCCGACCGGCAGCCGCCACTCGGACACCCCCCAGGACCACCGGCCCGCACCCCGGGGAACCGCTGGCGACCCGGCGGGTCCCGGTGGCGCCCCTTACGACGGCGCGGCCGCAGGCCGCGACTGGCCGGACGAGGCCGGGGCGGATAACGGCGACGCCCGGCGCGGCGGTCGGCCGGGTGCCGGGCCGCGTAGCGGCTTCGGCTCGGGCGGCACCGACTCCAGCCGTGCGGGCCATGACGGGGCTCCCGCCGACTTCGACCCACGCGGCGGGCGGCCGCGGGCCGCCGGTACGGGGTCCGGCGGGGCCCCCGGGCGGCGGGGCGCCGGGGAGCGTACGCATGGCGCGGGGTATGCGCTGGACGCACCGGGGGCGCAGGCCCGGCGGCGGGGGATAGGGGCCTGGGTGCGGCAGTTGGCCGGGGGCAAGGCGGCCGAGCGGGGTGGGGTGCGGGAGGACCGGGGCGCGACGGCGCGGGCGGCCGCGGAGGCGGAGGCGTTGCAGCGGCGGTGGCCGGATCCGGCCACCCTGCTGATGACGGCGCTGGGGCCGGGCTCGCGCCTCTGGGAGCGCGCCCCCGGGCATCCGGACGCGCTGACCGTGCGGCTCGGCTCGGCCGACCAACTGGCGCCCGACGGCGGGCTGTTGCCCGCCGCGCCCGTGACCGTCGATCTGCGGCAGTGCGGTTCGCTGGGCCTCGCGGGCCCGCGGGCGCGGGTGGCGGGGCTCGCCCGGTCCGTCGTGGCGCAGCTGGCGGCCCTGCACTCACCGGCCGCGTTGGAGATCGTGCTGATCAGCGGCGAGGAGCGGCTCGCGGAGTGGTCGTGGCTCGGCTGGCTGCCGCACGTCCAGCCGTTGCGCGGGCAGGACTGCCGGCTGCTGCTCGCGTACGACGCGGAGCAGGCCACAGCCCGTACGGAGGAGCTGACCCGGCGGCTGGAGGACGGGCCGCTGGGCCCCGGCTGGGCGAGCGCGTCCCCGGCCGCCGCGCGGTCCGCGGCGGCGCGCCACTTCGGGCCGTACACGGTGGTGGTCGTGGACGGCACCCCCGGTCCGGCCGCGCTGCACGACACGCTCGCCCGGCTGGCGGTGAGCGGTTCGGCGGCCGGAATCCATCTGCTCGGCCTGGCCGAGGCACCCGCCGCGTCGCCCACCTCCCCGCTGCCCATGAGCTACGAGGCCGCCCGTTCCGCGTCCGCCGCCTTCGCGGCGTGCGGGGTGGCGGCCGTGCTGAGCGGTGACGTGGCCACCGGGCTCCAGATCGTCCACGGGGACGGGGTCGCGCCCGGCACCAGTGGGGTCCACGGGATCACCGGCGCGACCGGCGCCACCACGACCGTGACCGTGGACGCGGTGTCGGCGGCGTGGGCCGAGCGGTTCGCGCGGGCGCTCGCGCCCCTGCGCCCGGCCACCTCCGCGCAGGACGGCGCGTTCGGCGGCTCCGACGGCCCGCCGACCGTCCCGCTGCCGGACTCGGCGCGACTGCTGGACGAGTTGGGGCTGGCGCGGGCCACGCCCGCGTCCCTGCTGGCCCGTTGGGCGGCCGCGGCGGACGAGGTCCCGGCGGGCGGCCGGGCGCTGGCCGTGCTCGGCGCCGGTCCGCGCGGCCCGCTCACGGTCGATCTGGCCGCCGAGGGCCCGCACGCGCTGATCGACGGCGCGGCGGGCACCGGTAAGACGGAGCTGCTGCGCTCGTTCGCCGCCTCACTCGCGGCCGCCGAACGGCCGGACCGGCTCGAGCTCATCCTCGTCGACGGCGCCGGGTCCGATGCCGGGGCCGGGGCCGGGGCGGGCGAGGGGCTTCGGGTGTGCACGGATCTGCCGCATGTCTCGACGCATCTGGCGGCCACCGATCCGGTACGGATGCGGGAGTTCGCGCAGGCACTCAGCTCGGAGCTCAAGCGCCGCGCCGAACTGCTGGGCCAGCAGGACTTCACCACCTGGCACGACCGGCCCCACCCCGACGATGGCGAGAGCGGCGACAACGACGGCGCCACGGGCCCGGGCGGCACCATGGGCGCCAACACGGGCGCGTCCCGCGCGAGCGGGCCGGGTGCGGCCCGTGCAGCCGGGACGACCGGTACGTCCAGCGCACCTGGCGCCGGTGCGGCCGGTACACCCGGCGCGGCCCGTTCGGGCGGTGGCCCCGGTACAACCGGCGCAACCGGTGCGTCCGGTGCGTCCGGCGCACCCGGCGCCACTTCGCCCGGGGCGCCGCGTTCGACCGGCACGTCAGATACAGCCGGTGCGGCCGGTACACCCGGCGCGGCCGGTGCCGCCGGTACGCCCAGTACCACCCGTGCCGCCCGCACGGCCGGTGCGGCCCGTGTTGTCGCGCCTCGTCCGCCCGGCGATATCGACCCTCCCCCGAGCGACACCCTCCGCACGCTCAATCTGCGTGCCCAGCGCACCGCGAGCGCGTCGGCGACCCGTCCTCGTTCCCTCCTCCCCCGTCTCGTCGTGATCGTTGACGACTTCGACGCGCTGGTGGCCCCGGCCCTCGGCAGCCCCGGCCGTCCGGCGGCCGGTTCGGTCGTCCGTGCGCTGGAGGCGATCGCCCGCGACGGCGCACGCCTCGGGGTGCATCTGGTCGTGGCGTCCGGACGCCCGGACCGTACGGCGGACACGGTGGCCGTCGAGCGGGCCGCCCTGCGGATCGCCCTGGACGCGCGCCCACTGGACGCGCGCCCACTGACCACCGCGACGCCCGCCCGCCCAACCGCCCCCACACAGGCCACACAGACCACCCATGCCACACACCCCACCCACCCCGGCGAGCCCCCGAGACCCCATACATCCCCCGCCGCATCGACACGCTCGGTCACAACCACCCCAGCCGCCGCAGCCGCCCCGGGCGGCGACCCGGCGCCGGGCCGTGGGCGGCTGTTCCGCGCGGATGACGCCGCCGGAACGCCGTTTCAGGCGGGCCGGGTGACCGGACGGATACCGCGCACCGCGACCCAGCGGCCCACCGTCGTACCGCTGGAGTGGCGGCGGATGGGCGATCCGCCCGCCCGCCGGCCGCTGCGCGAGCTGGGGAACGGCCCCACCGACCTGGCCCTTCTCGCCAGTGCGCTCCAGCGCGCCGCGCAGTCGGCGGACGCGCCCACCGCACCCGCGCTGATCTGACCGGCCCCATCCGCCGCCGTCCGCACCCTGCCCGATTCCCGCCCGATTCCTGCCCGTTTCGCGCCCGTTCCCGAGCGGTCCCGCCCCGCCCGACCTTCCGATCCGTTCCGGCCATCCTCCCCTCTGTCCCACCTGCCCCGTTTCACGGCCGACCCTTCATCACGGCCCGATCACGATCCGTGAGTGAACGCCGGACGCAGTATTGCCACGTTCGGTGACCGGGCGTAGGACTACTCAGCACGGGACACGGCCGCACGGGGGCGGCTGGCATCGGAGGGAACACGGGGATGCACGTATCGCTTCGTACGAAGCGTTCGACACGAGCCGCGGTGGCCCTGCTGGCGGCGGGAGCACTCATGCTCACCGCCGCGGGCTGCGGCGGCGACGACGGAGACACGGTCAGCGGCGGCCCACCGCCCAACACCGTGGAACTACCGAATCTGAAGGGGCAGAAACTCCAGGTCACCGCGGTCTGGACGGGCACCGAGCAGGAGAACTTCACCAAGGTGCTCAAGGAGTTCGAGAAGCGCACCGGCGCCAAGGTCTCCTTCGTGCCGAGCGGTGACGACATGGCGGGCTTCGTCGGCTCGAAGATCGCGGGCGGCGCTCCGCCGGATGTCGCGATGGTCGGACAGGTCGGCGTCATGCGCGAATTCGCCCAGAAGGGCTGGGCCAAACCGCTCGACGCCGCCGCCAGGGCCGAGTTGGCCAAGAACTTCGCCAAGGGCTGGCAGGACCTCGGCTCGTACCAGGGCAAGCCCTATGGCGTGTATTTCAAGGCCAGCAACAAATCCCTGCTCTGGTACAACACCTCCGCGTTCGACTACGCGGGCGCCAAGGTGCCCAAGACCTGGCGGGAATTCCTGGAGCAGGCCCAGCTGATCTCCGACTCCGGCACCGACGCGGTCGCGATCGGCGGCCAGGACGGCTGGACGCTCACCGACTGGTTCGAGAACGTCTATCTCTCCCAGGCGGGCCCGGAGAAGTACGACCAGCTCGCCCAGCACAAGATCAAGTGGACCGATCCGTCGGTGAAGAAGGCGCTCGAGACGCTCGCCGAGCTCTGGGGCGCCAAGGGCCTGGTCGCGGGCGGCCGGGGCGGCGCGCTGCAGACCGCGTTCCCGGACTCCGTCACCAAGGCGTTCGGCAACAAGGCGGAGCCGGACGCGGGCATGGTCTTCGAGGCCGACTTCGTCGCCGCAAACGTCGCCGACGCGGGCGCGGAGCTGGACCAGGACGCCAAGGTGTTCCCGTTCCCGGCGGTGGGCGCGGACGCGCCCGTGGTGACCGGCGGCGACGTCGGCGTGGCGCTGAAGAACAGCAAGGCGGCGCAGGCGCTGCTCACCTTCCTCGCCTCGCCCGACGCCGCGACCATCTGGGCCCAGTCCGGCGGGTTCATCTCGGCGAACAAGAACGTCAAGTTCAGCGCCTATCCCAATGCTTCGATGCGCAAAATCGCACAGGCGCTGATCGCGGCGGGCAATGACTTCCGGTTCGACATGTCCGACCAGGCTCCCGCCTCCTTCGGCGGCAAGCCGGCGCAGGGCGAGTGGAAAGCGCTCCAGGACTTTCTCAAGAACCCGAGGAATGTCGAAGGCATCCAGCGCCAGTTGGAGCGGGATGCCGCCAAGGCGTACAAGAACTGACGACTCGACCGGGAGAACCACATCATGTCGACCGCGACAGCGGACGGCGCGGCCACGCCTGGCCGGGCATCGTCCGCCCCACCTGCCAAACGGCCGAGCACGAAGAAGCAGAAGAGCATCATGGGCACCCGGCCCTGGCTGGCGGCGGTGTTCCTGCTGCCCGCGCTGGTGCTGCTCGGGGCGCTCGTCGTCTATCCGATCGGCTACTCCGTCTACCGGAGCTTCTTCGACGCCTCGGGCAACGGCTTCGTCGGCCTGGACAACTACCAGGAGATGTTCTCCGACGACGCCACCAAGACGGCCATCAAGAACAACGTCATCTGGCTGATCCTGGCCCCGACCGTCTCCACCGCGCTGGGCCTGATCTTCGCCGTGCTCACCGAGCGGGTGCGCTGGGCCACCGCCTTCAAGCTGGTCGTCTTCATGCCGATGGCCATCTCGATGCTGGCGGCGGGCATCATCTTCCGGCTGGTCTACGAGCAGGACCCGGACAAGGGCGTGGCCAACGCCATGTGGGTGAGCGTGCATGACTCCTTCAGCGAGTCGCCGCCGTTCCCCGGCGCCCATCCGCGTCCCACCGCCGGGCTGACCGAGGCGCCGAACGGCTCGTTCACCACGCGGGACACCCTCCGCGCGGGCTCCCCCACCTCGCTGCCGCTCGTCGCCGCCAAGCGCGACGACATCGGCGGCGCACAGGACGCCAAGGCTGCCAAGCCCGAGCCGGGGAAGGTCACCGGCACGGTCTGGTTCGACTTCACCCGCGGCGGCCTCGGCAAGGAGGGCGCCATCGACAAGGGCGAGAAGGCGATGGCCGACCTCAAGATCGAGGCGGTCAAGGACGGGAAGGTCGTCGCGCGGGCGAAGACGGCGGCGGACGGCACGTACTCCCTCCCCGCCAAGGCCGAGGGCGCCCAGCTGCGGCTGCCCGCCTGGAACTTCTCCGAGCCGTACAACGGCGTGGACTGGCTCGGCCCGTCCCTCGTCACCCCGGCCATCATCGGCGCGTACGTCTGGATCTGGGCCGGTTTCGCGATGGTGCTGATCGCGGCGGGGCTCGCGGGGGTGCCGCGCGAGCTGATGGAGGCCGCGCGGATGGACGGCGCCAATGAGTGGCAGGTCTTCCGGCGGATCACGGTGCCGATGCTGGCGCCGGTGCTCTCGGTCGTCGTCGTCACACTGATGATCAACGTGATGAAGATCTTCGACCTCGTCTACATCATCGCGCCCGGCCCCTCCCAGGACGACGCCAACGTCCTCGCCCTCCAACTCTTCCAGTCGTCCTTCGGCACCGACGTCAACCAGGGTCTCGGCAGCGCGATCGCCGTGCTGCTGCTGTTGCTCGTGCTGCCCGTCATGTTCATCAACATCCGCCGGATCCGAAGGGAGAGCCGCCGATGACCAGCGCGGACACGGTCGTACAGGCGAAGCAGTCCCTGGTCGCGCGGATCGCCGCCCGCACCGGCGGCGGGGCCCTGCGGGTCGTCCTGCTCCTGGTCGGCCTGCTGTGGCTGATGCCGACCGCCGGACTGCTGCTGTCCTCCCTGCGGGACCCGTCGCAGGTGGACCTCTCCGGGTGGTGGAAGGTCTTCACCGACCCCGGACAGCTCACCTTCAGCGGCTACGACCATCTGCTGGGCAACCAGCAGATCACCGACTCCCTCTGGACCACGCTCGCCATCACCGTCCCGGCGACCCTGCTGGTCGTCGTGATCGGCGCCCTGGCCGGCTACGCCTTCGCCTGGATGGACTTCCCCGGCCGCGACGTATGGTTCCTCATCGTGGTCGGCCTGCTGGTGGTCCCGGTCCAGGTGGCGCTGATCCCGGTGGCCAAGCTCTTCGGCGAGATCGGCATCTTCCAGACCACCACCGGCGTGGTCCTCTTCCACACCGCCTTCGGCCTCCCCTTCGCGATCTTCCTCCTGCGCAACTTCTTCGCGGAGATCCCCCGCGAACTCCTGGAGGCGGCCCGCCTGGACGGCGCGGGCGAGCTGCGGCTCTTCCTCCGCGTCGTCATGCCCCTGGGCGGCCCGGCCATCGCCTCGCTGGGCATCTTCCAGTTCCTCTGGGTCTGGAACGACATGCTGGTCGCCCTGATCTTCGCCGACAGCGGCAACCCCCCGATCACGGTCGCCCTCCAGCAGCAGGTCCGCCAGTTCGGCAACAACATCGACATCCTCGGCCCCGGCGCCTTCGTCTCGATGCTGATCCCGCTGGCGGTCTTCTTCGCCTTCCAGCGCCAGTTCGTGGCGGGCGTGATGGCGGGCGCGGTGAAGTAACCGCACCCCGCGACGGCAGGCGGCCCGGCACCCCTTCGGGGGCGCCGGGCCGCCCCTTTTCACCTCAGGGCGCACCGCACTCCGCCCACACCGTCTTGCCGACGGGGACACGAGGGGTCGTCCCCCAGCGGGTGGCCAGCAGATCCACCAGGAGCAGCCCACGGCCCGATTCGTCATCGGCCGTCGGCGTCGGCGGCATGGCCGGGAGGCGGTCCTCGCGGGCGTCCGAGACCTCGACGCGAATCGTCCGCGTCGCGGGCGCGCAGGCGAGACGGAGCCGGAAGTCCCGCCCGGGTACGCGGCCGTGCCGTACGGCGTTCGAGGCCAGCTCCGCCACCAGCAGGGCCACCGTGCAGGACGCGTCCGACGCGGGCGGATAGCCCCACTCCTCCATGCGCCGCACGGCAAGCCGCCGAGCGAGGCGCGCTCCGCGCGGTGTGGCGGGGAACTGCTGGGTGAGCTCCCGGAGTTCGGGCTCGGGGTCCGGCGCCGTGGTCGTCTTCAGCACGGTGTTGTCCATTTCCGTCCGTTCGTCCTTCCGTACGATTCGCACCGTGTGCGCATCGTGACGTTCCGTGCTTAAGGATCGTGGCGCGGGTCTACGCTCGAAAGGCCGTAACGCCTTACCTTTCAGGCTGTAAGGAACGGAAGTGATGTTTTGGCCAAAGAAGTTGATCCTCGCTCATCGATGGCGGCACTCTTCGGATCCCGGGTCCGCAGACTCCGTACGGCCGCCGGTCTGACCCAGGCCGAGCTGGGCGAGCGCACGCATGTGGTCAGCACCCGGATCACCCAGATCGAGCGCGCGTCCGGGGCGAAACCGACGTTCGAGCTGGCACGGACGCTCGACACCGTCCTGGGGGCGGACAGCCTGCTGGTGGACATGTGGCCGTACGTCTACCGGGAGGCGTTCCCGGACTGGTCGCGGGCGTTCATGGCGTACTCGGAGCGAGCGGTGTCCATTCGTGAGTACGCCGCGCAGGTGGTGCCCGGTCTGTTGCAGACGAGGGACTACGCGCGGGCAGTACTGAGCCTCGATCCCTTACTCAGTGGGGAGCAGCAGTTGGAGGAGCGCGTCACCGCTCGCCTCGGACGACAGGAGCGGCTGCGTTCACCGGACCGGCCCGAGCTATGGGTCGTCCTGGACGAGGCGGTGCTACGGCGCCCGATCGGTAGCCACTCGCTCATGCGAGCCCAGTTGTACCGGTTGCTGAAAGCAGCCGCCGAACCAGGCATCACCGTGCAGGTGCTGCCGTTCGACCAGGGCGGACATGAAGCGATGGGCGGATCCCTGACCGTGCTGACCCTGCCGGAGGGCGACGAGGTCGCCTACAAAGAAGGTGCAGACTTCGGTCAACTCGTCGAGGAACCAAAGGATGTGAAGCACTACGCGCTGTCCTACGATCGGCTGCGGGCGGCGTCTCTGCCCCCGCTCATGTCGCTCGACATGATCCGATCCGTGATGGAGGGCAACCACCGTGGAGCGAGTGTCCCGTCCCGATCTGAACGGCGCCGCGTGGCGCAAGAGCAGCTACAGCAATCAGGCGGGTGGCAACTGCGTGGAGGTGGCCGACGGCATACCCGGCGTCGTCCCCGTCCGTGACAGCAAGCGGCCTGACGGTCCCGCGCTGGTCTTCCCGGCGACCTCCTGGACCGCCTTTGTTGATGAGCTGACGACCGGCCGCAGCCTCTGATCCCCGTTTTGCCTGGTCGCCGTTGCGGTGTCCGCCCCACGACGCCGCAACGGCCCGCACCGGATAAGTTCCCTCAATACGGCTCCACTTGGGAGCCTGGCTGTCCGAAATAGGCCCTCCGGCACACGGAACCTCCCCCATGCATCGCACATCTTTCGGTGCGCAGGCGCGCACGACATCGCGCGCCGATTCTTATGCGAGGGGAACCCCACACTTCATGAAGAGCAAGCTGACCGCAGTGGCCCTTGCGGCCCTCGTCGTCGCGGGTACTGCCGCTACCGCCATACCGGCCTCGGCCGCCACCGCCAAGGCCGCGCCGACCCGCTGCCACACCGCCGACCTGAAGGCGGGCTTCGCCACGGGGGAGGACGCCAGACCGGAGATGGACCAGACCGAGAGGCAAACCCAGGCGTACATCTGGTTCACCAACCAGAGCAACCGCACCTGCACCCTGTCCGGCTTCGCCGGTGTCGACATGATCGGCGCTCAGGCGACCGACGGCACCTGGTCGCTGGCGCGCTCCTCCAAGACGCCCGAGAAGATGGTCCTGGGGCCGGGAGACACGACGGACTTCAGCATCACCCTGCTCCCGGTGGCCGCGTCCACGCCGCAGAAGGAGAAGTTCGTTCCGGCGAAGTTCCTGGTCACCCCGCCGAACGAGACGGAGCACTTCACCCTGAAGTGGCCGTTCGGCGGCCAGATCCTCAAGCAGGACGGCGCCACCCACCCGGCCACCTACCTCAACCCGGTCGGGCTGTAACCAAGCCGGACAGCCTCTCACCGCCGTCCCTGAGTCGGCCAGGGGCCGGTCCACGTCGTCATTCCGGGCCCGCCGGACCCTCGTACGCGAGGGCCCGGCGGGCCGCGAACTCCCCCAAAGAACGAAGCTCGACCGTCGGCACCCGCCCACGGGCCAGGCCGGGCGTTCGGCCGAACGGGGGGCTTTTGCGGGTGATCCGCCATGGCGCCGCCCCATCCGGCGGGCGTTCAGATGATGGTGTGAGAAACCATCCATGCCGCGTCAACCGATGGGATGCGCCGTGCCCCGGTTCACGATGCCCCTCACCGCACCGCCCACCGCCCCCCGCCCCTGGCTCGCCGATCCGCCGCCGCTGGTGCGCGGATACCGGCGTACAGTCCCGCTGCCGCTGCGCCGCGCGGTCGTCGCCGTGACCGTCCCCGGGCTGCGCCGGGCGGCCATGCGGGGCCTGGGCGGGCTGTCGGCCGCATCCGGCGCGCTGCGGCTGCGCCGGGCGCGGCGCCGGATGCGGCGGGCCGGGCTGCTGGCGGGGGCCGGCCGGATGGTGATCGCCGACCGACGGGGCGGCGCCCTGGTGGCGACCCTGGTCCCCTCCCCCACCCCCCTGTTCGCGCGCGCCGAGAACCTGCGGCTGGTGTGCGAGGCGCTGGACCGGGCGCGGATCGACCACTTCGTGGTCCGCTGCTACAGCAACGTCGGCTCGGCCGTGGGCGTACGGGCCGATCAGCGGGCCGAGGTGGTCAAGGCGCTGGCCGCGCTGTGCGCCGAGGAGGCGGGGTACGTCTCGCTGCCCCCGGGGCGGGGCCGCCCGGCGCCCCCGCCCCGGCTCGGCGGTACCCGACGGGCCTGGCGGCGGCTGGCCGCCGCCCCCGTGGTCCGCTTCACCCGCTTCCACACCGGACCGGGCGGACGGCTGGTCCTCGGCCCGGCGCACGGCTGCGACATCGAGTTCTGGGAGCCCGGCGGGCAGGGCGAGGAGCGGGTGCTGATCGCGCCGCGCTTCAACCGCACCACCGCGTCCGTACCGCTCGTGGGCGAGCCGGTGCGCGCCCCCGACCAGCTGTTCACCCGGCTCGCCCCGCCCATCGGCTGGCAGCCGGGGCCGCTGGTGCGCACCCGCCCGGAGTTCGTGACCCGGCTGCCGGACGAGGTCCGCTTCCCCATCGACGTCGTCTACACCTGGGTGGACGGCTCGGACCCGCAGTGGCAGCGGCGGCGGGCGGCCCTCGCGGGCACGGGCTACCACGCCCAGGCCGCCAACCCCGCCCGCTACGCCAACCGCGACGAGCTGCGCTATTCGCTGCGCTCGCTGTACCTGTACGCCCCCTGGGTGCGCCACATCTACCTGGTGACCGACCGTCAGGTGCCCGACTGGCTGGACGTCTCGCACCCAGGGATCACCGTCGTGGACCACCACGACATCTTCGACGACCCCGATGTGCTGCCCACCTTCAACTCCCATGCCATCGAGACCCGGCTGCACCACATCGACGGGCTCGCCGAGCACTTCCTCTACTTCAACGACGACGTCTTCCTCGGCTCGCCGGTCACCCCGCAGGACTTCTTCCTGGCCAACGGCGTCTCCAAGTTCTTCCCCTCCCGCGCGCTGATCCCGCTGACCCCTGTGGGCCCCGGTGACGTGCCCGTATCGGCGGCGGGCAAGAACAACCGGGCGCTGCTGGAGGAGCGGTTCGGCCCGGCCATCACCCAGAAGATGAAGCACACCCCGCACGCCCTGCGCACCAGCGTGCTCGCCGAGATCGAGAAGGAGTTCCCGGACGCGGTCCGCGCGACCATGGCCAGCCGGGTGCGCTCGACGACGGACATCTCCGTACCGTCCTCGCTCCACCACTACTACGCGTTCCTGACCGGGCGCGCGGTCCCCGCCCATCTGCGCTACGACTACTTCGACCTGGCCCAGCCCACCGTCCGCACCCGGCTGGCCAGACTGCTGCGGGCGCGCCACTGCCAGGCGTTCTGCCTCAACGACACGGTCTCCTCCGAGCACGACCTCGAGGACCAGTTGGCGTTGGTCCGCCCCTTCCTCGACGCCTACTTCCCCCTCCCCAGCCCGCTGGAGCGGGCCGTCACCCGACAGGAGACGCGGCAGCCATGCCCCTCGCCATCACCCTTCCCCTGAACCCGGACGTCCTCGAGTCGGGCGGGCCGTATCCGCGGGCGCTCAATGTGCTCAGCCGCAAGCAGACCGCCGTGCAACGGCAGTTGCGGCGCGCCGGGCTCGCGGGCTACGAGCCGACCACCCAGGCCACCTTGCTGGCCCTGGCCCAGCAGGCGCCCGAGGGCAGCGCGGTGTACGACATCGGCGCGCACATCGGGCTGTACTCGGCGCTGATCAGCGCGGTGTACGGGGACGGCGGGCGCGGGCCGCGGGCCATCGCGTTCGAGCCGACGCCGGAGACGGCCGCGCTGTGCCGCCGGATCCGGGAGTGCAACCGGCTCGGCTTCGAGGTGCAGCAGACCGCGCTGGCCGACGAACCGGGCACCGCCGAGCTGTACTTCTCCCTCAAGTCGGAGTCCTCCAACTCGCTGAACCCGGCCCACCGCCGGCACACCGAGTCGGTCACGGTGCCGGTCACGACGGTCGACGCGTTCACCGGGGAGCGCGGTCTCGCCCCGCATCTGATCAAGATCGACGTGGAGACGCTGGAGGCGGCGGTGTTGCGCGGGTCGTACGACACGGTCCGGCGTCACCGGCCGTGGATCGTGTGCGAACTGCTCCCCGGGGCGGACCACAACGCGCTGCGCACCGCCCTGGCGCCGCTGACCGCCATGGACTACGGCCTCCACCCGATCACCCCGGAGGCGCCCTGGCACCGCTACGACGAGACCACGTACCGGTCGGCGGTGAGCGGGCAGTGCCGCGACTGGCTGCTGGCGCCGCGGCCGCTGACGCCCGCCTTTCACCGGGTGGTGCGGCGGTGGCTGATCGCGATTTTGGCGTGCGACGAGACGACGAACATCATCACGACGGACAAGGCGTCGTTCCCCTACGGGTGGAACGCGCCGTATCGCTCGGCGCGGGGTGCGGCGCGGGTGCCGCGTACGGGGCCGCGCGGTGCGGCGCGGGTCCCGCTCACGGGGCTGCTGCGGCTGGCGGGCGCCGCCGCGTTGGCGCGTCGCGCCGTCGTTCCGGCTCGGCGGGCTCCGGGGGCGCAGGCTACGGGGAGCGGGTCGTTGCGGGGGTGAGTGGTGGCTTGCCCCACCCCGCCCCTTCCCGAAAGAGGGGGCTCCGCCCCCTCACCCCCACCGGGGCTCCGCCCCGGAGCCCTGAACGGCTCCCGGTGCGGGGGAGCGGCGGGGGCCTGGGGGGTGGTTGGGTGCCGCGGGTGGGCAGCGGGGGTCTCGCAAGCGATTCGCTGCGCGGGGGACCACCGGGGTCTACGGGGAGGGGCTCACCGTGCGGGCAGGTGACCACCGCGAACCCCGGAGCGGCTCGCCGCGCGTAACCATCGGGGCCCGCAGCAGCGGCTCGCGCGAGTGATCGGTGGGGCCCTCGGTCAGCGGTGCCCGCCCTCGAAGCCCCTGGTCAGCGGCGTGACCCCCGAAGTCCTCAGCGGACCCTGGCCCCGGTCAGCGGCGTGACCCCCAAGGTCCTCGGTCGGCGGTGCCCCGGGGCCCTCGGTTCCGTGCGCGAGCCCCGTCCGCACATAGTGCTCCAGGCGGATGCCGGGCAGGCACAGGGAGTACGCCAGCCGGAAGTGCCCCGTCAGCGTGGCCGCCTTCGGGCTGCGTGCCTCCGGCTCGTCGGCCGCGATCAGCCATGCTGACCGCGTCCCGTCCAGCCGTCGCAGCAGCTCGGTGGGGCCGACGTCCACCCCGTAGAGCGTGCCGGAGGCCGGGCCGGGGGTGGCCAGCGCGATGTCGCGCAGCCCGGCGAGGGGGCGCGGATAGGCGATCGCGATCCGCCGTTCCTTGGGTGGGTCGTACAGCACGGGCTCACCCGGTCGGGTGAGGCGCCCCACCGCGGCGGACAGCGCGGCCAGGTCGTCCTGACGGCTCAACGGCTCCCGCTCCCGCTGGTGCAGCGGAAACTGCCAGACGAACGCGCAGCCGACCGCGAAGGCCCCGGCCGCGGCGACCACGGCGCGGCGGCGACCGGCCACCGCCCGGGCCAGTCGACTCGCCACGGCCCTGGGTAGCCCGTCGGCCACCGCCCTGACCGGCCGGTCCCCCACCACCCCGGACGGCCGAGCGGCCTTCCCCCGGCCCAGCCGACCCGTCACCGCCCCCGCCAACCGGTACCGGTCCGCACCCGCTGTGGCCAGACGTCCTGCCACCGCCCTGGGCGGCCGGTCCACCCCCGCCCCGGGCGCCCCGTCCGCCAACACCCCGACCGGCGGGTCCGCCCCCGCTGCGGCCGGCCGTGCGGTCTCCCCCCGGCCCAGCCGACCCGCCGCCGCCCCCGCCAGGCGGTCGGCCCCCGCCGCGGCCAGTAGCGGGATGCCCGTCAGGGCGAAGAGGAGGTAGCGCTCGTGGAAGCAGGGGCGGTGGAGGGCCAAGGCGAAGAGGAGGACGGGCGGGACGCAGATCAGGGGCAGGGCCACCGCGGTCAGCGAGCGCCGGCGGGGGCGGATCACGGCGATCGCGATCAGCAGGAGGTTGACGGCGAGGACGAGCGCGCTGGGGCCCGCGAAGTCCTCGACCACCGCCCACAGCCGACCCGGCGTCGGATGGCGCATCCAGGCGATCTGCGCGCTCTGCCGCCGGGCCGCCAACGCCAGCGGCGCCACCGCCCCCACCGCGCCCGCCGCCGCGCTCCCCCAGCCCCACCACACGCGGCGCGGGGCGCGCGAGACGAGCAGCGTCAACGCGTGCGCGGCGAGCATGAGCACCGCGAACACGTGCAGCAGCGCGGTCACGGCCACCACGCCCCCGTACGCCGCCCAGCGCCACCCTGCCGCATGGCCCCTCGCCTCGGGCCCGCCCGGCGGACCCGGCTCCAGGCGGGGCACGTCGCCGCGGGCCCGTACGGCCGGACGGACCCGTATGCCCGGCGCCGCCTCACCCACCCGCCCGGCCGGGCGGGACGCCGCCCCGGTACCGGGTGTGGGCGTGGGGGCCGAACCCGCCGCGGGCCCCGGCGCGAGGGCCGCTCCCCCGCCCGGCGCGAGGGCCGGACCCCGCGCGGGCCGGTCCGCCCGTCTGCCCCCTCGGCTCGTCCCCGGCGCCAGCCCCGCCGCGTCCACCAGCAGGTACGTCGCCCCGGTCGCGCTCGCCGCGACCAAGGCGTAGGAGCGGCCCTCCTGGGCGTAGTGGGTGACCACCGGCGTGGTCGCGTAGAGGAGGCCGGCCCATAGGCCCACCCGGGGGCGGGCGAGGTGGCAGCCCAGGGTGGCGACGAGGGCGGTGGCGGTCACGGCGGCGAGTACCGAGGGCAGGCGCATGGTCACCTCGGAGGGCCGCAGGGCCAGGACCGGGTGCATCAGCAGGTAGTAGAGGCCGTGGACGGCGTCCACCGTGCCGAGCGCGTCGCGGATCTGAGGGAGGGTCCGCCGGGCCATCTGGTACGTCGCGGACTCATCGCGCCACATCGTGCCCCGGTCCAGCCCCCACAGTCCCAGCCCGAGCATGACGGCCATCGGGAGCACGACCGCCGCCTGCTTGGAGATCCCGCGCTTCCCCACGCGCACCCTCACCGCACCCTCACCTCACCCACTCCGCACGACAACAAAAGGCATAAATACGACTATTCGCCTACAGTGTGCAGTCAGGACGACTCATCCGCCGCGAAGGGCACGCGTCATGAACCGCCTCGGTATCGAAAGCCCCCGCGGTCTCGTGGCCTTCGCCGCGCTGACCGGGTGTCTGGTGACCATGGCGGTGGCGGCGCTCACCGGGGCCGGAGGGGTCTTCGCGGCCGCCGGGCTGGCCGGGTGCGGCTGCGAGCTGCTGCTGCACCGCACCGCGCCGGGGCTGATGACCCGTCTGGGGCGGCTCCACATGGGCGCCACGTCACGCTTCGAGTTCCGCTGCGTCCTGCTGCTCCTCCTGCTCGGCCGACTCCACGTCACCGGCCCCATCGGCCTCGCCGCGGCCATGACGCTGGTGCTGTGCCTGCTCGCCGGGCAGGCCCTGCACGCCGCGCTCACCACCCTCATCCGGCGGCGCCGCGCCCTCGCGGTCGCGGCCCGCAACATCGATCTGCGCCGGCTGAACATCAGCGACCGGCCGCCCCGCAGACTCACCGAATGGCCCGGTCAGCGGATCCTGGTCTACGAGCTGTCCGCCCTGCTCGGGCTCACCGCGTCGCTGACGACCGGTGACGCCCGCTGGGTGGTGGCGGCGCTCACGCTCGCCGCCGGGTCCTCCCTGATCACGGTGGTGGCGCTCGTTCCGTACCTGGTCCGGGCCACCCGTCGGCTGCCCGGCGCCGCCGAGGTGCTGGCCGAGGTGGACGCCTGGCTGATCCGGCACCGCCCCCGCACGGTGCTCTACTTCTCCGGCCCGCGCGAACGCGCCGACCAGGTCGCCCGATGGCTGGGGCCCGTGGCCGCGCTGCACACCCCGTCCCTGGTCATCCTGCGCGAACGGGAGCTGCTGGAGTCCCTGGAGCCGACCCCGCTGCCGGTGCTGTGCGTGCCGAGCGCCGCCCACCTCTCGCAGCTGGACCTGAGCGGAGTACGGGTTGCGCTCTACCCCGCCAACACCGGCCGGAACATCCACCTCCTGCGGATCCCCACCATGCAGCACGTCTTCCTGGCCCCCGGCGACGGCGACGAGACCGCCGCCGTCGATCCGTACAGCAAGGTCTACGACCAGGTGTGGGTCGCGGGCGAGGCGGGGCGCCGCCGCTATGTCCAGGCCGCGGTCGGCGTCGAGGACGCCGACATCGTGGAGATCGGCCGCCCCCAGCTCGACGGCCTGCGCGTCGCGGGAGCCGGTCCTGCCACCGCGCCCATGCCCGCGTCCCTGCCCACCGTGCTGTACACGCCCACCCGTGACCTCGCGGCGGGCGAGCCGATCGTACGAGCCCTGCTGGAGAGCGAACCCCCGGTCCGCGTGCTCTACCGGCCGCATCCGCCCACCGGCCACCGCTCCCCCGAGGACCGCGCCGCCCACCGCCGTATCGCCGCCCTGATCCAGGCCGCGAACGAGCGGCGCGCCGCGCAGGCCCTCGCGGCGGACGCCCGCGCCGCGGACGCCCCCGGCAAGGACGGTCTCGGCAAGAACGGTCCCGGCAAGGACGCCCTCGCCGCCGACGCCCTCGCCGCCGATGCCCTCGCCCCAGACGCCCTCGGCGAAGCGCCCGGCGACGCCGACACCCCGCACACCGAAGCCGCCCGCCACCGCGCCGAGTTGACCAAGCGCATCGCCGCACTGGACGCCCGTCTGCGCCGGGCGGACGCCGACGAGGCCATGCTCACCAGAGACCGCGCCGCCCCCGATCCGGCCCTGCTCACCGAGGCCGAAGGCCTGCGCCGGGAGTGGCACCAGGCCCACTGGGCGGCCTCACCGCCCTGGCTCCACCAGGTGATCGAGGGGGACACCCCCACCCTCCACTCCTGCTTCGACCAGGCCGATCTGCTGATCGGCAACCCCTCCGACGTGGTCGGCGACTTCCTCGCCACCCTCAAGCCGTACGCCCTCACCGCCCCGGCGGGGATCGGCGAAGAGGAGTTCCGGCGGCGACACGTCATGGCCAGGGCGGCCTATCCGCTCGGTCCCGGGGCATCCGGAATGGACAACCTCCTGCGCCCGCTCTTCGACCCCTCCCTCGACGAGCTGCGCACCGCCCGCCACGAGGTGAAGGAGTTTCTCCTCGGCCCCGCCACACCACCGTCCATCCAGCGCTTCTCCGACGCCGTCGACGCGCTCGCCGAGAAGGGAGAGGCGGTCGTCCGGCTGCGCGACCTCCACACGACCTCACCGCCCGGCGCCGGACGCTGGTCCATCACCCGGTAGCGAGACCACGCACCCGTCGGCAAACACGACACCCCACATCGCCGGCAACACGACACCCCACATCTACGTCACCCGGTAGCAGCACTTCCCACACCCGGACCTCACCCCAGGCCCTCACCATGAGCTTCCACCCCCGGCCCCGTCCCCAGGAGCCCCCCTCCCACGCCTCCTGAGCCCCCCGCACACCCTCCGGAGCCAGCATGCCGCGCAATCACCGCCCCGGCCCGCCTCCCCGTGTCAGCGTGATCGTCCCCGCCCGTGACGCCATGCCCGGGATCACCCGGGCCGTCACCTCCGCCATGGAGCAGACCCTCGGGCTCAGCCGCCTCGACATCATCGCCGTCGACGACGGATCGGCCGACGGCACCGCGGAGGAGCTGGACCGGCTCGCCGCCGGCTGCCCCTCGCTCCATGTGGTCCGTAACCCCCACCCCTGCCGCGGCGGCACCGGCGGCCCCCGCAACACCGGGCTGGCCCGCGCCACCGGCGACTTCGTCTTCTTCCTGGACGCCGACGCCCGGCTCGCGCCCGACGCGCTGCGCCGCATGGTCGCGATGGCCGACCAGAACGGCACGGACGTGGTCCTGGGCAAGATGGTCTCCCCGGACGGGCGCGGCGTCCCCAAGGCGGTCTTCCGCCACAACCAGCTGCGCACCGACATCCACAGCTCCCACGCCTACGCCAGCCTGGAGCCGTGCAAGCTCTTCCGCCGCTCCCTCATCGAACGGCTCCGGCTGCGCTTCCCCACCCACCTCCGCCACGGCGAGGGCAAGCCCTTCACCGCGGCCGCCTACCTCAACGCCTCCGGGATCTCCGTCGTCGCCGACTACGACTGCTACCACCTGGGTCCGAACCGGGGCCGCGCCGCCCCCGGTCTCGCCGAGCGCGTCGAGGCCATGCGGCCGCTGTTCGAGACCGCCGCCCGGCACACCAGGGCCGGGGCCCGCCGCGACGCGGTGATGCGCCACCACATCCGGCGCGAGCTGTGCCCGGCCCTGCGCGCGCTGCCGCGCGAGGACGAGACCGAGGTCCGCGAGCGGTTCCTGCCCGAGCTGCGCCGGTGGGCGCTGGCCCACTGCTCCGACGCGCTCTTCTCCACCCTCACCGCGCCCGAGCGGCTGATGGTCCATCTGCTGCGCACCGGCCGCTACGAGGATCTGCTGTCCGTCGTGCGCAACGCCAAGCGGGACGCCCGGTGCGGCCATCTGGTCGAGAAGGGCAGCGTCTACTGGCTGCACCCCTTCTTCCGCGACCCCGACGCCGAGGTCCCCGACGCCTGCTTCGACGTCACCGACCGGCTGCCGGTCCGTCACCACCTCGCGGGCGCCGGCTGGCACGGCCGCAGCACCCTGCGGGTGCGCGGCCGGGCGGCCATCGACGGGCTGGAGGCCGACCCCGAGGAGGACCGCGCCGAGCTGGTGCTGCGCCGCCGCGAGGCGCGGGACGAGGTACGGATCCCGGTGGAGGCCACCGCCGAGAACGACCCGGCCCAGTTCGAGGCCGACGTGGACATCGCCACCGCCGACGGCGGCTCACCGCTGCGCCCCGGGGTCTGGGACGTCTTCCTCGACGTCCGCGCCCAGGGCATCAGCCGCACCGTACGGTTCGGCAACCGCCATGACGACCTGCTCGACATCGGCACCGCCCGCCGGGTGGTGGCCGCCGGGCCCGGGCTGCGCGCCCGGGTCACGCCGTACTTCACCAGCCCGTACCGCAATCTCTCCCTCGACATCGGCCCGGCCCCGCGCGGGGCGCCCTGCGAGGTGACGGAGGCCGTGTGGCATCCGTCGGACAAGGGCACCCTCGTCGTCGCCGGACGGCTGCTGCCGCCCGGCACCCCGGCGCGCGGGCGGATGCTGCGGCTGCGCGCCGAGCACACCGACGGAAGGGTCCACGACCATCCGGTGCGGTTCGCCGCGGGGCATCCGGCGGGCGCCTTCACCGCCCGGCTGCCGGTGCGGGACCTGGGCCGCGGCCGGTGGACGGTGACGCTGGCCGTCGTCGCCCCCGGCGACCAGGGCGCGGGCCGCAACGCGCCCGCCGCGCCCGTGCCGCCGCCCGCCCGGCTGCCCGGCGCCCGCTGGGTGCGGCGCGGCCGGCCGTACTACGCCAAGCCGCTCATGGGGCGCGGCGAGGTGACCCTGGAACTGCGGGTGGCCCCGGTCCGGCTGCTCGCCGCCGTACGCAACCGGCTGGGCCTGAACTGACCGCCGGACGCCTGCGGCGGGCCACGCGGCGGAGCCGCATATCGACGCTTTCCCCTACCCGCCCCTTCCCGTTACCAGGGGCTTCGCCCCTGGACCCCGGGACGCCCTTCGGGCGTGTCCTCAATCGCCGGACGGGCTGATTTCAGCCCCTCCGGCGTTTGAGGAGCGGGGTCTGGGGCGGAGCCCCAGTTGTGGGAAGGGGCGGGTAGGGGAATCTGTCCCGCTCACCACCCCAGCCGCCGCCGCACCCCCGTGACGACCTTGATCGGAGCCACCTCCAGGCCCAGGGCCCGCGCCGGGCCCAGGGCCACCGGCTTGGCGTAGTACGGACGGCAGCCGAAGCGGAGCCAGCGGGTGGCGGCCAGCCGGTCGAAGTACGGCACGATCGCGGTGCGGCGCGGCGCGTCCTCCCCGGGTCCTTCCATGATCAGCTTCAGCGTCCAGCAGCCCGCGCCCAGGCGCCCGATCGGCAGCAGGGCGGTGAAGACGTTCACGGAGCCGCCCGGCTCACCGCGCACCGGCACCTCGTGCACCGCGCCCGTCCCCGTCTCCGCGCGCAGCCGCAGCACCCCGCCGTCCCGCAGCGCCTCCTCGGTCAGCCGGCCGCCGACCAGCAGCGTGCCGCGGGTGCGCCAGATCGTCCGGAGCACCTGGCAGGGCGGGTCGAGGGGGTGGGCCACCTCGCCGACGTCGAGCGAGAGATTGCCGTACGGGGTGAAGTACGGCACCACCGTCACCGGACCCTGGGAGGTGGTGACACGGCGCCGGGTGGGATGGGTGACCTCACCGCCCTCGCGGCGGTTGCCGAACCGCACCGTACGGCTGACGCCCTGGGCGCGGACGTCCAGGTAGATGTTCCACAGCCCCCGCTCCAGCGGGGCGCCGCCGTCCGCGGTGGCCGGGTCGATCTCGGCGGTGAAGCCCGCCATCTCGTACCGCCGCCCCTCCCCCGGCAGCGGATGGGCGGACAGGCACGGCGTGGTGGGCACCCGGACCTCGGGGCGGTCGGCCCGGTACTTGCGCAGCACGATCTCGGTGGCCGGGTCGAGGGAGTCGACGTCCTCGACGTACGCGTGCCCGGCCAGCCGCAGCACCCCGCCGTGCCAGCTCGCCGCCTCCAGGTGGTGCTGGACCGGCAGCCGGTCGGTCACGTCGAAGCAGATGTCGGGGACGGCGGCGGCGTGGTCGCGGAAGAAGGGGTGCAGCCAGTAGACCCGGCCCTTGTCGACGAGATGGCCGCGCCGCTCGTCCTTCTTGGCGTTCCGGGCCACGGTCAGCACATCGTCGAAGCGGTCGGCGCGCAGCAGATGGATCAGCAGCCGGTCGGGGGCGTCGAGCCGTTGGAAGAGGGCGTCGGTCACCCAGGTGCTCGCCCAGTGCCGGAACTCGGGGAAGTACTTCTCCCGCGCGTCCTGTTCGCTCTCCCGGGGCAGCAGGGCGCGCATCGGGCCGCACAGCTCCCACTCCACATGGCGGCGCATGATCTGGTCCCGGCGCGGGCCCGGCTCCAGATAGCGGGCCACGGTCTCGAAGCACAGCCGGGTGCCGTCCATGCGGTGGGCGAGGTCGGAGGCGGTGAGGGTGAGGTTGGTGCGGTTCTCGCGGTAGCGGACGTAGTAGCAGTCGTAGTCGGCGACCACCGAGATACCGGAGGCGTTGAGGTAGGCGGCCGCGGTGAACGGCTTGTCCTCGCAGTTGCGGTAGGGCGGGAAGCGCAGGTGCAGCCGCTCGATGAGGGAGCGGCGGAACAGCTTCCACGGGCCCAGGGTCAGATAGGCGTGGGAGGAGAAGATGTCCGTACGGGGCTGGTTGCGCTGGAAGACGGCGCGCGGCACGGCCCGTCCGCCCACGGAGGCTATCTTGCCGAGGACGACGTCGGTGCCGTGGGCGTCGGCCATGGCGACCATGCGGCGCAGCGCGTCCGGGCCCAGATAGTCGTCGGAGTCGAGGAAGAAGACGAAGTCGCCCCGGGCGTGGTCCAGCCCGGTGTTGCGGGGGACGCCCGCGCAGCCGGAGTTCTCCTGGTGGATGACGTGGAGCGAGGGGCAGGTGCGGGCGAGCCGATCCAGCTCCTCGCCGGTGCCGTCGGTCGAACCGTCGTCCACCGCGATGATCTCGACCCGGTCCGGGCCCAGGGTCTGGTCCATCGCGGAGGTGACGGCCCGGGTCAGCTCCGGCAGGGCGTTGTAGGCGGGGATGATCACACTGACACGAGGTCGGGACAGAGCGGGCATGACGGCCTCCTGACTCCGGGCTCTCGACGGGTCGGGGTCGGGGTCACTCGGCGGACCTTGAGACACGGCCAATCGGGGACACGGCCAATCGGGGACACAAACGGCGGACCGCCGGACCGCACGCCGGACCGCCGGACCGCGCGGCGGATCGGTCACTCGGCGGTGAGGACGCCTCCGCGCGGCCCCGCCGGGGCGCTGTCCGCCAGGGGCCGCGTCCGTGGCGTGGGGGCGAGCGGGAGCGCGATGTCCTGGCCCAGCATCAGGGCCCGCACCACCCGCTCGGCCGCGTGGCCGTCGTCGAACCGGCAGAAGCGGGCCCGGAAGGCGGTGCGCAGCGCGGTCGCGGCCGCGTCGCACCAGCGGCCCTCGCGGAAGACCTCGACCAGCTCCCGCTCGGTGCGGGCGACGGCCCCCGGGGTCTCACCGGGGGACCCCGACAGCAGGTCGAAGTAGACGCCGCGGGAGGAGCGGTAGATGTCCCAGTCGTCGGCGTAGATCACGACGGGCCGGTCCAGCAGGGCGTAGTCGAACATCATCGACGAGTAGTCGGTGATCAGCGCGTCGGCCGCCAGGCACAGCTCCTCCACCGACCGGTGGCGCGAGACGTCGATCACCAGCCCGGCCTCCTGGAGCCGGGCCAGATCGTCCTGCGGCCGGTAGGAGTAGTGGGCCCGCACCAACAGCGTGGTCTCGGGGCCGAGTTCGCGACTGATCCGCTCCAGGTCCAGCCGGGGGGTGAACCCCTTCTGGTAGTCGCGGAGGGTGGGCGCGTAGAGGAGTGCGGTGTTCCCGGCCGGGATTCCCAACTCCGCGCGGATCCGCCGGATGTCCGCCGCGGTCGCGGTGAAGAAGACGTCATTGCGCGGATATCCGTATTCCAGCAGCTGGTACCCGGCGGGGTAGACCCGCTCCCAGATCTGGCTGGAGTGCGGATTGGAGGAGAGGGCGAAGTCCCAGCGGTCGATGCGCTTGAGCAGATTGCCGAAGCTCATTCCGCCCGCGGCGGCGGGATAGCGCTGCTGGTCCAGGCCCATGCATTTGAGCGGGGTGCCGTGGAAGGTCTGCAGATGCACCGTGCCCGGCCGCTTCACCACCTCATTGGGGAAATTGACGTTGTTGATGAGGTATTTCGCGCGGGCCACCGTGCGGTAGAAGTCGCGGGTGCCGGTGACGACGTAGTCGACGCCTTCCGGAAGGGTCTCGATCGCCGACTTCCTGACCGCCCACACTCCGTGGATCTCCGGTGCCAGCTCCCGTGCCTTGTGGTAGATCGCCCCCGGATTGCACAGCACCCCGCGCCCCCAGTACGCGGAGTAGACGGCCAGGTGGGGGTCGACGGGACGCTGCCGGTGCAGCCGGTACAGGCCCTGCTTGGCGCGCGCCGCCAGCGGCGGCCGGACGGTCCGGCGCAGCTTGCGGGCCCCGGCGGCCGCCCGTACGGCCAGCTCGTGCTCGCGGTAGCGGAGGAAGGAGCCGGACGCCAGCGCCTCGAAGCGCCACCGGCCCTCGACCGGCGGGGTGAACCCGGCCGGGAGATGGGCGCGGTACCACTCGGCGGCCCGGGCGAAGAAGCGCGGCCGGTCCGCCGTCGCCACCCGGGAGGTGCGGTCCAGGCAGAACAGGAAATGCGATACGGCCCGCTCGAAGAGCAGCGGGCGCAGCGGATCCAGATGTGGCCGGTCGTCGAGGAAGTCGAAGAGCCGGGCGTACTGCTGGAAGATGATGAAGTGCTTCTCGCCGGGGCTTCCCGTACTGGCCCCGACCCGCCGCTGCCGGTATTCCAGGCCCACCAGATCCACACAGGCTATCCGCCGCGCGGTGAGCATCGTCTTGTACGAGAGCAGGGCGTCCTCGTAGATGCCCTCGCTGAACGCGAAGCCGTGGCGGGTGTAGAAATCCCGCTGATAGACGCGATTGGACGACATCGCGAACAGCCGCAGGAATTCCGGCCGTTCGACGACGGAGAAGACATCGGTGCCCGCCGAGGCCAGCAGTTCCCCGAAGAGGCTGGGGGCCCGGCGCTCCGACCAGTAGGTGCGCACGTGGTTGAAGTAGAGGATCTCCGGGTCGTGGGTGAGGGCGAGCCGGTCGGCGAGGCCCTTCAGGGTGCCCGGGGCGAGGGTGTCATCGCCGTCCAGGAAGAGCAGATAGTCCCCGCTCGCCCGCTCGACCCCGGCGTTACGGGCCCGGCCAGGACCGGAGTTGACCCGCTGGTGCACGGGCACGACCCGGCTGTCGCGTGCCGCGTACGCGTCGATGATCGCGCCGCAGTGGTCCGGTGAGCGGTCGTCCACGGCGACCACCTCGAGGTCGGGATACGACTGCGTCAGCACGGAGTCCAGGCAGGCGCTCAGATAGCCCTGGACGCGATAGGCGGCGATGACGATGGTGAAGCGGGGCATAAGGCTCCTCGGGACGCGGTGGCGGTTCGAGGCGCGAAGCACTCACTGACCTCCCACGCTAGGTGGGTTCGTCCCGGTATGCCCGCTCGGTCGTTGGAGGGGCGCCCAAGTGGGTGACAAACGCCCCCGGCGGACATGAGGTCCACCGGGGGCGCGGCAGCCGTATGGGCTGTCGTCAGCCGTGGGTGCGCAGCAGCGTCCGCGGTCAGCTGTGGGTGCGCAGCAGCGTCCGCATCGTCCGCATCGCGACCGACAGATTGGCCAGGTCGAAGGTCTCCGACGACTGGATCTCATCGAGCGTGGTGCGGGCCCGCTGCAGGATCGCGGCGTTCTTCCCCTCCCACGCCTTGAAGCGCTGCTCGGGCGTGGAGCCGCCGTTGCCCACCGACAGCACATCGGCGGTCAGGGCGGCCTGGGCCGCGTACAGGTCCTCGCGGATGGAGACCCGGGCCATGGACTGCCACCGGTCGGCGCGCGGCAGCTCGATGATCCGGTCCATCAGCTGGCTGATCCGCAGCCGGTCGGCCAGGTCGTAGTAGACCTCGGCGACCGCCAGCGGGTCCTTGCCGGTGCGGTCCGCGATGGCCACGATGTCCAGCGTCGGGAAGGCCGAGGAGAAGCCCGCCACCCGGGTGGCCAGGTCCTCCGGGACGTGCGCCCCGGTCAGATCGTCGTAGATCCGCTGGTACCACTCGATGTCGGAGCCGCGCAGCAGCTTGGGCAGCTGGGCCCGGACCGTGCCGACCCGCTCGCCGAAGAAGTCGATCGTCTCGGCCAGCGCGAGCGGCTGCGGCCGGTTGTTCAGCAGCCAGCGGGTGCCGCGCTCGACCAGCCGGCGCGAGTGCAGCCGCATCCGGGTCTGGATGTCGGCGGCGACGACCGTGTCCAGCGCCTCGACCTCGTCCCACACCTGGTTCAGCTCGAAGATCGCGCGGGCCGCGGTCTGGGCCCGCACGACCTCCTCGGTGGAGGCCCCGGTCTCCTCCCGCATCCGGTGCAGGAACGTCGTACCGGCGGTGTTGACGGTGTCGTTGACCAGCACCGTGGTGATGATCTCGCGCCGCAGGGCGTGGCCGTCGATGTGCTCGGGGAACCGCTGCCGCAGCGCCTGCGGGAAGTACGCGTGCAGCAGCCGCTGGAGGTACGGGTCGTCGGGCAGCCCGGTGGTGATCAGTTCATCGGCCACCGTGATCTTGACGTAGGCCAGCAGCACGGCCAGCTCGGGCTGGGTCAGGCCGCGCCCGGCGGAGAGCCGCTCGCGGATCTGGCGGTCGGTGGGCAGGAACTCCAGCGCCCGGTCCAGCCGCCCCTCGCGGCCCAGGCGGCGCATCAGCCGCTGGTGGGCGTGGAGCAGGCTGGGGGCCTGGGCGACGGAGTTGGCCAGCGCCACGTTCTGCGCGTAGTTGTTGCGCAGCACCAGCGCGCCGACCTCGTCGGTCATCTCGGCGAGCAGCTTGTTGCGCTGCTTGACGGTGAGGTCGCCCTCGGTGACCAGGGCGTTGAGCAGGATCTTGATGTTCACCTCGTGGTCGGAGGTGTCCACACCGGCGCTGTTGTCGATCGCGTCGGTGTTGATCCGGCCGCCGTTGGTGGCGAACTCGATCCGGCCGAGCTGGGTCAGGCCCAGGTTGCCGCCCTCACCGACGACCTTGACCCGCAGGTCCTGGCCGTCCACCCGGATCGCGTCATTGGCCTTGTCGCCGACATCGCCGTTCGACTCGACGGACGCCTTGACGTAGGTGCCGATGCCGCCGTTCCACAGCAGGTCCACCGGGGCCTTGAGGATCGTCTTCATCAGATCGGCCGGGGTCATCTTGGCGACCCGCTTCTCGATCCCGAGCGCGGCCCGCACCTGCGGGGTGATCGGGATGGCCTTGGCCGTACGGGGGTGGATGCCGCCGCCCGCCGACAGCAGCTCGGCGTTGTAGTCCTCCCACGAGGAGCGCGGCAGCTCGAACAGGCGGCGGCGCTCGGCGTAGGAGGTGGCCGCGTCCGGGTTGGGGTCCAGGAAGATGTGCCGGTGGTCGAAGGCGGCGATCAGCCGGATGTGCTCGCTCAGCAGCATCCCGTTGCCGAACACGTCACCGGACATGTCGCCGACGCCCACGACCGTGAAGTCCTGGGTCTGGGTGTCATGGCCCAGCTCGCGGAAGTGGCGCTTGACCGACTCCCAGGCGCCACGGGCGGTGATGCCCATGCCCTTGTGGTCGTATCCGGCGGAGCCGCCGGAGGCGAAGGCGTCCCCGAGCCAGAAGCCGTACGCCTGGGCCACGTCGTTGGCGATGTCGGAGAAGGTCGCGGTGCCCTTGTCGGCGGCGACGACGAGATAGGTGTCGTCCCCGTCGTGGCGGACCACGTCCTTGGGCGGCTCGACCTGCCCGGCGACCAGGTTGTCGGTGATGTCGAGCAGACCGGAGATGAAGGTCTTGTAGCAGGCGATGCCCTCGGCCATCCAGGCGTCGCGGTCCACGGACGGGTCCGGCAGCCGCTTGCCGACGAAGCCGCCCTTGGCGCCCACCGGCACGATGACGGTGTTCTTCACCATCTGCGCCTTGACCAGGCCGAGGATCTCGGTGCGGAAGTCCTCACGCCGGTCGGACCAGCGCAGGCCGCCGCGCGCGACCTTGCCGAACCGCAGGTGCACACCCTCGACCCGCGGCGAGTAGACCCAGATCTCGTACGCCGGGCGGGGCGCGGGCAGATCCGGCACCGCCTGCGGGTCCAGCTTGATCGACAGGTAGTCGTGCGGCTTGTCGTCGGCGTTCTTCTGGCCCCTCTTGTCGCTTCCATCGCTGGCGCTCTGGAAGTGGTTGGTCCGCAGGGTGGCCTTGATCAGGGTGAGGAAGGAGCGCAGGATGCGGTCCTCGTCCAGCGAGGCCACCTGGTCCAGCGCCGCGTCCAGCTCCTCCAGCAGGGCGTCGGTCAGCTCCAGGCCCGCCCGCTGCCGCTCCGGCGACATCCGCGCCTCGAAGAGGGAGACCAGCAGCCGGGTGGTGTGCACATTGTTGCGGAGGGTGTCCTCCATGTACGACTGGCTGAAGGTGGACCCGGCCTGGCGCAGGTACTTGGCGTAGGCCCGCAGCACCATCGCCTGCCGCCAGTCAAGACCCGCACCCAGCACCAGCTGGTTGAAGTCGTCGCTCTCGGCCTGCCCGGTCCACACCGCGGCGAACGCGTTCTGGAAGCGCTCACGGGCGTCGTCGGCCAGGGCCTCGCCCTCGCGCAGCGGCAGCCGCAGCCCGAAGTCGTAGATCCAGGCGGTGGTCTTGTCCGAGCAGCGCAGCTCGTACGGGCGCTCGTCCACCACCTCGACACCGAGGGTGTTGAGCACCGGGAGCACCGCGGACAGCGAGACCTGGGCCCCGGCCCGGTAGATCTTGAAGCGGCGCTCGGCGTGGGCCGCGCCCACCGGCTCGTAGAGGCTGAGCGCGAAGTCCTTCTCCCCGTCCTTCAGCCGCTCCAGGTGCTGGAGGTCGGCGACGGCGCCGCGCGGGGTGTGGTCCGCCTTGTACCCCTCGGGGAAGGCGTGCTGGTAGCGGCGGAGCAGCTCGGCGGCGCGCTCCTCGCCGACCTCGGAGACCAGCGCGTCGGTGAAGCCGTCGGCCCAGGAGCGGGCGGCCTCGATCAGCCGCCCCTCGATCCGCTCCACATCGGAGTCGGTGAGGTCGGGCAGCTCGGTGCCGGGCTGGACGCGGACCACGAAGTGCAGCCGCGAGAGCACCGATTCGGTGTGCAGGGCGGTGAAGTCGACCGGCGGACGGCCGCTCAGCTCCTCCAGCAGGATGTCGGTCAGCCGCAGCCGCACATCGGTGGTGAAACGATCACGCGGAAGGTAGACCAGCGCGGAGTAGTAGCGCCCGTACTCGTCCTGGCGCAGGAACAGCCGCAGCCGGCGGCGCTCCTGGAGGTAGAGCACGCTGGTGGCGATCGAGCGGAGCTGGTCGACCGGGGTCTGGAACAGCTCGTCGCGCGGGTAGGTCTCCAGGATCTGCAGCAGGTCACGGCCGTCGTGGCTGTTGGCCGCGAAGCCCGCGCCCGCGAGCACCTCGTCCACCTTGCGGCGGATCACCGGGACCCGGCGCACCGACTCGGTGTACGCGGCGGAGGAGAACAGCCCCAGGA
Source organism: Streptomyces sp. 5-10 (assembly GCF_014712245.1). Classification (NCBI taxonomy): domain Bacteria; kingdom Bacillati; phylum Actinomycetota; class Actinomycetes; order Kitasatosporales; family Streptomycetaceae; genus Streptomyces; species Streptomyces sp. 5-10. The sequence continues at coordinate 171,383 of NZ_JACVYG010000012.1, forward strand.
AGCGGCGCTCGCCGATCACATTGCCCTCGGCGTCGAACTTCTTCACGCCGATGTAGTCGAGGTACGAGGGGCGGTGGACGGTGGCGCGGCTGTTCGCCTTGGTCAGCACCAGCAGCTTGCGCTCGCGCGCCTTGGCGCGGGCGTCGGCCGGAAGCCGGTTGAAGGCCGGGGAGACGGGGGTGCCGGGGCCCGCGTGGGCGCTCTCGTCGGCGTCCTTGTGCTGCGGGTCGGAGCGGAGGATGCCGAGGCCGGTGCCGGGCACCGCGGTCAGCACGTCCTCCTCGCCACCGGCCTCGGTGGGGACCTGCGTCAGCTCGTACTCGCGGAAGCCGATGAAGGTGAAGTGGTCGTCCGAGAGCCAGCGCAGCAGCTCACGGGCCTCCTCCACCTCCTCCTCGCGGACCTCGGCGGCCTTCGGCTCGTCCGGCAGGCCCTCGGCGATGCGCAGCGCGGAGTCGCGCATCTTCTCCCAGTCCTCGACGGCCTCGCGGACATCGGACAGGACGCGCAGCAGATCGGCGGTGATCTGCTTCAGATCGCCGCGGTCGGTCTCGCGATCGGTCTCGACATGGATCCAGGACTCCACGACCGCGTCGTGCGGGAGCTTCTTCCGCTTCTTCCGGGCCGGGCCGTCCGGGGAGACGTCGAGCAGCTCGATCAGCTTGCCGGTGATGTCACGGCGCACGATCACCTGCGGGTGGATCACGACATGGATGCCGCGCCCCTGGCGGGTGAGCTCATTGGTGACCGAGTCGACCAGGAACGGCATGTCATCGGTGACCACCTCGACCACGGAGTGGCTGCAGGTCCAGCCGTGCTCCTCGACGGTCGGGGTGTGCACCCGGACGTTCGCCGTGCCCTGCGGACGCACCTCGGCGAGCCGGTAGTGGGAGAGCGCCGCCCCGAAGACATCGACCGGGTCGCGGTCGGCGAGGTCCTCGGGAGGCGTGTGCAGGTAGTAGTGCTGGAGGTATGCGGTCAGGGTCTCCGGTCCTGGGCCCTGCACCGGTTGCCCCCCGGCAGGGCTGTTCTCAGCGACCCGGGCGGCCCGTTCGAGCAACTCGGCCTTGGCTTCGTCCAGCTTGGTCTGCATGTCCTCTGGCTCCTGTCGCGCGCCGTTGCGTGACATCGATGGCGGTGGCATGACGCCGCGACGCGAAAAATCCGGTCGTGGACGACGGTATGCCGGATCGGGAGATGGCCGGGGTGTACTGGGCCGTAAGTGACCAAGACCCCACGCGCCACGGGTCAGCGGCGGCTCGGGCCCGGGCCTGGTGGGGCGCCGGGCGCGGAGCGAGGGCCTCGTTGCCCTCACGGACTATCGCGCTGATCACGCAGTAAGGCTATCGCTCCTCCCCAGGGGGTCGTCATGAGCCGTTCGTGTACAAAACCGTGCCCCGAAGTTTGACGAAATGGACAGCGACCGGGAGGGGCGCACGGGCCGATGATGCGCCGCTCATGCCCTCTTGGCAAAGCGTGGGCGCGGATGCACCGTGGATCTGGACGGTGGTAAGCACGGTGGTAGGCGTGGACCTGGAGGTGCGTGGCATGGCTGATGGCATGGCTGCGAGGATCCTGCTGGTGACCGGCGACGCGGCCGAATCGCTGGAGGTGCTCTACCCGTACCAGCGGCTGCGCGAGGAGGGGTACGAGGTCCATATCGCGGCCCCGAGCCGCAAGACGCTGCGCCTGGTGGTCCATGACTTCGAGGAGGGCTTCGACACCTACACCGAGAAGCCGGGCTATACGATCCCCGCCGACCTGGCCTTCTCCGAGGTGGACCCCGGGAGTTACGCCGCCCTGGTGATCCCGGGCGGCCGGGCCCCGGAGTATCTGCGGAACGACCCCGAGCTGCGCAAGATCTGCAAGGCGTTCTTCGACGCGGACAAGCCGGTGGCGCAGATCTGCCACGGCCCGCTGCTGACGGCGGCCGTGGGCGGCCTGAGCGGGCGGCGGGTCACCGCGTATCCGGCGCTGGAGCCGGACATGCAGGCGGCGGGGGCGGACTACCAGGACGCGGAGGTCGTGGTCGACGGCACGCTGATCTCGTCGCGGGCGTGGCCGGACCATCCGGCGTGGATGCGGGAGTTCCTGGCGGTGCTGCGGTCGAAGGCGCCGGTGGTGTGAGGGGGGCGGGCGCGTCGCCACGTCGCCACGTCGCCCGGCTCACTTCGCCCGGCTCACTCGTCGGCCATGCGCTCGGCCTCCCGTACGGCCTCCACGAGCGTGTCCACGACCGGCACCCCGGCCGCCTCCAGGCTGGACCGGCTGTGCGAACCGCCCGTGTAGAGCACGGCCCGCGCCCCCACGTGCCGCGCCGCCACCGCGTCGTCCAGGGCGTCCCCGATCACCACCATCCGCTGCGGCGGCACCCCTTCGAGCGCGGCGATATGGCGCATCATCTGCTCGGCCTTGCCGGTGTTGCTCTCGCCTGTGCGGCCGTCCACCCGGACGAAATGGCGCTCGATGCCATGCGTCCGCACCAGGGGGAGCAGATACTCATGCGGGGCCAGTGAACACAGCGACTGGGTGAGACCCGCCTCCTGCCACTCGGTGAGCAGCTGCCGGGCGCCGATCGCCAGCCCGGCGGTCTCGGCCAGCGCCCAGTAGTGCCGGTGGAACGCCTCATCCATGACCACCCACTCCTCGTCGGTGGGCAGCCGCCCCATCAGCCTCTCGTAGAAGCGGGGCACCGGGACGCAGTACAGGTCGCGATAGCGCTCGAGGGTGATCGGCGGCAGCCCGATCTCCTGGAACGAGGCGTTCGTCGCCGAGATCACGGCGTCGATGTCGTGGAGCAGCGTGCCGTTCCAGTCCCAGACGAGGTGCGTCACGTGGTTCTTCCCCATCCCACGACCGTACCCGGAGGGTCGGACAGCGGGCATCACTCGATCAGATTGGGGATCTCCTGGGTGGCGTACCAGAGCAGTTCGTGGTCCTCGGCGCCGTCCACGGTGAACTGCGCGTCGTCGTCACCGAGGTCCGCCGCGCCGAGCGCGTCGGCGGCCGCGGCGATGTCCCGCTCGGCGTCATCGGCGTCCAAGTGCACGGCGGCGGCCTTCGCGAGCGGTATGGCGGCCTTGATCCGCACCTCGCCCAGCGCGGACTGGTCCAGCCCCCGGTCCGGATCGGCGACCGCCTGCCCGTCGGGCACGTCCACGGCCACCACGACCCGACGGCAAGGCGCCCGGGGGTCGACGGCGAGCAGCCGCAGCGACGCCTGCGCGGCCCGGCTCAGCGCCGCGTACTCCAGCTCCTCGATGTCGTCGGACACATACCACTCGCGGAGCGCCGGGGTGACCGCGTAGGCGGTCAGCGGCGTCGGCCCCAGGTGGCCCTCCTTGTACGCCTCGGCGAGACCGGAGAGGGTCAGAGGGACGTAGACGCGCATGGCTGCCGCTTTCATCAGAGACCAATAGGCCCCCAGCATACGATCGCCCGTCCCCTCTCCCGAGCCTTCCGCGAAGGGCCGGTGGTCCCCTTTCGGGGGACAGGGGCCGACGGGGCCGTACGAAGACGGGACCGAGCCGCGCTCGAGCCGATGACCGGGGCCGATGAGCCGCCGCATCCCCCGAATAGGTGAACCGCGACGCCGACCGCGGCCGCGGGTCAGACGCATTGCGAACGCCGAAAACCCGTCGATAGAAGACTCTCCGACGAAAGCTACCGCCCGGTATGCGGCCGGGCCGGAGAGAACGGGGCGAGAGGCATGGGCGAGGGCGTCCGCGCGACGGATCGGACCACGGCGGCCGCGACCGGGGAGGCCGCACGACGACGCGGCCGAAGCGGCCCACCGCGCCGCAAAGACCCCCGCCGCCCCCGCACAACACCGAAGCCCGCGGCGCCACCACCCGCAGCCGCACCACGCGGCACACCACCACCACCCGCAACCGCACCACGCAACGCGACACCACCCACCACAACCGCACCATGCGGCACGCCGCCACCACCCGCAAGCGCACCACACAGCGCGACACGGCCACTCGCAACCGCACCGCGCAGCGCGACACCACCCACCACAGCCGCACCATGCAGCACGCCACCACCACCCGCAACCGCACCACACAGCGCGACACCGCCACTCGCAACCGCACCGCGCAGCGCGACACCACCCACCACAACCGCACCACACCGCACGCCACCACCACCCGCGACCGCACCACGCAACGCGACACCACCCACCACAACCGCACCACGCGGCACGCCACCACCACCCGCGACCGCACCACGCAACGCGACACCACCCACCACAACCGCACCACCCACCACAACCGCACCACACCGCACGACCGCCACCAGCGGCACCGTCGCACCACCCGCCGCAGCCGCGCACCGCGCCACCTCCGCATCCCGCGCCGCGGCGGCCGTATCGCGGCGCGCACCGCACAACGCAGCCGCGCACCGCGCCAGCCCTGCGTCCCGCGCCGCGGCCGTATCGCGGTCCGCGGCGGCCGCGGCGGCGTGGCGGGAGCGGGACCGGCTGCCGCGCTACTGGTTCGCCAACCGCCTGGTGCTCACCCTCAGCGGTCAGCGCCCCGTCCACACCCTCCTCGGGCACGCCCTCCCGGCCGCCTACGACCAGCTGATCGAGCTCGCCCCGCGCGCCCCGCTGCGGCCCGCCGGAGAGCGGGCCACAGCGCCCGTGGTGCGGCGCTGTGGCGAGTACCAGCCCCGGCACGGGGTGATCGAGGCGTTCGCCCGGATCGCCTCCGGAGACCGGCTCACAGCGCTCGCGTTCCGGCTCGAGCTCGGCGCCGACGCCCGCTGGCGCTGCGCCGCCATCGACCTCGGCCCACTCGCCCAAGGGATGTCCCACGGATCGTGACGCCTACGGCAGCCTGCTCCCCTGCCCGCCCCGCCCCTCCCCGCAGCATCGATATGCGGTTCCGCCGCGTGGCAGGGCTCCGCCCCTGGACCCCGGGGTCTGGGGCGGAGCCCCAGTTGTGGGAAGGGGCGGGTAGGGGAAAGCGTCGGCATGCGGCCCCACCACGTGGCCCGCCGAACACCCCAGGGCACCCAGGACGCCGGGGCCCGGCACCGTGGGCCGGTCCGATCCGCGAAACCCGCCCGCCGGGGCGGCGGGCACAACGCGACGGGCCGGGGCGCCGCGCTCTCGCGCGGCGCCCCGGCCCGTTCACCCCAGCCCGGTCACTACTTCTTGCGGCGGCGGCCCTTCTGCGCCTTGCGCCGCTCCGCCCGCGTCAGCCCGTCGGCCTCCGACCGGGGCGGCGGGGGCGTCTCACCGTTGGGGAAGTCGCCCTCGACGACGCCGCCCTCTCCGTCCACCGTCGGGGCGGAGAAGTGCAGCCGGTCCGGCCGCTGCGGGGCCTCCAGGCCCTTGGCGCGGATCTCGGGGCGGGCGGCCGAGGAGCCCGCGGACGGCGCGCCCGCCGGCACCGCGTCCTGCACGTCCTTCTCGAGGGCGACCTGCTCCTCCGACGCCTCGACCGGCACCTCCTCGACCTGCTGCTCGACCTGGACCTCCAGGTTGAACAGATAGCCGACGGACTCCTCCTTGATGCCCTCCATCATGGCCTGGAACATGTCGAAGCCCTCGCGCTGGTACTCGACCAGCGGGTCCTTCTGGGCCATCGCGCGCAGCCCGATGCCCTCCTGGAGGTAGTCCATCTCGTAGAGGTGCTCGCGCCACTTGCGGTCCAGGACGGAGAGCACGACCCGCCGCTCCAGCTCACGCATGATCTCGGAGCCCAGCTGCTCCTCGCGCGCCTCGTACTGCTGGTGGATGTCGTCCTTGATGGACTCCTCGATGAACTCGGCGGTGATCCCGGCGCGGTCGCCGGCCTCCTCCTCCAGCTCCTCGATGGTCACGCTGACCGGGTAGAGCTGCTTGAAGGCGTTCCACAGCCGGTCCAGGTCCCACTCCTCGGCGAAGCCCTCGACCGTCTCCGCCCGCACATAGGCCTCGATGGTGTCGTCCATGAAGTGGCCGATCTGGTCCTGAAGGTCCTCGCCCTCCAGGACGCGGCGGCGCTCGCCGTAGATGACCTCACGCTGGCGGTTGAGGACCTCGTCGTACTTCAGGACGTTCTTACGGGTCTCGAAGTTCTGTTGCTCGACCTGCGACTGGGCGGAGGCGATGGCCCGCGTGACCATCTTGTTCTCGATCGGGACGTCATCCGGGACGTTCGCCATCGCCATGACGCGCTCGACCATCTGCGCCTTGAACAGCCGCATCAGATCGTCGCCGAGCGAGAGGTAGAAGCGGGACTCGCCGGGGTCGCCCTGACGGCCGGAGCGGCCGCGCAGCTGGTTGTCGATCCGGCGCGACTCATGGCGCTCGGTGCCCAGCACATACAGCCCGCCGAGCTCCTTGACCTCCTCGAACTCGGCCTTGACCGCGGCCTCGGCCTTCTCCAGGGCGGCGGGCAGCGCGGCGGCCCACTCCTCGGAGTGCTCCACCGGGTCCAGACCGCGCTGGCGCAGCTCGGCCTCGGCGAGGTCGTCGGGGTTGCCGCCGAGCTTGATGTCGGTGCCGCGGCCCGCCATGTTGGTCGCCACGGTCACGGCGCCCTTACGGCCGGCCTGGGCGACGATCGTCGCCTCCCGGTCGTGCTGCTTCGCGTTCAGCACCTCGTGCGGCACCCCGCGCTTGGCGAGCTGCTGGGAGAGGTACTCGGACTTCTCCACGGAGGTCGTGCCGACCAGGACCGGCTGGCCCTTGGCGTGCTTCTCGACGATGTCCTCGACCACCGCGTCGAACTTCGCGACCTCGGTGCGGTAGATCAGGTCGGACTGGTCGAGCCGGGCGAGGGGGCGGTGGGTCGGGATCGGGACCACGCCGAGCTTGTAGATCTGGTGGAACTCGGCGGCCTCGGTCATCGCCGTACCGGTCATGCCGGAGAGCTTGTCGTAGAGGCGGAAGAAGTTCTGGAGGGTGATCGTGGCGAGCGTCTGGTTCTCGTCCTTGATCTCCACCCCTTCCTTCGCCTCGATGGCCTGGTGCATGCCCTCGTTGTAGCGGCGGCCCGCGAGGATACGGCCGGTGTGCTCGTCGACGATCATGACTTCGCCGTCCAGGACGACGTAGTCCTTGTCCTTCTTGAAGAGCTCCTTGGCCTTGATCGCGTTGTTGAGGTAGCCGACCAGCGGGGTGTTGACCGACTCGTAGAGGTTGTCGATCCCCAGCCAGTCCTCGACCTTGGTGACCCCGGACTCATGGATGCCGACGGTCCGCTTCTTCTCGTCGACCTCGTAGTCCCCGGTCTCCTCCTGGCCCTTCTGCGGCTCGGCGGCCTGGCCCCGGCTGAGCCGGGTGACCAGCTTGGCGAAGTCGCCGTACCACTTGGTGGCCTGGTCGGCCGGGCCGGAGATGATCAGCGGCGTACGGGCCTCGTCCACCAGGATCGAGTCGACCTCGTCGACGATCGCGTAGTTGTGGCCGCGCTGCACCAGCTCGTCCTTCGACCACGCCATGTTGTCGCGCAGATAGTCGAAGCCGAACTCGTTGTTGGTGCCGTAGGTGATGTCGCACGCGTACTGCTCGCGGCGCTGCGCCGGGGTCATGTTGGCGAGGATGCAGCCGACCTCCAGGCCGAGGAACCGGTGCACCCGGCCCATCCACTCGGAGTCGCGCTCGGCCAGGTAGTCGTTGACCGTGATCAGGTGGACACCCTTGCCCGACAGCGCGTTCAGATACGCCGGGAGGGTGCCGACCAGGGTCTTGCCCTCACCGGTCTTCATCTCGGCGACATACCCGAGGTGCAGCGCCGCGCCGCCCATCAGCTGGACGTCGTAGTGACGCTGGCCGAGCACCCGCTTGGCCGCCTCGCGCACCGTGGCGAACGCTTCGGGCATCAGGTCGTCGAGGCTCTCACCGTCTTCGTACCGCTGCTTGTACTCGTCGGTGAGGGCGCGCAGCTCGGCGTCGGAGAGGGACAGGAAGTCCTCTTCGATGGAATTGACCTGGTCCGCGATGCGGTGCAGCTTGCGCAGGATCTTTCCTTCGCCTGCACGCATGAGCTTGTTGAGGACGGACACGTAGGCTGGCTCCTTGCCGGTCGGGCCTGGCACGGTCGGGGTGCGCTGGCGCGGCATTGTCAAGGGGCGCAGGCCCCGCCGCAACGGCCATCGTAAGACAGACCCCGGCACGCCGGGAGGTCCGTCACCACGAGGACCGGATGTCACCTCACCGTGTCAACGCCCGAGTGGCCCCCCAGGTGCCCTCCAATTCGTCGAAACCGCTCGCGGTGAGTGACGACGGCGGCGCAGACTCGGGTCGCATGGAGCCTGTCACCCTCACCACCGAGCGCCTGGTCCTGCGCCCCTTCCGCCCCTCCGACACGGACGCGGTCTTCGCCGCTTGTCAGGACCCGGACATCCAGCGATGGACCAGCGTGCCCTCCCCGTACGAACGCGCGCACGCGGAGGACTTCACCGGCCGGATCTGCCCCGAGAACTGGCGTGACGACGTGACCTACGACTTCGCGATGGTCACCAAGAGTGACGGCACCCTCGTCGGTGCCATGAGCCTGGTCCGACTGGCCCATCTGCGCTCCCCCGAGCACCAGGCCGAACTGGGCTACTGGACGGCGCGCGAGCACCGGCGGCACGGCTACACGGGTGAGGCGGCGCGGGCCGTGATCGAGTGGGCGTTCACCCGGCTCGGGGTGGAGCGGCTGGAGTGGTGCTGCGAGGCCGGGAACGAGGGCTCGCGGGCGGTCGCCCTCGGCGTGGGCTTCCGGATGGAGGGGACGGACCGCGCCCGGATCGTCCACCAGGGGACCCGGCGGGACGCCTGGCGGGGCGCGCTGCTGCCCTCCGACTGGGGACTGCCGTCGACCACGCCGTATCTGCCAGCCAAGGCGTCCGAGGCGGCCAACGCGCCCCGGGAGCCGGAGGCGTCCGGCCGGGCGTCCACGGCGGCGTCGGCGGTCTGAGGACGGCGCCAGGAGGAAGGGGGACGCCGTCGGGGCCTGAGGACGGCGTCGGCGGTCTGAGGACGGCGTCAGGAGGAAGAGGGACGCCGTCGGGGCCTGAGGACGGCGTCGGCGGTCTGAGGACGGCGTCAGGAGGAAGAGGGACGCCGTCGGGGCCTGAGGACGGCGTCGGCGGTCTGAGGACGGCGTCAGGAGGAAGAGGGACGCCGTCGGGGCCTGAGGACGGCGTCGGGGGCCTGAGAATCGGCCGCCCCAGGGGCCATCCGGCGGCACGGGCGGCGTTGTCAGTGGGTGCCACTACGGTGGCGCGCATGACGAACGCCGCCACCGGGTCCGCCGTGGACCGCACACCTGAGGCCACCCTCTCCGCCGACGAGGCGCGCCGGATCGCACTGCGCGCCCAGGGGCTGCTGGGCGCCCCCGACCGGAGGGGCGGGGTGCGGGGCGTGCTGCGCCACCTGGGCGCCGTGCAGCTGGACACGATCTCGGTGCTGGCCCGCTCCCATGAGCTGATTCCGTACGCACGGCTGGGCGCCGTCGGCCGTAAGGCGGTCGAGTCGGCGTACTGGACCGACACCCATGCCTTCGAGTACTGGTCGCATGCCGCGTGCGTACTGCCGATCGAGGAGTGGCCGCACTTCGCCTTCCGGCGCCGCGCCTACCGCTTCCGCCCGCACTGGAACCACGAGCTGCCGGACGGGGTGTACGAGACGGTGGTCAAGCAGCTGCGCGCGGAGGGCCCGCTGACCGCGACGGAGCTCGGCGGGGCCAAGAACGGCGGCCCGTGGTGGGACTGGTCGGCGGCGAAGATCGCGGTCGAGCGGGCGCTGATGTTCGGCGAGGTGGTGTGCGTCGAGCGGCGCGGCTGGAAGCGGGTGTACGACCTGGCGGAGCGCGCCGTGCCGGACGACCTGCTCCATGACGACCTGGACGACCTGGAGTGTCTGCGCCGGCTGGTCCGGCTGGCCGGGCAGTCCCTGGGCGTGGGCACGCGGGCGGACATCGCCGACTACCACCGGCTCAAGGGCGAGCAGGTGGAGGCGGTGATCGCGGACTCGGGGCTGGTGCCGGTGGCGGTCGAGGGCTGGGACAAGCCCGCCTGGGCGGACCCCGAGGCACTGGCCACCCCGCCGCGCGGCCGGCACCGCACCACCCTGCTGTCGCCCTTCGACTCGCTGATATGGGACCGGGCGCGCACCGAGCGGATCTTCGGCTTCAGCCATCGGCTCGAGGCGTATGTGCCCAGGCCCAAGCGGATCCACGGCTACTTCGCCATGCCGCTGCTGTCGGGCGGGCGGCTGCTGGGCCGGGTCGATCCGGCCCGGGAGGGCACGACCCTGGTCGCCCGGCAGGTGTCCCTGGAGTCGCCGAAGGCCGTGGCCCCCATGGCGCGGGCGCTGCGGGAGGCGGCCGAATGGGTGGGCTGTGACGCCGTACGGGTCGAGCGCGTCGACCGCCCGGAGCTCGCCGCACCGCTCACGGCGGCCGTAGCGGCGGCGGTCGCCTGAAACCACCCTGAACCCGCCCCGGCGGGCACCCGCCCGGGGCCCGTCCCGGGCTCACCCGGGGCCCGGCTCCCCCGGGCTACGGCTTGCCACCGGGGGCTCCGGCTCACCCGCGCTACGGCATGCCCCGGGGGCTCCGGCTGGGCGTCTACGAGCCCGAGACCCTCGCCTCCGCAGCGCCCGCAGGGGCGCTTCGGCGTTGAGCCCAGGCGCGCCCCGCACGATCTACGTCGGCAGCCCGGCCGTCCGCCCGGGGCCCGGCTCACCCCCGGGCCACGGCTTGCCCGGGGCTTCGGGCGAAACCCTCACCTGATCTCGAGGATCTTCTCCCGCATCGCATAGACCACGGCTTCCATCCTGGAGTGCAGCTGCAATTTCTCCAGAATGTTGCGGACATGGTTCTTCACGGTGTTCTCGCTGATGAACAACTCCTTGGCGATATCCCGGTTGTTCATTCCGGTCGCCACCAGCTTGAGCACCTCCAGCTCCCGGTCGGTGAGCCGGGGCGCGGGCACCAGCCGCCGCTCGTCGGTGCGCTGGATCATCGACTTGAACTCGGTCAGCAGCTTGGCCGCCATCGACGGGCTGATCTGCGACTGACCGTCCGCCACCGCCCGGATGGCGGTCGAGACCTCGTCGGTCGAGATCTCCTTCAGCAGATAGCCCGTGGCCCCCGCCTTGATCGCGTCATAGAGATCGGCTTCCTCATCGCTGATCGTCAACATGATGATCTTGGCGCTGGGTGCCACCTCCTTGATGGCGGTGCACGCCTCGATCCCCCCGCGCTTGGGCATCCGCACATCCATCAGGACGATGTCCGGCAGCAGATCCGCCGCCTTGTCCACCGCCTCGGCCCCGTCCCCCGCCTCGCCGACGACCTGGATGTCCTCCTCCTGGGCCAGGACGATCTCCAATCCACGCCGGAAGAGCGCGTGGTCGTCCACGACGAGGACCCGAATCGGCTCCTTGCGCGGCTCACCGCGCGGCTCGCCCCCGTCCGGACCGACGCCATGGTCTTCACCGGCGTCGGACACGGGCCCGAAGCTGTCCGCCATCGTTCCTCCCCCTGAAGGCCATGGCCCTTGCGGTCCGCACCCTGGGGTGCACTCGGTCTGGCGTCAACCGGTGCTCTCAGTACACCGGTTGGCCGCCCGGCCATGATTTCATGCCCGGACGGCGGAATGGTCCCGCCGTGGTCGCACGGAGGTGCCCCGGGGGGCGCGCGGGCGCTCCGGGGCACCACTTACTTCTCAGGCTGGATTCGGCTGAATTTCTCGGTCAGCCACCGAGTGCGCCGCCGGCGCCGCCGGGCGCCTCTCCGACGAACGCTTCCGGCTGAAGATGAATCACCCCGTAGTCATAGCCATGCCGTCGGTAGACGACGCTGGGCTGGTTGGTGTCGGAGTCGACGAACAGATAGAAGTCGTGCCCGACCAGCTCCATCTCGTAGAGAGCCTGGTCGAGCGTCATGGGAGCCGCGGCGTGAGTCTTCTCCCGGACCACCAGGGGGCCCTCGCCCTGGATTTCCAGGGGGCCCATCCGGGTGGTGGGGACGGTCTCCGTCGTGCGCTGGGGGGCGATCTCGCCATGCCCGTTGATGCGGGCCGCGTTGGGCACGGTGGTGGCCACGTCGCTGGCCGGAATGCGACCGTTGCCACGGCGCGTATGGCGCTTGTCGTGCTGCTTGCGCATCCGTGCCTCCAGCTTGCTGGCCGCCAGGTCCAGCGCTGCGTACGGATCGGCCGCGGCGGCCTCCGCCCGGATCACCGGGCCCCGCGAGCGGAGCGTGATCTCCACTCGGTCGGCGCGGTCGGACTGCCGCGGGTTGTGCTCCTTGGACACCTCGACGTCGAGGCTGATCACCTTGCCGTCGAGCTTCTGGATCTTATCCAGCTTCAGCTTCTCGGCCACGTGCTTCCGGAACCGCTCGGGCACCTCAGTTTTACGGCCCTTGACGACGATGTCCACGCAGAACTCCGTTCCCGGGTAGCTCCAGTCAGTATCGGAGCGTCATCCCTTGTGCACTTGGCTCCGGCGTCTTCCGGAGCCACCGGCTTGGCGCTTTCAGCTCCTCCTTCCCACGGGGAGGATCTCAATCCCGTTTGTTCCAAGCCTCACCTGAATGCAGGCAAAACACACGCCAAGCGGATGAATGAGTCATAGCACCCGCCATTCCTCACAACCGAACATAGCTCGACCGGTCGGAAGTCGGCACCCCCTACCGGCACGTACCTCCGATCAGGCGCTTTGCGGTGCTTACTACCTGCAACGACGCGGCTTCGTCATCAGTTCCGGTTGGTAGGCGTCAGGGGTGCGGCGACCACGGCAGCGCCGATGACCAGCCCTCCGGCCGCCGTCACCGCCCGCGCCGCCTCCGCGAGCGAGGCCCCTGTGGTCATCAGATCGTCCACCAGCACTACCGGGCCCGCCGCCAGCAGCCGGCCGCTGCCGGGGACCGTCCCCAGCGCCCCGGTCACATTCGCCCGCCGCTGCCGCGCGTCCAGCCCCGACTGATCGGTCACCCGACGCCGCTGGCACAGCACCGCCGGGACCCTCGCCGGGCGTCCGTCGGCGCGCAGCACACCCGCCGCGGCGAGCGCGATCCGCCGGGCCGGGTCATGCCCCCGGGCGCCCACCGAACGCCGGGCCGACGGCACCGGCACCAGCAACAGCGGCCCTCCAGGAGGCCTCGCCCCCGGTCCGGCACCGGGTCTCCTACCCGGTCTCGTCTGCTGTCCCGTCCCCGCTCCGGCAACCGGTCTCGCCCCGGATCCGGCGCGCGGGAACGTGCCCGATCCGGCCCCTGGTCTCGCCCCGGGCCCCGTACCCGGTCTCGCCCCGCACAGCGCGCCCGATCCCACGGCCGCCCGCCCTCGCGGCCCCGCACCGGGCCCGCCGCCAGAGCAGGCCGCCCGCACGGCCCTCGCCAGCGCCTCGCCCAGCGGCCGCGCCAGCCGGAGCGCTCCCCGCTCCTTGTGCGCGAGCAGCACCGCCCGCGCCTCGTCCACGTAATCCACCGCCGCATGGACCACCGGCAGCCCCGGCGGCACCGGGCTCGGCTCCACCCGGCGCGCCCCGGTCCCCCGCAGCACTCCACGACAACGGACACACAGTGTGCCGCCCGGCCGACCGCATCCGGCGCAGTCGGCCGGCAGCACCAGATCAGAGATCTCCTGCCACCAGCCCCGCATGAACACCACTGTCCCGGTGGTCAGGCCACCGCGCCACCCCTTGTGGACAACCGCGCACATGTGGACAACCAGCCACCCCCGATCGGTGTCCTGCCCTAAGAGCTGCCGCTGCGTGCCCCGCCAGGCCGGGGGCAGAGCCAGTCGGGGCTGAGCCAGTCGAGGCAGGCCCAGTCGGAGCAGGCCCAGTCGGGGCAGACCTGACCGGGGCAGACCTAACCGGGGTAGACCGGGGCCGAGCCGTCCTGGTCCACGGTCTTCCAGTCGGTGTTCGGCAGCAGCCGCACGATGCCGTTCTCCCTGGTCTCGGCGATCAGCGGCCGGGTCTGGTCCTCCGAGGCGCCGATCGACTGCACACCGTTCGGCCCCGGCACCTCCGGGACGTTCGCCGGGGAGCCGTCCGACTCCACGTACTGGAGCTGCTGCACCCCGTCCGACTCCCGGCCCGCGACCACCAGCCGGCTGTCCCCGGCCCAGGAGAAGGTGTCCACGTCCTCCAGCTTCGGCGCGACCGCCCGCAGCGCCCCCACCGACAGCTTCGGGGCGTCCGCGGTGCCCCGCCGCTCGATCCGGCCGAGCCGCAGCGTGGTGTGGCCGGACCGCTTGACCAGCATCGCGATCCTGGAGCCGTCCGCGGACACCCGCAGCGCCGTGATCCGGCCACCGTCCAGCTTCGGCAGCTCCACCTCGTCCGCCGGTCCGGTGCCGCCCCGCAGCCGCAGCAGCCTCGGCTGCCGCGGATCCCGGTCGGCCACCCACAGACCGCCCAGCCCGTCCCAGCTGGGCGCCGTCAGACCGCGCTCCACGCTGCCGCCCCGGCTGCGCACCCGCACCTTGCCGCGGTCGGCGCCGGACGCCAGCTCGGTCACATACAGCGCCTGGCCGTCGGCAGTGACCCCCGCCGCGTCCCGCTCATCGCGGGAGACCGCCACCGAGCCCAGCCCCGCGTCATCGCCGCCGAACGGTCCCGGAACCGGCTGTGGCCGGTCCTCGTCGTCGGACAGCCGGACCATCCGGTGTTCGGAGTCCACGAAATACTGGTGCCGCGGATGGCCCTCAACCCCGTCCGGGGCGTAGGCACGCGCCGCGTCACTGGAGAGGGCACACAGCTCCGATCCGTTCTGCCGCTCCAGCCGCACCCCGCTGACCTGGGACGATCCCTCGCCCAGATCCTGGACCGTGAACAGCGTCTGCGCCGCCATCCGGGCGCAGCGCGCCGCGCTGATCCGCGCGGCCCGGTCGTTGAGCCGGATCTTCAGCGCGTTCGAGTCGTCCAGCGACAGCCGCTCGTCCCGGCGGCCGAGCGCCGCACCGCGCGGGAAGGAGCTGCTCACCACCGGCTCCAGCCACCCCGTGGGACCGTGCAGCAGCGCCTTGACGGTCGCGGTCACCGGGTCGATACGGCGCCGCACATAGACCGGATCGGCCACCAGGACGTTGTCCCCGGCCTTCGACCCCTCGGCGTCCGGACCGAGATCGGCGAAGTAGTACTTGTTGACCGAACGGTAGATGCGCTGGAAGTCGGACTCGCCGAGGATCAGCCCCCGCGGCGGCCCGTCGATCCGCCACTCCGAACCGCTCAGCGTGAGATGGATGCGCTCCTCGTACGGCTGCTCATCGGGCTTGTACGCGTGGGTCTCGTCCACGACGGCGATCCGCTTGCCCGACAGCACGACCGTCTTACCGTTGCCGTCCCGGTCGCCCGGGTCCGTCTCCACCCGCACGTCAGGCGCCTGCTCCAGCACCGTGGTGGCCGCGAAGGGCTGCCACCGCTTGACCGCGCTCTTGGTCAGGTACTCCTTCGCCGTGCCGAAGTTCTCCTCGTCGCTCGTCGTGGCCTCCAGGAAACCGGAGACCAGCTCCGCGGGCTGCTCGCCCTTGCCCGGGCTCACCCCGTACACCCGCACCTGGGAGTCGACGTCGGAGCGTGGTGAGGAGTCCACCCGCCGCACATCGCCGCTGTCGGGCATCGAGGCGCAGCCGGACAGCAGCAGGGCGCCACAGGCGAGCAGCACGGGCGCGCTCAGGCCCCGGCCGCCCGGACGGCGGCCACGGCGGCGGAAACGGCGACGGTCGGCACGGTCAGCGCCCACGAGGGCGGCCCTCCCCTTCGTTCGATGGCGTCGGCCGGGCGGACGGCTCCTGGCCGCCCAGCGGGCCGTCGGACGGCGTCTCCGGAGTGCCGCGCACCACCCGGGCCCCATTGCCCGGCAGGGCCGTCGGATCGGCGGACGGCGCCGCGGCGTCGGCGGGCAGCGCGGACCGCGGCTGCGCGGGCACCGCCGCCAGCCGCTCCGCCGCGGGTTCCGGGGGCGCGGTGTCGGCCGGACGGCGGTTGCGCCGGGAGTCTTCGGGCTCCAGGGGGATCGGCGAGCCGCGCAGCACATCGCCCGCGGTGCGCGGCAGCGTCAGCCGGAACTGCGAACCGCCGCCGGGCTCACCCCACGCCTGGAGCCAGCCGCCGTGCAGCCGCGCGTCCTCCACCGCGATCGACAGGCCCAGACCGGTGCCGCCGGTGGTGCGCGCACGGGCCGGATCGGCCCGCCAGAAGCGGTTGAACACCCGCGTCGCCTCGCCGGGCTTGAGCCCGACGCCGTAGTCCCGCACCGCGACGGCCACCGCACCGCCCGCCGTGGCGAGCCGTACGACCACGTCGCGGCCCTCGCCGTGCTCCACGGCGTTGACCACCAGATTGCGCAGCACCCGCTCGACGCGACGGGGGTCCGCCTCGGCGATCACCGGCGACTCGGCGCCCCGCACCACGATCCGGGTGCCCTTGGCCTCGGCGAGCGGCTCGGCCCCGTCCACCACCCGGTGCACCACATCGCGCAGATCGATCGGCTCGGCCTCCAGCGCGGCCGCGCCCGCGTCGAACCGGCTGATCTCCAGCAGATCGCTGAGCAGCGACTCGAAGCGGTCGACCTGGCCCCACAGCAGCTCGGCCGAGCGCGCGGTGACCGGATCGAAGTCCTCACGCGCCTCATGGATGACGTCCGCCGCCATCCTTACGGTCGTCAGCGGGGTACGCAGCTCATGCGAGACATCAGAGACGAAGCGGCGCTGCATCCGGGAGAGCTCCTCCAGCTGCTGGATCTTGAGCTGGAGGTTCTGCGCCATCTTGTTGAACGACTCCCCCAGTCGGGCGATGTCGTCCTCCCCGGTGACCTTCATCCGCTCCTGGAGCAGCCCGGCCGCCAGCCGCTCGGAGATCTCCGCCGCCATCCTTACGGGCGTCACGACCTGCCGGACCACCACCCAGGCGATGGCCCCGAGCAGCACCACCACGAACACCCCGGCCGTGGCCAGGGTGCCCTTGACCAGGCTCAGGGACTTCTCCTCCTGGGTGAACGGGAAGAGGTAGTACAACTGGTAGGCGTCGCCGTTGTTGTCATCCAGGCGCTTGCCGATGATCAGCGCGGGCTCGGAGTCCCCCGAACCCGCGTGCACGATCTTCCCGTAACGCTCGTACGGCGCCGTCCGGCCCTCGTCCACGCGACGGCGCAGATCGGCGGGCACACTGTCCGGCTGCACATCGCCGGAGGCCCTGGGCCCCCGGCTGGCCACATAGGGCGTCTCGCCGGAGTCGGAGCTGAGCGCCACCACCGAATAGGCACCCTTGCCGCCGCTGGCGAGCTGCTCCACCAGCGCGTTCAGCCAGGCGCCGGAGTCCTGGGCACCGGCCCCGGCCCCGTCCTGGCCACGGTTGTCGCTCTTGCGGTCGGCCATCTGCTCGGCCACCTCGAACCCGCCGACGGCCTGGCCCTGCGCCGCATGGCGCTTGGCGTCCAGCAGACCGTTGCGCACCTGCCCGATGACCACCAGACCCAGCAGCAGCACCACACCGAGCGACATCAGCAGCGTGGTGGCCACCACCCGCAGCTGGATGTTCCGCCGCCACAGCCGGGCAGCGGGCAACAGCGGACGGCGCACCCACCGGCCGAACAGTCGGATCACCGGATGGGCCGGCCCTCCGGACGCCCCGTCGGGCAGCAGATGCCCGCCGCTCCACAACCTGCGCAGCAGCGGTATCTCACCCGCCGGGTCGGGCCGCCCCATCCGGGCACCCTCCGGAGCCCCGCCGCCCGGTCCACCGGGCTGCGGCGCCGTACCACCGGTCATCTCAGCTGGGCCCGGCCTTGTAGCCGACACCGCGCACGGTCACGACGATCTCCGGCCGCTCCGGGTCCTTCTCGACCTTCGACCGCAGTCGCTGCACATGCACATTCACCAGCCGGGTGTCGGCGGCATGCCGATAGCCCCACACCTGCTCCAGCAGCACCTCACGGGTGAACACCTGCCACGGCTTACGGGCCAGCGCCACCAGGAGATCGAATTCCAGCGGCGTCAGCGCTATCGACTGGCCGTCCCGCTTCACCGAGTGCCCCGCCACGTCGATCACCAGATCGCCGATGGCCAGCTGCTCCGGCGCCGGCTCCTCGGAACGCCTCAGCCGCGCCCGGATCCGGGCCACCAGCTCCTTCGGCTTGAACGGCTTGACGATGTAGTCATCCGCCCCGGACTCGAGCCCGACCACCACATCGACCGTGTCGCTCTTGGCCGTGAGCATGACGATCGGCACCCCGGACTCGGCCCGGATCAGCCGACAGACCTCGATGCCGTCCCGGCCGGGCAGCATCAGATCGAGCAGCACAAGATCGGGCTTGGTCTCGCGGAAGGCGGCAAGAGCCTTGTCGCCGTCCGACACGAACGACGGTTCAAAGCCTTCGCCGCGCAGCACGATGCCGAGCATCTCTGCCAGTGCGGTGTCGTCGTCGACGACAAGGACGCGTCCCTTCATATCGACATCATCCCATTACCCGATCGTGACCTGGCCCACAGCTCGGCGATACCGTCCGTGGTGACCGGGGAAATCACGCCGTCCTCGGTGACGATCGCCGTCACCAACTCCGGTGGTGTGACGTCGAAGGCCGGATTGTGGGCCTGTGCGCCCAACGGAGCGACCGGCACTCCGGTGCCCGCCTCCTGCCCGGCAATGGGAACATACGGGATTGTGATGTCTGTCACCTCATGTCCAGGACGCTGTTCGACCTCGATCGCGGCTCCGTCAGGGGTGGCCGGGTCGACCGTGGTGGTCGGGGCTACCACCACGAACGGCACATGGTGGTAGCGGGCCAGCACCGCGAGCGGATAGCTGCCCACCTTGTTGGCCACCGAGCCGTCCGCGGCGATCCGGTCCGCGCCGATCAGCACCGCGTCCACCTCACCGGCCGCGAAGAGCGAGCCCGCCGCGTTGTCGGCGAGCAGCGTATACGCCATACCGGCGCGCGCCGCCTCGTACGCCGTCAACCGCGCCCCCTGGAGCAGGGGCCGGGTCTCGTCCACCCAGAGCCGCCGCAGCTGCCCCGCCCGGTGCACCGCCTTGACCACGGCGAGGGCGGTCCCCTCGCCTCCGGAGACCAGGGCGCCGGTGTTGCAGTGGGTGAGGATCCGATGGCCCCCGGCAGGCAGCAGCTCCTCGAGGAGCTGCCGGCCATGGGCCGCCATGCGCTCGCTGGCCTCGGCATCCTCCCGGTGCAGGGCACGGGCCTCGGCGAGGGCCGCCGCGGCGGCCCGGGCGTCGTCCGCGTCGTCCCGGCGCGCGGCGTGGTACGCGGCGACAGCCCGGCGGACGCCATAGCCGAGATTGACGGCCGTGGGACGAGCATGGGCGAGCGACTCGGCGGCCTCGTCCACATCGAAGCCGCGGGCCGCGGCGAGCGCGATCCCATAGGCCCCGGCGAGGCCGAGCAGCGGGGCGCCACGCACGGCGAGGGAGCGGATCGCCTCCACCAGCGCCGGTACATCGGTGCACACCAGATCGACCTCTTCGGCGGGCAGCCGGGTCTGGTCGAGAAGTGCCAGTACGGGCCCCTCCGGGGGCTCCTCCCAGCGCAGCGCCAGGGCGGTGGGAGGTATGGAGCCTTCCGGGGACACCGGATGCTGATCAGCCATCCGCCCAGTTTGCCCTGTGCGCCACCGACTATTGAAGTGCCGGACCGCCCCCAGTGACCGGTACGGGGTGGAAGGCACCGTGGCACGATGGCTGACATCCACCCGCCGCGGACGCCGCGGCCGGTCAACGAACGACCTACGGAGCGACGATGAATGACACTCCGGGCTGGGCCCCGCCCGGATCGTCCCCTTCCGACGAACCGGACCACGGCGCTCAGCAGCAGGGCGAGCCCGCCGACCAGCCCATTCCGGAGCAGCGAGCATGGGGCGAACAGTGGGCCCGCCGCCAGCCGCCGCCCGGCCGCTGGGCCGCGACAGGAGGCCGCACGCCACCGCCGGTGCCGCCTGCTCCCGCGCCGGGCGGCGGATGGGGCACCGGCCGGCGTCAGCCACCCGCTCCCCGCCCCGGTGTCATTCCACTGCGCCCCCTGAGCGTCAGCGAGATCCTGGACGGCGCGGTGACCATCATGCGCGCCCACTGGCGCACGGTCCTCGGCATCTCGCTGATCGTCTCGATCGTCACCCAAGGTCTGATCACGGCCGCCACGGGACTGTGGTTCAACGACGGCCGGGGGAACGAGAGCAATGTCCTCGACGATCCGGACGCCACCGTCGGCCAGGCACTGCGCGCCGTCGGCGACACGCTCGGGGACAGCGGAGTCACCCTGCTGCTCGGCGTCCTCGGAACGATCGTCACCACCGCCCTGCTGACCGTGGTCGCCGCACGGGCGGTGCTGGGCCGGACCGTGTCCGCCAGGGAGGCATGGACCGGTGCCCGGCCGCACCTCCTTCAGCTGTGCGGGCTGCTCCTGCTGATCCCCGCCATCGCCGCGGCCGTCATCGCCGCCGGTATGACGCCGGGTCTGCTGCTGGCCGTCGCGGGTGTGCCGAGCGAAGGCGCCGCTCTGGCCTCTCTGGGCGGGCTCGCCGCGGCATGCGTCGCCGCCTGGCTCTGGGTCCGCTTCAGCCTCGCCGCGCCCGCGCTGATGCTGGAGAAGCAGGGGATCATCAAGGCCCTGCGACGCTCCTTCAAGCTGGTGCGCGGCTCGTGGGGGCGCGTCTTCGGCATCCAACTGCTCGCCGTCGTCCTGGTCTTCATCGTCGGCGCCATCGTCGAGATCCCCACCAGCCTGGTCGCCATGGTGATCGGCGGCGACAACGCCATGGACTGGCTGTCCGGCGAATCCGTCTCCGTCGGCTGGACCTTCCTGATCGTGGTCGGCGTGGGCGGACTGATCAGCTCGACCATCACCTTCCCGATCAGCGCGGGTGTGACGGCCCTCCTCTACATGGACCAGCGCATCCGGCGCGAAGCCCTCGACCTCGAGCTCGCCCGCGCCGCGGGGATGCCGGGAGAGTCGACAGCGGGCCATGGCGGGGACCAGCCGACCGTCGGCTCCAGGTCTTGGAACTGACGGCATCACAACAGGCGGGGACGAACGAGGCGTCACCCTACGCCCCCTCACCGCACACCTCGTCATGCTCACAGGCCATCACCTCCCCCTCAGCCCACTCAGCGCATGAGTCTGCTGGCTCCTGGGCCTCTTGACTGGTCATCAACGGGCCGTCTGACTGGCCCTCACTGACTACTCTGCGTGACCCCAGCCACGCCACGCCAGAGCCCTGATGCCTTTTCACTCGATCCGGTGGAACATCCGATCGAGTGGGAACGCAAAAATGCCTCGGTCCCGAGCACTAAGTGCTCGGGACCGAGGCTAAAATTTGTTCGGCGGCGTCCTACTCTCCCACAGGGTCCCCCCTGCAGTACCATCGGCGCTGAAAGGCTTAGCTTCCGGGTTCGGAATGTAACCGGGCGTTTCCCTAACGCTATAACCACCGAAACACTATGAAACTTTGAACCGGACCCAGCCCCGCAAGCGGGACGGTCAAACGGTTCGTTGCTTCAGAACCAACACAGTGGACGCGAGCACCTGAGGACAAGCCCTCGGCCTATTAGTACCAGTCAACTCCACCGGTCACCCGGCTTCCATATCTGGCCTATCAACCCAGTCGTCTACTGGGAGCCTTAACCCATCAAGTGGGTGGGAGCCCTCATCTCGAAGCAGG
>NZ_JACVYG010000120.1:0-9299 GCF_014712245.1 Streptomyces sp. 5-10
GCAGCGCGAGGCGCGCGGAGGGCAGCGGGCGTGCGGAGGGCGGGGGGCGTGCGGAGGGCATTCCGCTCACCATCGCCGCCTCCTACCGCGCCCGCGCCCGGGGGCTGCTCGGCCGGGACGGGCTGACCGGCGCGCTCCTGCTCACCCCGGCGAGCGGGGTGCACACCTTCCGGATGCGGTTCGCCATCGACGTCGCCTATCTGGACCGGCGGCTCACCGTCCTGGACGTCCACACCCTGCGCCCCGGGCGGCTCGGGCGGCCCCGGCTGCGGTCCCGCCATGTGCTGGAGGCGGAGGCGGGCGCGTTGGAGCGCTGGGGCGTGCGGCGGGGCGTGCGCGTCGTGATCACCCCCGGCCCTTCAACGCCGCCGCCTCCTTCTGTACGCTGACGTCCCGGTGCCATGGTTGGGGCACCCTCGATCGGTCATGGTTGAGACACCCTCGATCGCGGTCGAGATCATCGAGGTAGAGGTATAGGGGTAGGGGTAAGCACGGTGACGACCACGGGCAAGATTCTGCGTTTCGACGAATTCCGCGGCTACGGCTTCATCGCTCCGGACGACGGTGGCGAGGACGTCTTCATGCACGCCAATGACCTGCTGGACGAGAAGCACCTGTTCCAGCCCGGGTCGAAGGTGCGGTTCGTTCCCGAGTACGGCGACAAGGGGCCCAAGGCTTCCGAGGTGCGCATCGTCGAGCGTGCCGCGCCGGTCGTACGGCCCTCCGCCGGGCCGGACGGCGACGACACGATGTGCGATGTGCTGTCGGTCGCCGAGTTCCGGCAGGAGCTGACGGAGGCGCTGGTCGAGGTCGGCGGCACGCTGACCGCCGACCAGATCAAGCAGGTGCGCAGGCGGGTCATCGAGATCGCCCAGGCGCACAACTGGATCGAATCCTGACAGCAGGCTGACAGGCTGAGGGGCCGCCGCCACGACGTTTCGCCGTGGCGGCGGCCCCTCGGCTTTCGATGCCCCACGGCTTTCGATGCCCCACGGCTTTCGATGCCCCTCGGCTTCCGGTGACCTCAGCTTCCCGTGGCCCTCAGCATCGCCCACATCGCCGCCGTCGCGGCCACCACGGTCGCCGGTGCGGTCAGCAGCCCCAGGCGGGTGAATACCCCCAGGTCGGAGCCGGTCTCCGGTTCGTAGCGGTGGACGATGCGCCGCCACAGCAGGGTGGCCAGGGAGCCGACATAGGTGAGGTTGGGGCCCAGGTTGACGCCGATCAGTACGGCGAGCACGGGCCCGGGGCCGCCCCCGGAGGCGATCGGCAGCAGCGCCAGCACGGCGGGCAGGTTGTTGATCAGGTTGGCCAGCACCGCCGCGACCGCCGCGATCCCGAGCAGCGCGGGCAGGCTCGCCCCGGTGGGCAGCGCCCGGCCCAGCGCCTCCTGGAGGCCGCCCGCCAGCACGGCCTGGACCACCACCCCGAGCGCCAGCACGAACAGGCAGAACAGCGGCCCGGCCGCGCCGACCGCCTCCCTTACGGTCGTCCGGCGGCGCCGTAGCGCCCTTACGGTGAGCACGAGGGCGCCCGCCCAGGCCGCCCACTGGGGGTCCAGGCCCGCCAGCGAGGTCCCGACGAACCCGGCGAGGGTCAGCAGCAGCACGGTCACCGCGAAGACCGGCACCCGGGGCCAGTCGGCGGGCGGGGGCTCGCTGGTCCCGGCGGCCAGATCGTCGGCGAAGAAGCGGCGGAAGACCAGGTACTCGATGCCGATGGTCACCAGCCAGGCGGGCCCCATCAGCACGGCGAACCGGGTGAAGGAGACCCCGCCGGCCTCCAGGGCGAGCAGATTGGTGAGGTTGGAGACCGGGAGGAGCAGGGACGCCGAGTTCGACAGATGGGCGCAGGCGTACACATGCGGCCGGGACCGCGCCCCGAGCCGGGCCGCCGTGGCGAACACCACGGGCGTGAGCAGCACCACGGTGGCGTCCAGGCTCAGCACGGCGGTGACGGCGGCCGCGACGGCGAACACCCCGCCCAGGAGCCGGTCCGTACGGCCCGCGCAGGCCCGCGCCACGGCCTGTCCCGCCGCCTCGAACAGCCCCTCGTCCGCGCACATCCGGGCCAGCAGCAGCACGGCGGCCAGAAAGCCCACGACGGGCAGCAGCTCCCGGGCCTCCGCCCAGGCCCGGGCGGGCGAGACCGCCCCGACGGCCACCACGATCCCGGCGGCGGGCACGGCCGCGACCGCTTCCGGCAGACCACGGGGGCGTACCACCGCGAAAGCCAGTACGCCGAGGAGCAGGGCGACGGCAAGGGTCTCGGCGACGGCGGTACTCAGAACTGACTCCGGCGAAGGGTGCGATCAACACACCCATGATGCGGCACCTGGCGCCTGCGGCGGGCTGCTCCCCTCCCCGCCCCTTCCCGATACAAGGGGCTCCGCCCCTGGACCCCGAGCCCTGAAGCGAAGCCCCACCACGCGGCGGAGCCGCACGGGGAGGGGCGGAGCCCCGGTCCGAGGTCTGGGGCACAGCTCCGGGCCGGAGCCTGGGGCACAGCCCCCCGCCCGGGGCCTGGGACACAACCCCCGCCCGGAGCCTGAGGCACAGCCCCCGCCCGGAGCCAGGGACACAACCCCCGCCCGGAGCCAGGAGCCCGGAACGCAGCCCCGGCCCGGAGCCAGGGACACAACCCCCGCCCGGGGTCTGGGACACAGCCCCGGCCCGGAGCCTGAAGCGCAGCCCGAGCCGGGACCTGGGGCACAGCCCGGCCCGGAGCCAGGGGCACAGCCCCCGCCCGGAGCCAGGGACACAACCCCCGCCCGGGGTCTGGGACACAGCCCCGGCCCGGAGCCTGAAGCGCAGCCCGAGCCGGGACCTGGGGCACAGCCCGGCCCGGAGCCAGGGGCACAGCCCCCGCCCGGAGCCAGGGACACAACCCCCGCCCGGAGCCAGGAGCCCGGAACGCAGCCCCGGCCCGGAGCCAGGGACACAACCCCCGCCCGGGGCCTGGGGCAGAGCCTGGGCCGGGGTAGAGGCCCGCCCGGGGNCCTGGGGCAGAGCCTGGGCCGGGGTAGAGGCCCGCCCGGGGGTGGGGCGGAGGAGCAGTTGTGGGAAGGGGCGGGGAGGGGAAAATCCGCAGGTCAGGCGGTTCTGGGGAAGCTGACCTCCACTCGGCGGTTGCGCTTGCGGCCTTCCTCCGTCGCGTTGTCCGCGATCGGGTACTGCTCGCCGTAGCCCCGGATCTCGTAGTTGACGGACGGGTCCAGGTCCTCGGCGAGCGCCTGCTGCACCGCGTTGGCCCGCTGCTTGGACAGCGCGATGCCGTGGCCCGCGGAGCCCAGGTCGTCGGTGAAGCCGAAGACGCGGACGCTCCTGGCGTTCTGCCGCTCGGCCTCGGAGGCGATCTCCTTGATCCGGGCCCGCGCGTCGCCGCCCAGCTTCGCGCTGTCCTTCCCGAAGAGCACCTCGGCCTGGAGGGCGAACTTCACCTTGGCGTTGGTGTCCTCCCGCCGCTCGTCCCCGTCGTCCGTCTCGACCACGGACTTGATGTCCAGGACCCGGCCGGGCGCCAGCTTGGCGCCCTCGGGCATCCTCAGATCGGAGTCCTTGGCGTCGATCTTCACCGGCGGCGTGGTGTCGGCGGGCGCGCCGGGGCCGCTGTCGGCGTGGGCGGGCGGCGCCGGGGCGGTGAGGGTGACCAGGAGCGCGGTGGAGGCCAGCGCGGCCAGCACGGGGCCGCGGCGCGCGGGGCGGGCCGTCGTCTGCGGTGTCATGGCGCGGCTCACCCGGAGAGGGTGATGCTGACGGACGGCATGGTCGGGATCTGGAAGTCGACTTCCTTGACGCTCTTCGGCGGGGCCGGGAACTGCGCGAACAGCGGACGGCTCTCATTGGGCTTGATCCCGGAGAGCCCCGTGGTGCACAGGCACTGGCCGTCGGTGTCCCGGAGGACGAGATAGCGCTTCTTGCCCTTCTCGTCGACCAGGGACGCGCCGGAGACGGACGACAGGGACTTCACCTCGGTCTCCTTCGAGCGCCAGTCGATCGCGTTGAAGAGCCGGCTGCCGCGGTTGGTGACGGTGGCGTTCACGGTCACGAACCCGCCGTCGTCGCGCACCGCGGAGTGCAGGGTGACGACGACCCCGCCGGGCCCCTTCATCTCGCCGATGGTCTTGGAGGAGTCGGCCGCGGGCTCCTGCTCGTCGCCGTTGTCCTTGCCCGCGGTCGACGTCCGGCCCGCGGCGTCGTCGGGCTTCTTGCCGCCGTCGCCGTTGCCGCACCCGGCCACGGCGAGGGCCAGGGCCGCGGCGAGCGCCGTCGCGGCGGCCCCCCTCCGGGCCTTCGTCGTGTGCCGAATGCTCATCGCTCGCTGTCCTTTGCTCTGCTGCTCTGCTGCTCTTCTGCTCTTCGTTCGCTCGTCAGTCGGCCGTCAGTCGGCCAGGTGCACGGAGAAGAGGTCCTTGGCGTCGGGGAAGAGATCGAGACGCGTCGGGTCGATGGTCAGGTCGGTCCCGTCGCAGAGGAG
Source organism: Streptomyces sp. 5-10 (assembly GCF_014712245.1). NCBI lineage: Bacteria > Bacillati > Actinomycetota > Actinomycetes > Kitasatosporales > Streptomycetaceae > Streptomyces > Streptomyces sp. 5-10. Next base: position 4,477 of record NZ_JACVYG010000120.1, read on the forward strand.
GTCGATGGGCGGCTTGTCGTCCTTGCCGTCGTCCTTACCGCCGTCGCCGCCCTTGCCGTCGTCCTTACCGCCGTCACCGTCGCCACCCCTGCCGCCGCCGTCGCCCTCGCCGCCGCCGTCGTCGGGCCGCTCGGTCGGCGGGGCGGGCGGCTCGGCCGTGCAGCGCGGGGTGACGACCGCCTTCGCCGTCGCCTCCCCGTACTTGCTCTCCGTGCCGGGGATGACGGTCTTGCCCACGGGCTTGTGCGTCTTCACGGTGACGGTGAAGGACGTCGGCAGGAAGTCGGGCCCACGGCAGTCGGTCACATCCGCCCCGTTCTGGTCGGCGAACCACTGCGCCTGGTCACAGGCGTTGGTGCCGCCCAGTCCCCGTCCGTCCAGCAGGTCGTCCCATGCGCTGCCGTTCGCGATCGCCTCCAGGAACCCCTTGCGCAGCTGGTCGCGGTAGTCCTGGGCGGCCGCGAGGGCCGCCGCGTCGGCGGCGGTCTGGCCGCCGTTGCGGGTGGCTCCGGCCTGGCCGACGGCGAAGAGGGCGAGCGCCAGGAAGAGCAGGCCCGCCACCGCCGTGATGTAGATCGGAAATGCCTGCCCCGCGTCGCTCCTGAGATCTCGGCGCGCTGTCACGGGACCGGTCAGATGCCGACGACCTGTGAGATCTTGTCGGAGATGGCGTTTGCGATCATGCTGCCGAAGTCCGTGGTCGACAAGACCAGCACGATGGCCACCACCACGGCGATGATGCCCAGATATTCGATCGAGGTCTGTCCCCGATCGTTCCGCATGACGCGCTTCCCCATTGTGTTCCCCTCCATGGGCTGCCGTCCCTCTGTGGTCCGGCGACTCAACCCCCGTGGTGTCGCTCGCGACACGAGCAAAGTACGCCGAAACAGCCGTCTCGGAACAGTGCCCTAGGAAGCATTGCCTTCCCCGTTCACCACGTTCGAACCGTGGACGTGACGGCCAACCCCGACCGCGCATCCGTCTCACCCCCTCCCGGCACCGAGGAGTTCTCCGTCGACGACTGTCCCACATTCAATTGCAACCGCGAAGGAGCTTCACCTAAAAGAGACCGTCAGTCCCCGGTCACCGAGCCGAAGTCGGTGCCCGAGCCGATGAAGAACCCCGCGACGAGCAACACCATGGTTCCGGGCACCATGAAGGTCGTGATGACCATGGTCGCCTTCGGCACCGCGCGGGCCGCGCGCCGCCGGGCGTTCTGCGCGTCCGTACGGCGCATGTCGTTCGCAATGGCGATCAACGTGTCGACGATCGGAGCGCCCAGCTCCTCGCCCTGCTGAAGGGCGGTGACGAACTGCGCCACCTGTTCTGAGTCATTACGTTTACGTAGTTCCTCGAACGCCTGGCGGCGGCTGACGCCCATGTCCATTTGCCGAAGTGTGATGCGAAGTTCATCCGCCCAGGGGCCCTCATACTTCTCGGCCACCCGGTCCAGGGCCTGACGGAAGCTCAAACCGGCGCTCACCACGACGGCCAGAACGTCCAGAAAGTCCGGCAACGTCCGCTCGATCGCGTCCTTGCGCTCGCGCACCGCCGCCCAGATGCCCACCTCGATCCAGAACAGCCCGAACGCCACCAGCAGCAGCGCCAGCAGGACTTGCCCCCTGAGCAGCATCACCAGCGCCCCGACGAAGCCGAGCGCCCCGTAGACCGCCCGCCGGGCCGCGTAGCGGTCCACCGTCAGACCGCCCGGATTGCCCGCCAGATCGATCCGGCGGCGGACCCGGGCCACCCGCTTCTCGCCCATCAGCCGCAGCACCAGCGGGGCGTAGCGCATGCCCAGCCGGTCGACGGCCGAGCCGACCGCGGTCGTCCGGCTGGAGCCGACCTCCAGGGCCACGGCCAGATCGCTGGGCAGCTTGGCCTCGCTGCGGTACAGCGCGATGCCGTAGGCGATGCCCGCCACCGCGAGACCGGCCGCCAGCGCCAGCAGCAGTGCCATCTCCCTCAAGTCCCCTCTACCTGGCTTCGCTAGACGTCGATCTTGGACATGCGGCGGATGAGGAAGAAGCCGATCCCGTACAGGCCGAAGGCCACGACCACCGCCGCCTGCCCCCAGAAGGACGAGGTCATCCGGTCCAGTGAACCGGCCGAGATCCGGTTCATCAGCAGCAGCGTCCCGATCCCCAGCAGCGGTACGACATAGGCGGTGACGGTCACCTGCGAGAGCTGGGTGCGCACCTCCCGCCGGGTCTCCTTGCGCTCCTCCAGCGTCTGGGTGAGGTTGCGCAGCGAGCTGACCACGGTCCCGCCCGCGCGGTTGGACAGCACCAGCGTGGTGACCAGCACCACCAGCTCCCGGGACGGCAGCCGCTCGGCCAGCTCCTCCAGCGCGTCGTCGATCGAGTGGCCGACCGCCAGCTTGGCCGCGACCTTGGCCAGTTCCTCGCCCGCCGGCGCCTCCATCTCGTCCGCCGCCATGCCGAGCGCGGTGCGCAGCGCGAGACCGGCCTGGGTGGCGTTGGCCAGGATCCGCGACAGCTCGGGCAGTTGGTTGATGAAGCGCTCTATCCGCTTCTGGCGCTGCCAGTTGAGGAACGCGAAGGACCCCCAGACGGCGACCACCGCCGCTATCGGGCCGAAGAACGCCGCGAGGAAGGACGCCGCGATCACCCACAGCCCGGCCGCCACCCCCGCCGTGTAGACGAAGAACTCCCCCGGGGTGATCTCCAGGCCCGTGGCCGCCAGCCGCAGCTCCAGCCTCCGGCCCAGGGAGGTGGTGCGCAGCCGCCGGTCGACGCCCGAGAAGCGGCGCGCGCGGGCGGTGCCCGGCAGCGGGCCGGTCTCCGACAGCCGGTCGATCAGCGCGCGCTGCTGCTCCTTGCCGCGCACGTAGGTGTGCACGCCCACGACGCCCAGCGCGCCGCACACCAGCGTCGCGCCGAGGGCGGCCGTCGCGAGATGGTCCATGGGCCCTGCTACCTCCGGTCCCTGGGGTCGAACGAGGGTCGGTCGTGTGGGGGCCGGTCGTACGGGTCGTACCCGGCCGCGCGGGTGGCCAGCTGCGCCGGGAAGGCGGCCACGCCGAAGGCGGGCGGCACCGACTCGCTGGCCATCCGCAGCCGCTCGGCGACCCGCTCCGGCAGCGGGAAGTAGCCGAACCGCCCGTGCACCACCCGGTCCGCGCCCATGGGCTGGGCGTCGAAGCGGCAGACGGTGGCGATGCGGTACGACTCGTGGCCGTGGCTGTCGAGCAGCGCGATCTCGCTGATCCGCCGCGAGCCGTCGGCGTGCCGGACGAGCTGGACGATGCAGTCCACGGCGCTGTTGATCTGGTCCCGCAGCGCCTCGTAGGGGATCGCCACGTCCGACATGGACGCGAGCGTCTGGAGCCGCATCAGCGCGTCCTCGGCGCTGTTGGCGTGGACGGTGGCCAGCGAACCGTCATGGCCGGTGGACATGGCCTGGAGCATGTCCAGGGTCTCGCCGCCGCGCACCTCGCCGACGATGATGCGGTCGGGGCGCATCCGGAGGGAGTTGCGGACCAGGTCGCGGATGGTGATCCGGCCCTTGCCCTCGACGTTGGGCGGCCGGGACTCCAGCCGGATGACATGGGTCTGCTGGAGCTGTAGCTCGGCGGCGTCCTCGACGGTGATGATGCGCTCCCCGTCGGGGATCAGCCCGGAGAGCGCGTTGAGCAGCGTGGTCTTGCCGGATCCGGTGGGGCCGGAGACCACCACGTTGAACTTGGCCCGCACCAGCGCCGCGAGCAGCATCAGCATCTGCTCGTCCAGCGTGCCCATGCCGATCAGCTCGTGGAGGGTGTACGCGCGGGGGAAGCGGCGGATGGTGAGCGTGGCGCCGGTGAGGGCGAGCGGCGGGATGATCACGTTGACGCGCTCACCGGAGGGGAGCCGGGCGTCGACCATCGGATTCGATTCGTCCACGCGGCGGTTGACCGTGGAGACGATGCGCTCGATGGTCTGCATCAGCTGCTCTTCGGAGGCGAAGCGGACGGGCACCAGCTCGACCCGGCCCGCGCGCTCCACGAAGATCTGGTCCGGGCCGTTGACCATGATCTCGGTGATGGAGGCGTCCTCGAGGAGCGGTTCGAGCACCCCGAGGCCCAACGCCTCGTCCACCACCCGGCGGATCAGCTGGGAGCGCTCGCTGGTGGACAGCACCGGGCCCTCGCGGCTGATGATGTGGCCGAGCACGCGCTCCAGGCGGGAGCGGCGCTCGGCGGTGGAGAGCGACGACATCTCCGCGAGGTCGATCTCCTCCAGCAGCTTGGCGCGGTAGACGGAGACGAGGTGCCCGTCCTGGCGCCCGCTGCCCTCGCCGGGCCCCTCGGGCGCGGTGATACGGGCCCGCAGGCTCATCGTTCGCCTCCCATCGCGGCGGGGGCCACGCCGCCGTCTCCGGTGTCCCCTTCGTCGCAGGGCATGGTGGCGCTCTTCTCGGCGCTGCCGAAATCGAAGCCGGGGATGACGGAGGGGATCTCCACGGTCGCGGTGGCCTGCGCCTCCCCGCCCCCACAGCCCCCGCTGCCGATGCTTGCCCCGTCGGCCAGCCACCCGCTGATCGCCGCCTTCCCGGCGGCCTGCGGGCTGATCCGCGGCTCGTCCAGCGACGCCGTACGCGCCGCCGCCCGCGCCGCGGTCCCGGCCTGCTGCGCGGCGTACGCGGCGATGCCGAGCTGTACGGCGGCGAGCGCGACCAGGATCAGGACCGGCAGAAACCCCAGGAACTCGATGGACGCGGACCCGCCGTCGGCCCGCCACCGCCGCGCCACGCCGGGCCGTCGGCCCGCCCGGCCCAGCCCCGCCGCCAGTCGGCCGCACCGCCGGTCGGCCTCCGCCGCG
>NZ_JACVYG010000121.1:0-9191 GCF_014712245.1 Streptomyces sp. 5-10
CCCACTGCGACCCCTGACCAGGGAAGACAAAGGCCGCACGAGCGTCGGGGCCGACCACGGCCCCCCGCACCGCGCCGGTGGCCTCGCGGCCCTCGGCCAGCGCCGTCAGGCCGCTCACGAGCGCGCTACGGTCACCGCCCAGCACCACCGCCCGCCGCTCGAACGTCGCCCGCGTGGTGACCAGCGACAGACCGATGTCCGTCACCGCGGGACCGGCCTCCTCGGCCACCAGCGAGAGCAGCCGCCCGGCCTGCTCGCGCACACCGGCATCGGACTTCGCCGACAGCACCCACGGCACCACAGCGGGCGCCAACTCGCCTTCCCCCGCAGGGCTTTCGCCCTCGGTCGACGGCGCCTGCTCGAGGATGATGTGCGCGTTGGTGCCGCTGAGGCCGAAGGAGGAGACGCCCGCCCGGCGTGGGCGACCGGTCTCGGGCCAGGGCCTGGCCTCGGTGAGCAGCTCGACGGCTCCCGCCGTCCAGTCGATGTGCGGCGATGGTTCGTCCACGCCCAGCGTCCGCGGCAGCAGACCATGGCGCATGGCGAGCACCATCTTCATGATGCCCGCGACACCGGCCGCGGCCTGGGTGTGTCCGATGTTGGACTTGATCGAGCCGAGCCACAGGGGCTGGTCGTCGGCGCGTTCACGGCCGTACGTGGCCAGCAGGGCCTGGGCCTCGATCGGATCGCCCAGCGTCGTACCCGTCCCGTGCGCCTCGACCGCGTCCACCTCGGCGGCCGACAGCCGCGCGTTCGCCAGCGCCGCCCGGATCACTCTCTGTTGCGAGGGGCCGTTGGGTGCCGTGAGGCCGTTGCTCGCACCGTCCTGGTTGACGGCGGAGCCGCGTACCACCGCGAGGATCTGGTGGCCGTTGCGGCGCGCGTCCGACAGCCGCTCCAGCAGCAGCATGCCCACGCCCTCGCCCCAGCCCGTGCCATCCGCGGCGGCCGCGAACGGCTTGCACCGGCCGTCCGGCGCCAGGCCCCGCTGACGGCTGAACTCCACGAAGGTGGCGGGGGTGGACATCACCGCCACTCCGCCCGCCAGCGCCAGCGAGCACTCGCCCTGCCGCAGCGCCTGCGCCGCCAAGTGGAGTGCCACCAACGACGACGAACAGGCGGTGTCGATGGTCACGGCCGGGCCCTCGAGACCGAAGGTGTAGGCGACCCGGCCCGATGCGATGCTTCCGGACCCACCCGTGGCGAGGTAGCCCTCGGCGCCCTCGGGAACGCTCCGGAGCTGGGAGCCGTAGTCGTGGTACATCAGACCCGCGAAGACACCGGTCGCACTGCCCCGAAGCGTCGTCGCGTCGATTCCCGCCCGCTCGAACGCCTCCCATGACGTCTCCAGCAGCAGCCGCTGCTGCGGGTCCATCGCCAGGGCCTCACGCGGCGAGATACCGAAGAACGCCGGGTCGAACTCACCGGCGGTGTGCAGGAAGCCGCCCTCCCGCGCATAGCTCTTGCCATCCGCCTCCGGGTCGGGGTCGTACAGCCCCGCCACATCCCAGCCACGGTTGACGGGGAAGCCGGAAATGGCCTCGTCGCCCGCCGCGAGCAGCCGCCACAGCTCCTCCGGGGACCGGGCGCCACCGGGGAAACGGCAGGCCATGCCGACGATCGCCACCAGGTCGTCATCGGTGTCCGCCTTGCCGGCGGGCAGGGCGGGCCGGTCCGGACGTACTCCGTCGTCCCCGCCGGTCAGCTCCTGGTGGAGATGGCGGGCCAGGGCGAGCGGGTTCGGATAGTCGAACACCAGCGTGGCCGTGAGACGCAGTCCGGTGGCCGTGCCCAGGCGGTTGCGCAGCTCCACCGCCGTCAGCGAGTCGAAGCCGAAGTCCTTGAAGGCGCGGCCCGGCTCCACCGCGGCCGCGCCACCGTGTCCGAGCACCGTGGCCACGCACCGCCGCACCAGGTCCAGTACCAGGCGTTCGCCATCCTCCGACGACGCTGCGGCGATCCGCTCCCGCAGGTCACCCGCGGCACCGGTGCCCTCGGCCGCGGCCCGGCGCGCCGGGGGCCGCACCAACTCCCGCATGATGTACGGCACTTCACCGTCGGCGCCACGCGCCTTGGCCGGGTCCAGCCGCATGGGGATGACCACGGGCAGTTCCCCGGCGCACCCCGCGTCGAACAGGGCCAGGCCCTCCTCGGGCGACAGACCGTCCACTCCGGCCCGGCCCATGCGCCGCAGATCCGCCTCGGCCAGCCCGCCGGCCATTCCGCCGCGCTCGTCCCACAAGCCCCACGCGAGCGACAGGCCGGGCAGCCCCGAGGCCCGGCGGCGCCGTATCAGGGCGTCGAGGAAGGCGTTGGCGGCCGCGTAGTTGGCCTGCCCGGCCGTGCCGAAGGTCCCGGCGGCCGAGGAGAACACGACGAACGCCGAGAGGTCCATCGCCTCGGTCAGCTCGTGCAGGGTGATGGCCGCGTCCATCTTCGGGCGCAGTACGGCGTCCATGCGCTCCGGCGTCAGCGATGCGATGACGCCGTCGTCGAGTACCCCGGCCGTGTGGACCACTCCGCGCAGCGGATGTGCTTCGCAGATGCCCTTCATGGCGGCGGTCAGCGCGTCCCGGTCGGCCACGTCGCAGGCGGCCCAGCTGACCGAGGCGCCCGCCGCCACCAGCTCGTCCTCCAGCGCGCGGGCGCCGGGGGCGTCCGCACCGCGACGGCTCACCAGCAGCAGATGGCGTACGCCGCGCTCGGCCACGAGGTGGCGGGCGACCAGCCCGCCCAGCGTGCCGGTGGCGCCGGTCACCAGGACCGTGCCTTCCACGTCCCACGCCGCCGAGTGCGTCGAGGCTTCGGCGGTCTGGACGGTCCCGGTGGTCGGGGTGGGCTGAGTGGTCCCGGTGGACTGGGCGGTCCCGGTGGGCTGGGTGGTCCCGGTGGTCCCGGTGGTCTCGGCGGTCCGCACTCGGCCCAGGCGGGGCGCCAGCAGCCGCCCGCCGCGCACGGCAACCTGGGGTTCGCCACTCGCCACCGCCGCGGACAGCACGGAAAGAGCCTCGGGGGTCAGTGGCCGACGCCCGGGCTCGTGCTCCAGATTCCGCTCCCCACCGTCCAGGTCGACCAGGACGAACCGATCCGGGTGCTCGGTCTGCGCGGTCCGCACCAGACCCCATACGGCGGCCGCCGCGAGATCCACCACCGCCTTGTCGTTCTGGCTGCCCTCGTCGTCCTCGACGGTCACCGCGCCATGCGTGGCGATCACCAGTCGCGATCCGGTGAACCGCTCCTCGGCCAGCCATCCCCGCACCAGCTCGAGTGCCCGATGGATCATGTCCCGTATCGCGTCGCCGTCAGTGATGGGCACGGATGGGACCACACACGCCACCGCCGGAGGCACGGCCCCTTCGGCGCCGATTGCCTCACCGAATGCCGCTATGTCGTGCCAGTCGACGCCGTCCAGCGGCGCCACCTCGGCCACGGCGCGGTTCGCGGGCGTTTCAGCGCCCGGCAGAATGCTCCAGTTCAGCTGGAAGAGGGACTGGTGCACCGCCCCGCGCGCCGCGTTGACCTGCTCCGGGGAGACGGGACGCGTCGCCAGCGACTCCACCGTGGCCACCGGCGCACCGGTCCCGTCCGTCACCTCCATCGACAGCGCCATGCCATCGGGTCCCGTCGGGGTAAGGCATACGCGCAGCATGGCGGCGCCGGCCGCGTACAGTGACACCCCGCTCCATGAGAACGGCAGCCGGATCTGCTCCGACGTACCGGTGGCCGCAGCGCCCACGGCGTGCAGGGCGGCGTCCAGCAAGGCCGGGTGGAGGCCAAAGCCGCGCGGGGTCTGCTCCGCCTCGTCGGGCAGCGCGACCTCGGCGAACACCTCGGTCCCGCGCCGCCACACACCACGCAGCCCCTGGAAAACCGGCCCGTACCGCAGCCCCGTTTCGGCAAGCCGCTCGTAGTGTCCGTCCAGCGCCACGGGTTCGGCGTCCCGCGGCGGCCATACGGAGGCGGGGAGGGCGGCGCGAGCGGAGGTGGACGACTCGGGTGCGACACTGCCCGTCGCATGCCGAAGCCACGGCCCTTCCCCACCGTCCTCGCGTGAATGCACGGTCAGCGTCCGGCACCCCGAGTCATCGGCGTCCGAGACCGTCACCCGCACCTGTACGCCACCGTGCTCGGGGAGGATCAGCGGTGCCTCGAGCGTCAGCTCCTCCAGCCGGGCGCATCCGACGCGGTCGCCCGCGTGCAGCGCCAGCTCGACGAACGCCGTCCCCGGGAGCATCACCGCCCCCAGCACCTCATGGTCGGTCAGCCAGGCGTGCGTACGCGCGGACAGCCGGCCGGTGAACAGGCAGCCGTCGGAGTCGGGCAGCGTCACCGCGGCACCGAGCAGCGGATGCTCCGCCGAACCGAGCCCCGCCGAGGCCACATCCGCCGTGGCCGCGGCCGACTCCAGCCAGTACCGCTCCCGCTGGAAGGCATACGTGGGCAGCTCGACGATCCGGGGGCGCGCCGGTGCGAGCAGTCCCGCCCAGTCCACGGAACGGCCCCGGACGTGGATCCGCGCCAGCGCTTCGAGCAACGAGGTGGCCTCATCACGACCGGTGCGCAGGGCCGGGGCGAAGGTGGCGTCGGGAGCGCACTCCTGCCCCATTCCGGACAGCACCCCGTCCGGGCCCAGCTCCAGATGGGTCGTGGCGCCCTGGTCCGCCAGGCTCTTCACGCCATCGGCGAAGCGCACGGTCTCTCGGACGTGTCGCACCCAGTACTCGGCGGAGCACAGCGCCTCGGCATCCGCCACCAGACCCGTCACGTTCGACACAACGGGGATACGCGGAGGCGCGTACGACAACCCCTCGGCCACCTGCCGGAACTCCGCCAGCATCGGCTCCATCAGGGGCGAGTGGAAGGCATGGGAGACCCGCAGCCGCTTGGTCTTGACGCCCTGAGCGTCAAGCTGCCCGGCGACCTCCGCCACCGCCTCTTCCGCACCGGAAATCACGGTCGAGTACGGGCCGTTGACCGCAGCCACACTCACCTCGGCCCCGCGACCGGCCAGCAACGGCAGCACATCCGCCTCGGCGGCCCGCACCGACACCATCACCCCACCCGACGGCAACCCCTGCATCAACCGCCCACGAGCCGCCACCAACACACACGCGTCCGCAAGCGACAGCACCCCCGCCACATACGCCGCCACCAGCTCACCAATCGAATGCCCGGCCACGAAGTCCGGCCGCACACCCCACGACTCCACCAACCGGAACAGCGCCACCTCCACCGCGAACAACCCACACTGGGTATACGCGGTCTCATCCAGCCCCTCCACGTCCCCACGGATCACCGCCCGCAGCGAACGCCCCACCATCCCGTCGAACTGCCCACACACCTCATCGAAGGCATCCGCGAACACCGGAAACGCCTCATACAGCCCCTGGCCCATCCCGACCCGCTGGCTGCCCTGACCCGAGAACAACACCGCCAACTTGCCCGGCGCCGCCGAACCCTGGACCACGCCCGGCGCCGGATCGCCGATCGACAGCGCCTCCAAGCCATCGAGGAGACCATCCCGGTCAGCGGCCAGCACCACAGCACGATGCTCAAACGCGCTACGCGTCGTCGCCAACGACAGCGCCACATCCACGATCGGCAGCTCCGGCCGCTCCCCCGCGAACGACGCCAGCCGACTCGCCTGCGCCCGCAGTGCGGGTTCGGACCGTCCCGAGACCACCCACGGCACGACCGGGGACGTCAACGGCCTTGGTTCATAGATGACTTCGGCGTCGGGCACCGCCGCCGACGCCTGCTCCAGGATGACGTGGGCGTTGGTGCCGCTGATGCCGAACGACGACACACCCGCACGCCGCGGACGGCCCGTCTCCGGCCACTCCACCGCGTCCGTCAACAGCTCGACCGCACCCGCCGACCAGTCCACATGCGGCGACGGCTCATCGACATGCAACGTCTTCGGCAGTACGCCGTGCCGCATCGCCAGCACCATCTTCATGACGCCCGCGACGCCCGCCGCCGCCTGCGTATGGCCGATGTTCGACTTGATCGCGCCCAGCCACAGCGGCCGGTCCTCGGCCGCGCGCTCCTGCCCGTACGTCGCCAGCAACGCCTGCGCCTCGATCGGGTCACCAAGCCTCGTCCCCGTACCGTGCGCCTCGACCGCGTCCACCTCGGCGGCCGACAGCCGAGCGCTCTCCAACGCCGCCCGGATCACCCGCTGCTGCGACGGCCCATTCGGCGCCGACAGCCCATTGCTCGCCCCGTCCTGATTGACCGCGGAACCACGCACCACCGCCAGCACCCGGTGCCCGTTTCGCCGTGCGTCCGACAGCCGCTCCAGCAGCAGCACCCCCGCGCCCTCGGAGAACCCGGTGCCGTCCGCCGCTCCCGCGAAGGCCCTGCACCGACCGTCCGCCGACAGCCCGCGCTGCCAGCTGAACTCCACGAACAGACCGGGTGTCGACATCACCGTCACACCGCCCGCGAGCGCGAGCGAGCACTCGCCCCGCCGCAGCGCCTGCGTCGCCAGGTGCAGCGCCACCAGCGACGAGGAACACGCGGTGTCCACCGTGACCGCCGGACCCTCGAAACCGAAGGTGTAGGAGACCCGCCCCGAGACGATGCTGCCCGCGCTGGGGGCGCCGGGACCACCGCCCGGGCCCTGCGACAGCCCGTAGTCGTGGTGCATCACACCGGCGAAGACGCCGGTCTGGCTGCCGCGCAGGGTCGTCGGGTCGATACCGGCCCGCTCCAGCGCCTCCCACGAGGTCTCCAGCAGCAGCCGCTGCTGCGGATCCATCGCCAACGCCTCACGTGGCGAGATACCGAAGAACGCCGGGTCGAAGTCGCCCGCGTCGTAGAGGAAGCCGCCCTCGCGGGCATAGCTCTTCCCCGCGGCGTCCGGGTCCGGGTCGTACAGGCCCTCCACATCCCAGCCACGGTCTTCCGGGAAGGCCGAGATGGCGTCCGTACCGCGCTCCAAGAGCTGCCACAGCTGCTCCGGCGTACGCACCCCACCGGGAAAGCGGCAGCTCATCGCCACGATCGCGATGGGCTCGTCATGGGTGGCGAGCGTGCCCGTACCGGCGGCGCCGGATGGCGAGACGGACCGGGTGGCGCCCTGGTACGCCTCGGCCAGCTCGGAGCGCAGATGGCGGGCGATCACCACGGGCGTGGGGTAGTCGAAGACGAGGGTGGCGGGCAGGCGCAACCCGGTGGCCGTGTTCAACCGGTTCCGCAGCTCGACCGCCGTCAGCGAGTCGAACCCGAGCTCCTTGAACGCACGCCCCACCTCGATGGACTCCGCCCCCGCGTGTCCAAGCACCTCGGCGACGTGAGTGCACACCAGGTTCAGCAGGGCTTCGTCCTGCTCGTCCGCCGACAGGGGCGCGAGCCGCCGCCACAGTTCCGACTCGCCCGCGTCGCCGCTGGACGGCCGCACGGTACGACGCGTGGGAACGGTCAGCAGATCGCGGAGCAGGGCGGGCACCGCACCGGACGCCGCCTGGGCGCGGAGTGCCGGGAGGTCCAGCCGTATCGGCAGCAGGACGGGCTGCGCCATGGTCCCGGACGCGTCGAACAGTTCAAGGCCCTCTTCCGACGTCAGCGGGGCGATGCCGCCGCGCCGCATGCGCCGTACGTCCTCGTCGGCCAGGTGGCCCGTCATTCCACTGCGCTCGGCCCAGAATCCCCAGGCCAGCGAGACGGCGGGCAGTCCGAGCGCACGTCGGTGCGCCGCCAGGGCGTCGACGTAGGCGTTCGCCGCGGCGTAGTTGCCCTGTCCGGCGCCGCCGAACGTGCCGGCCGCGGAGGAGAACACCACGAACGCCGCCAGATCCATGTCCTGGGTCAGCTCGTGCAGGTGGAAGGCGGCATCGGCCTTGGGGCGGAGCACCGTATCGACACGTTCGGGAGTCAGGGTTTCGATGACGCCGTCGTCCAGCACACCGGCCGCGTGCACCACACCACGCAACGGACGATCCGCCGGAATACCCGCCAGCACCCCCGCCAAAGCCTCACGGTCGGCGACGTCGCAGGCCGCCACCGTCACCGACGCACCCAGCTCCCCCAGCTCGGCCTCCAACTCCACCGCACCAGCGGCCTCCCGCCCCCGCCGAGAGACCAGCACCAGATGCCGCACCCCCCGCTCGGCCACCAAATGCCGCGCCACCAAACCACCCAGCGTGCCGGTGGCACCGGTCACCAGCACCGTGCCCTCAGCATCCCACGCAAACCCCGACCCAACTCCCCCAGCAGAAGCCGCAGGAACAACGGCACGCCCCAGCCGAGGCGCCAGAGCCTCCCCGGAACGCACGGCCACCTGAGGCTCCGCACACGACAGCACCGCCTGAAGCACATCGGCCGACACCGCTACGTCATCCACGTCCACCAGGACGAACCGATCCGGATGCTCAGCCTGCGCCGACCGCACCAAACCCCACACCGCAGCCGCCGCCACATCCAGCACATCCTCACCCGGCACGGCCGCCACCGCACCCCGCGTCACCACCACCAACCGCGAACCGGCAAACCGCTCCTCAGCCAACCACTCCCGCACCACACCCAGGGCACGATGGGCCATCCTTCGTGCCTCGGTCGGGTCGCCGACGCGGGATCCGGAGTCGGCCGTGAAGGAGACCAGAACGGTGCCGGGGGCGGCCATACCGTCATTCATGGCCTGGCTCAGGTCCGCAAGTTCCGGATACGTGGTGCCATCCGCCCCGCTCAAGGCGTCAAGGTACGGCGGCACAACGCTCCCGAGCAACGCCCATCGGCCCGTGGCCGCAGGGGTTTCATGCTGGGCGGGAACCTCGCGCCATGTGGTGTGGAACAGCGCGTCATGCGTCACGTTCCGCGCTGCCCGGAGCTGCTCAGGGGTCACCGTACGGGTCACCAGGGATGCCACCGAGGCCACCGGCGCCCCGGTGGTGTCGGCGACGAGGAGCGAGACCGCATCCGGCCCGGCGGGTGCGAGCCGTACGCGCAGGGTGTCCGCGCCGGTTGCGTACAGGGACACACCGCTCCAGACGAACGGTAGTCCGGGACCCGGGCGGGAGGAGTCCTGGTCCGCATCGTCCCCTCCCAATGCCGCGGTGTGCAGGGCGGCGTCGAGGAGGGCCGGGTGCAGACCATAACGCCCCGCCTCCGCCCGCTGCTCCTCCGCGAGCGCCACCTCAGCGAACACCTCACCACCACGACGCCACGCCGCCCGCACCCCCTGAAAGACC
>NZ_JACVYG010000122.1:0-8649 GCF_014712245.1 Streptomyces sp. 5-10
CCCCGACCGGGGCGGACGAGGCCGAGGAGCCCACCGGCCGCGAGACGGTCGTGGTCGAGGTCGGCGGCAAGCGGCTCGAGGTCTCGCTGCCCGCCTCCCTGGGCGTGGCCACCGCCCCCGCGGGCGGCTCGAAGAAGCCGAAGCGCAAGGCGGTCAAGAAGTCGGGCTCAGCCGCCTCCGGTGACGCCCTGGCCTCCCCGATGCAGGGCACCATCGTCAAGGTGGCCGTGGCCGAGGGGGACACGGTGGCCGAGGGCGACCTCGTCGTGGTCCTGGAGGCCATGAAGATGGAGCAGCCCATCAACGCTCACCGCGCGGGCACCATCAAGGGCCTGGCCGCCGAGGTCGGCGCGTCCCTCACCTCGGGCGCGGTCATCTGCGAGATCAAGGACTGACCCGCGCCCCACCGGCCACCCGCTCCACCGGCCACCCGCCACGGCGGGCCCGGCCGGTCACCTCCGGACCCGGTTGGTGAATCCGCCCCGCTGGACCTCATCCGGCGGGGCGGAGTGCTGCGAAGGGTGCGACGCGGGTGCGGGCGAGGGGCGACCGGTGAGCCGGTGAAGTGGTGTCGCCGCCGGGTCCCGGCGGGGCCGCGCAGCGGGATCCGCGCAGGCCGAACGCCTGGACGCGGTGGGAAACGGCGCCCTCGGCACCGGCCCGGTGAGCGTGGCGGCGGCGCCCGGCGGTCGGTGTCCTGCTCGGTACGGGCCCGCCGGGGAATCGCGGGCAGGTATCCATGACACGCACCCCATGACAGGTGCCCCATGAGCTTCCGTCGCGGGTCCGGGCCCGTCAGCGGTGGAGGGCCTCACGCAGGGCGCGTACCTGGTCGGCGAGGTTGCGTTCGCTGATGCGGGCCTGGGGGAACAGGAGGTCGAAGCCGTGGACGGCGCCGGGTACCTGGACCAGTTCGGTGGTGACGCCGGCGGCGGACAGGCGTGCGGCATAGTCAAGGCCCTCGTCGCGGAGCGGGTCGATCTCCGCCACGGCGATATAGGTGGGCGGCAGTCCGCTGAGGTCGGCGGCGCGGCTCGGGAAGGCGTACGGGTCGGCGTGGCCGTCCTTCGCGTAGTACCGCACGGCCAGTTCCAGAGCGCCTCGGTTGAGGACCGGGGTGTCGGTGAACTCCCGCGCCGAGGTGGTGGTCAGGCTGCCGTCCACGCTCGGGTAGGTCAGCGACTGGAAGAGCAGGCGCGGGCCTGCCTGGTCGCGGGCGCGCAGCGCGGTGGAGGCGGCGATGTTCCCGCCGGCGCTGCCGCCGGCCACCGCGATGCGTGCGGGGTCGCCGCCGAGTTCGGCCGGGTTGGCGGCGATCCAGGTCAGGGCGGCGTAGGCGTCGTCGGCCGCGGCCGGGTAGGGGTGTTCGGGGGCGAGGCGGTAGTCGACGGAGACGACGACGGCCCGGACGTCGCGGGCGTAGCGCAGCGAGCGCCCCTCCTCGGCCTCGGGGGATCCATAGGTGAAGGCGCCGCCGTGCACGTAGAGGATCATCGGCAGGTCTTCGGGGGTGTCGGGCCGGTAGACGCGCAGCCGCAGTTGTCCTCCGGGTCCGGGTATGTCCAGGTCCCGCACCGTGACCTGGTCGTCGACGGGGGTGCCGGGGCGTGTGCGCAGGGGTGCGTAGCGCTGGGGGTCGGCGAGGACTTCGTCCAGGCCGTAGACGGGGAAGACGCCGGTGTCGGCGGTGTCGAGCAGGGTCTGGACCTCGGGATCGACGGCGGGGACAGGCATGGCTGATTACCACCTTCCGGGCGGTGGACCGGGTGCTGCCCGGCCCTGGTGTGCGGAACTGACCTGAGTCTCTGCCGGTCACGAGCGGCGCGGAAGTGGCCCGAGGGCCACTATATGCAACTATTGGGCCATGACCGTTGCGACACCTCACCAGGTGGCCGTTCTCGCCCTCGCGCCGGTGGTGCCCTTCGACCTCAGCATCCCGGCCCAGATGCTGGCCGCGGTCGAAACCCGCGCCGGACACGCGGCCTACGACGTACGCACCCTCACCCCGGACGGCTCCCCGGTGCCGACGGTGAGCGGGTACGGCATCACGCCCCAGGGCGACCTGTCCCTGCTGGAGCACGCCGACACGGTGATCGTCGCGGGAACCCGCTGCCCGGACGTGGTCGAGAACGGCACGGTGGACCCCCGTGTCGCGGAGGCGTTGCGTGCGGCCCGGCAGCGCGCCCGGCTGGTGTCCCTGTGCACCGGCTCGTTCGTCCTCGCCGCCGCCGGCCTGCTGGAGGGCGGCCGGGCCGCGACCCACTGGCGCTACGCCCAGCAGTTCCGGCGGCTCTTCCCCACGGTCGACCTCGACATCCACCCGCTGTACGTCGCCGATCGCGGGATCCTGACCTCGGCCGGCGGCGCGGCGGCCATCGACCTGTGCCTGCACCTGGTCCGGGAGGACCACGGCAGCTCCGTGGCGAACCGGGTGGCGCGGTACAACGTCGTCGCACCCATGCGGGACGGCGGGCAGGCGCAATACATCGAGCACCCGGTCCGGGAGGACGCGGAGGCGTCGACGGCCGGGGCGCGGGCGCTGATGACGGAACACCTGGACCGGCGGCTGTCCCTCAAGGACCTGGCGGCGCACTGCCACATGAGCGTACGGACGTTCACCAGGCGGTTCCGGCAGGAGACCGGGCTCTCCCCCGCCGCGTGGCTCACCTCCGCCCGCCTGAGGCACGCGCGCCACCTGCTGGAGTCGACCGAGCTGTCCGTGGACGACATCGCCGCCAGGGCCGGTCTGGGAAGCGGTACAAACCTCCGGCAGCGCATGCGGGAAGCCCTGGACACCACCCCCTCCGCCTACCGCAGGGCATTCCGCTCCTCCTCCGCCGCGCACGCCCCGGAGCCGGCGCGGACCACGTGATGCCGCTCGGCGCCGGGCGACCGCGAGCCGTCCGCTCTCCGCACGGGCCGCCGGCGCGGCGGTGACCCCGGCCGAGCGCCTCGGCCGGCCCGGGTCACCGCCGGGCTGGTCCGGTCGGAAGTCGTACGGCTTCTCGGTGCTCCAGTTCGGCACGTCGGCCTCGTTCCAGCTGAACCGCTGCTTCTCGCCCTTCATGACGACGGAGTAGTAGGGGTTCTGGTGGCCGTCCGCGCCGCGCAGCGCGATGGCGAGCGACTGCGCCGTCTGGTGCCGCGAGCCGTAGTCGAAGAGGCGCGTACGGTCCGGCCGGCTCAGCGGCCGTGCACCACGTCCTGGGGGAACGTCAACTGGCCGTTCATCCACCGCAGGGCCGTGGGCAGTTCGCGGCGCCAGGTGCGGAAGTTGTGGCTGCCCCGGTCCAGGATGATCGACTGCGCGCTCATCGGCGGCCGGGCCGCCGCCAGGAACTCGCGGGTGGCGCCGTAGTTGGGCTCGCCCCGGCGGCTGGAGGCCACCAGCACCGACACCTGCGGCTGGGGCAGATGGCGCAGCCGCCACAGCACATCGTGCTCCCGCTTCCTGCGCTCGCCCGCCGGTCCCCGGCCGAAGAGGTCGCCGGTGGTGGGGTCGTTGACCACGCGGTAGTCGGGCGACAGGGCCGCGGCCGTGCTGTAGACGCGGGGATGACGCAGGGTCAGCTGAAGGGCGCAGGTGCCGCCGGACGAATAGCCCAGCACACCCCAGGCGCTGGGGTCATGGCCGACCCGGTAGTGCGCCCGCAGCGCCTCCGGCAGATCCTGGGCGAAGTAGGTCTCGGCCTGGGGGCCGCCGGGGACGTCCACACACTCGGTGTCGCGGGGCGGGGCGATGGTGGGCCGCACCATCACGATGACGGCCGGCTGCAGCGCCCCGGTGCGGATCAGCCCGCCCGCGGTCTGGGGCAGCCGCAGATGCTGGGCCAGCAGGAAGGATCCGCCGGGGTAGCCGCTGATCGCCACGATCACGGGGAAGCGCTGCCGGGCGTACTGGCGCTGGAAGTACTGCGGCGGCAGATAGACGTACGCCGGGTTGGCCACCTGGCTGCGGCGGCCCAGGATCCGCACCGACTCGACCTTGCCCGCCGTGTCGGGCGGCCCGCTCGGCAGTCCGTGCACCGTGTTCAGCCCCTGCGGCGGGGCGGGCCGCACCAGACCGCCCGCCTCCCCGACCGGCCCCGCGGCGCCGCCCTGTACATGGGACAGGGCCGCCGGTGCCGCATCGCCCTCGCCCAGCAGTTCGCCCCAGGACCCGTAGAACTGGAAGGTGCTGTTCACCGCGAGGGCCAGGGCGGCCACGATCGCGCACTGGGTCACGGCGAGGGCGGCCAGCCGGCCCGCCCAGGCCCGTACGCCCCGGCCCGCGAAGCGCGGCCACAGCCAGAGCGTCAGCCCCACGCACGCGACGGCGAGGGCGATCATCACATACTCGAGTGATCGACTGGTCAGTCCCATTGTTCTTCCACTCCGGCGCACCGCGACGCACGGCGCCCTCACCCTGTTTGATGCCGCATCCGGTGCCCGCGTTGCCTGGCCAGGGCGTGCCTCCGGTCACGAAATGGCATGCTTGACTCACGGGCAGGCACGGCAGGGAGGACCGCGATGGCGATCGAGACAGCCACGGCGCAGACGCCACCGCGCCCCATGCGCGCCGACGCGCGCCGCAACTACGAGCGGCTGCTGGCGGAGGCGCGCACGGCCTTCACCCAGCACGGTACCGACGCTTCGCTGGAGGACATCGCACGCCGCGCGGGTGTCGGCATCGGCACGCTCTATCGCCACTTCCCCAACCGCACCGCGCTGATGGGCGCGGTCTTCCAGGGCGAGATATGCGCCCTGCTGGAGCGGTCGCGGGAGCTGGCCCAGGCGCCGCGGCCGTGTCAGGCGCTGATCGACTGGCTGCGCGCCATCGTGGACCACGCGAGCACCTACCGCGGGCTGTCCCAGGCCCTGATGGCGTGCTCGGGCGACGAGACCTCGGAGCTGTCCCGCGGCTGCGGTCTGCCGCTGCGCGAGGCGGGCAGCGAACTGCTCGCCCGCGCCCAGCAGAGCGGTGCCGTACGGTCCGATGTGGTCATCGCCGATCTGATGCAGCTCACGAACGCGATCGCACTGGCCGTGGAGCAGTCGCCGGACGACCCGGAGTTGGCCGACCGACTGCTGGCGCTGGCCTTCACGGGCCTCAAGGCCCGCTGACACCCGTTGGCGATCACTCGCTCCAGAGTGTCCGGCGGGCCACGACCCGTCCGACACCCCTAGCGACGGCGCGGCGCCAGGTCCGCCACCCGCCCCGGCTGCTGCTCCGCCAGCGGCACCGCGGTGCGCAGCTGGGCGGAGCCGGGTCCGCCCGGGGGGTGGGGGTGGTTACGGCGCGGCCCCGGCAGCGGCAGGCCCTCCTCGCCGCCGCCACGGCCCTGGGACGGGCCCAGCCGCCCCGACTGCCGCCCCGCCGAACCGCCGCCCTCGCCGCCCCCGGCCGGGCCGGACCCCGCGCCCGGCCCGGCCACGGCGATCTGAACGCCCTGGTCCGCGAGGGCCTGGAGCTCGGTCAGGGCACGGTCGTCATGGGCGGGCGGCTCATCGGTCACCAGCCGGGTGATCACATCGGTGGGCACCGTCTGGAACATGGTGTCGGTGCCCAGCTTCGTATGGTCGGCGAGCACGACCACCTCCGCCGCCGCCTGGACCAGCGCCCGGTCGACGCTGGCCGAGAGCATGTTGGAGGTGGACAGGCCGCGCTCGGCGGTCAGCCCGCTGCCGGACAGGAAGGCGCGCGAGACCCGCAGCCCCTGGAGGGACTGCTCGGCGCCGCTGCCGACCAGGGCGTAGTTGGAGCCGCGCAGGGTGCCGCCGGTCATCACGACCTCGACCCGGTTGGCATGCGCCAACGCCTGTGCGACCAGCAGGGAATTGGTGACCACGGTCAGCCCCGGAACCCGGGCGAGCCGGCGGGCCAGCTCCTGGGTGGTGGTTCCGGCGCCGACGACGACGGCCTCGCCCTCCTCGACGAAACCGGCCGCGAGATCGGCGATGGCCGTCTTCTCCGCGGTCGCTAGATGGGATTTCTGCGGGAAGCCGGACTCCCTGGTGAATCCGCCCGGCAGCACCGCACCGCCGTGCCGGCGGTCGAGCAGTCCTTCTGCCTCCAGCGCCCGCACATCACGCCGTACGGTCACTTCGGAGGTCTGGACGACGCGGGCGAGCTCCCGGAGCGACACCGCTCCGTTCGCCCGCACCATTTCAAGGATCAATTGGCGACGTTCTGCAGCGAACACGAAACTGACAGTAACGCCAACGACCGTCTGTTTTCAGCAGCTTGCACCAATTAGCAGAAGTTGTACATCTGTGAGGGTACGAAGTGCTATAAGGACCGGACCTATGACTCTTCCTGAGTCTTCCGGGTGTGCAACTGCCGGGCCACCTCGGCGATCGAACCGGACAGCGAGGGGTAGACCGTGAAGGCGTTGGCGATCTGCTCCACCGTCAGATTGTTGTCCACCGCCAGCGATATGGGGTGGATCAGCTCGCTCGCGCGCGGCGCGACCACCACACCGCCGACCACGATGCCGGTGCCCGGGCGGCAGAAGATCTTGACGAAGCCGTCCCGGATGCCCTGCATCTTCGCCCGCGGATTGCGCAGCAGCGGCAGCTTCACCACCCGGGCGTCGATCTTCCCGCCGTCCACGTCCGCCTGCGAGTAGCCGACCGTGGCGATCTCGGGGTCGGTGAAGACGTTCGCCGAGACCGTCTTCAGGTTCAGCGGGGCCACCGCGTCCCCGAGGAAGTGGTACATCGCGATCCGGCCCTGCATCGCCGCCACCGACGCCAACGCCAGCACCCCGGTGCAGTCACCGGCCGCGTAGATGCCCGGCGCGCTGGTCCGGGACACCTTGTCGGTCAGGATGTGGCCCGACTCCGCCAGCTTGACCCCGGCCTCCTCCAGGCCGATGTCCGCCGTGTTCGGGATCGAGCCGACCGCCATCAGACAGTGGGTGCCGGAGATGACCCGCCCGTCCGAGAGCGTGACCTCCACCCGCTCCCCCACCCGCTTGGCGGCCTGCGCCCGGGAGCGGGACATCACGTTCATCCCCCGGCGCCGGAAGACGTCCTCCAGCACCGCCGCCGCGTCCGGGTCCTCGCCCGGCAGCACCCGGTCCCGGCTGGAGACCAGCGTGACCTTCGACCCCAGCGCCTGGTAGGCACCCGCGAACTCCGCGCCCGTGACACCGGAGCCGACCACGATCAGCTCCTTGGGGAGCTCGTCCAGGTCGTACACCTGCGTCCAGTTCAGGATCCGCTCGCCGTCCGGCTTCGCGTCCGGGATCTCCCTGGGGTGGGCGCCCGTCGCCACCAGCACCGCGTCCGCCACCAGCGACTGCTCGCTGCCGTCCGCGGCCCGCACGATCACCCGCCGCGCGCCGTCCAGCGACTGCTGCGGCTCCACCCGCGCGCGGCCCCGCATGACCCGGCCGCCGGCCCGGGTGACCGAGGCCGTGATGTCGTGCGACTGGGCGAGCGCGAGCCGCTTCACCCGGCGGTTCACCTTGCCCAGATCCACGCCGACCACCCGGGCCGCCTGCTCCAGCGGCGGGGTGTCGTCGGCGACGATGATCCCCAGCTCCTCGTAGGAGGAGTCGAAGGTCGTCATCACCTCGGCGGTGGCGATCAACGTCTTCGACGGCACACAGTCGGTGAGCACCGACGCCCCGCCCAGACCGTCGCAGTCGACGACGGTCACCTCCGCGCCGAGCTGCGCGGCGACCAGCGCCGCCTCATAGCCGCCGGGTCCGCCACCAATGATCACGATCCGAGTCACATGCTCCATTGTCCCGCACCGGTTCGAATGCCTTCAGCCCGGGGGGTTTCGCGGGGGCGACCGCCGTACGAAACCTCTCTCCGAACCTCCCGCCAAACCTCCCACCCCGAGGGCCGTTCCACCCCTCTCCCGTACCCTCAGACCCATGTCGCTCTACGCCGCGTACGCCGGCAACCTCGACGCGCGGCTGATGTCCCGCCGCGCACCACACTCCCCGCTGCGCGGAACGGGCTGGCTGAACGGCTGGCGCCTCACCTTCGGCGGCGAGCAGATGGGCTGGGAGGGCGCCCTCCCCACGATCGTGGAGGCCCCGCGCTCCCAGGTCTTCGTCGCCCTCTACGACATCGCCCCCATGGACGAGGACTCCATGGACCGCTGGGAGGGCGTCGGCCTCGACATCTACCGCCGGATGCGGATCCGCGTCCACACGCTGGACGGCGACGAGGCGGCCTGGCTCTACGTCCTCAACGGCTACGAGGGCGGGCTGCCCTCGGCCCGCTACCTGGGCGAGATCGCGGACGCGGCGGAGTCGGCGGGGGCGCCGCATGACTATGTGATGGAGCTGCGGAAGCGTCCCTGCTGAGTCCGGTGTGTCCGGTTGACCCTGTGTTCCCGGGTTCCTCGGTTCCCGGGTTGCCCCCTGACCCCCGGCTCCCCGGTTGGCCCCTGATCCCCGGTTCCCCGGTTGGCGCCGGGTTGACCTGATCCCCGGCTCCCCGGTTGGCCCGGGTTGACGCGGGTTGGCCCCGGTCCCCCTGGGGTTCCCCGGTTCCCCGGTTGGCCCGGGGGCCCGGTTCCCTGGTTGGCCGGGTTCCCCGGTTGGCCCCGATGCCCGGCTCCCCGGTTGGCCCGGGTTGACCCTGATCCCCCCTGGGTTCCCCAGTTCCCCGGTTGGCCCCGATGCCCGGCTCCCCGGTTGGCCCGGG
>NZ_JACVYG010000123.1:0-8249 GCF_014712245.1 Streptomyces sp. 5-10
CTCCAGCAGCAGCCGCTGCTGCGGGTCCATCGCCATGGCCTCGCGCGGGTTGATGCCGAAGAAGTCGGGGTCGAACTCGCCCGCGTCGTAGAGGAATCCGCCCTCGATGGTGGCGCTGGTGCCCGCCTGCTCGGGGTCGTCGCCCAGCAGCCCCTCCAGCCGCCAGCCGCGGTCGGTCGGGAAGCCGGAGATGGCGTCCACCGAGCCGGTGACCAGCTGCCACAGCTCCTCGGGGCTGGTGACCCCGCCGGGGTAGCGGCAGCTCATGCCGACGATGGCGATGGGCTCGTCGTCGGCGACGGCCACGGTGGCGGCCGGGGCCGCGGCGGCCTCGTCGGCCTGGTCGCCGAGGATCTCGGTGCGCAGGAAGCCGGCCAGCGCGGTCGGCGTCGGGTAGTCGAAGACGAGGGTGGCCGGGAGCCGTACGCCCGTGACGGCGCCGAGGCGGTTGCGCAGCTCGACGGCGGTGAGCGAGTCGAAGCCCAGCTCCTTGAAGGCGCGTGACGAGCCGACGGCCTCCGGGCCCGCGTAGCCGAGGACGGCGGCCACCTGACCGCAGACGACCTCCAGCAGCAGCCGGTCGCGCTCGGGGACGGACAGCCCGAGGAGCCGGTCGGCGAGCCCGCCGGGGGCCGCGCCGCCGCCCGCCTCGACCACCCGGCGGCCGGGGGCCCGCACCAGGCCGCGCAGCAGCGCGGGGACCATGCTGGCGTCGGCGTGGCGCAGCGGCGCCAGGTCCAGGTGCATGGGGACGAGCGTGGGGTCGCCCACGGCGAGGGCGGTGTCCAGGAGGGCCAGGCCCTCCTCGGAGGAGAGTGCGGCCACTCCGGCGCGGCTGATGCGCTGGATGTCGGTGTCGTCCAGGTCGCCGGTCATGCCGCTGCGCTCGGCCCACAGGCCCCAGGCGAGGGCGGTGGCGGGCAGGCCCTGGGCGCGGCGCCGGTGGGCGAGGGCGTCCAGGAAGGCGTTGGCGGCCGCGTAGTTGGCCTGGCCGGGGCCGCCGAGGGTGCCGGCGGCGGCGGAGAACAGCACGAACGCGGACAGGTCGAGGTCGCGGGTGAGCTCGTGCAGGTGCCACGCGGCGTCCACCTTGGACGGCAGGACGCGGTCGACGCGCTCGGCGGTCAGCGAGCCGATGACGCCGTCGTCGAGCACACCGGCGGTGTGCACCACGGCGGTCAGCGGGTGTGCGGCCGGGACGGCGGCCAGCACCTCGGCGAGGGCGTCGCGGTCGGCCACGTCGCAGGCGGCGAGGGTGACCTCGGCGCCCGACGTGCGCAGCTCGGCCACGAGTTCGGCGGCGCCGTTGGCGGCTCCCCCGCGCCTGCTGAGCAGCAGCAGGTGGCGTATGCCGTGCTCGGCCACCAGATGGCGGGCGACCAGCCCGCCGAGGGTGCCGGTGGCGCCGGTGACCAGGGCGGTGCCCTCGGGGTCGAGGGCGGGGGCGGTCCGCTCGGCGGCGGAGGCGACCTTGGCCAGCCGCGGTACGACCACGGTCCCGGCGCGGATCGCGAACTGCGATTCGCCGGTGGCCAGGGCGGCGGACAGCGCCCGGTGGGACTCGTCGGTGCCGTCGAGGTCGGCCAGGACGAAGCGGTCCGGGTTCTCGGACTGCGCGGAGCGCAGCAGGCCCCACAGCGGGGCGTGGGCCAGGTCCTCGGTGTCGGCGTCCGTCGAGGTGGCGACGGCGCCACGGGTGGCGATCACCAGCCGGGAGCCCTCGAAGCGGGCGTCGGCGAGCCAGCCCTGGACCAGCTCCAGCGCGCGGTGCAGGGCCTCGCGCACGGCGGTCTCGACGGGGAGCCCGGCGTCAAGCCCGGTGTCGCCCGCGAAGAACGGGGCGACGACGGCCTGGGGCACCGGGGCCCCGGCGTCCACGGCCGCGCCGAGCGCGGCCAGGTCGGCGTACCCGGCGGCGGTGGGCAGGGCGAGGGCGAGCTCGGGGTGCTCGGCGCCACCACCGTGGTGGCCCAGCACCGCCCACTGCCCGGCCACGACGGTGGTGTTGGCGGGGACCGGCGCGGGGGTCCACTCGACGCGGAACAGCGCCTCGTGGAAGGCGCCGCGCGCGGCGTGCACCTGGTCGGGCGAGACGGGGCGCAGCAGCAGCGAGTCGACGGAGGCGACGGGCGCGCCGCTCTCGTCCGTCACCAGCACGGCCACCGCGTCCTGTCCGGCGGGCGAGAGCCGGACGCGCAGGGTAGCGGCGCCCACGGCGTGCAGCCGGACGCCGCTCCAGGAGAAGGGGAGGCGGCCGTGTTCGGTGTCCTCCAGGAGGGAGCCGATGCCCACGGCGTGCAGGGCCGCGTCCAGCAGCGCCGGGTGCAGCCCGAACAGCTCGGCCTCGGCGCGGGCGCTCTCGGGCAGCCGCACCTCGGCGTACACCTGGTCGCCGTGTTGCCACGCGCCCTGGAGTCCCTGGAAGACCGGGCCGTAGGCGAATCCGGTCTCGGCGAGCCAGTCGTAGAGGCCGTCCACGGGGACTTCGGTGGCACCGGCCGGGGGCCACGCGGTGAGGGTGTCGTCGGGGGTGGTGGCCCCGGCGGCGAGCACACCGGTGGCGTGGCGGGTCCACTCGCCCTCGCCCCAGGTGCCGTCGGCGGCCTCCTCCAGGCGCGAGTGCAGGGTCAGCGAGCGGCGGCCGGTCTCGTCCCGGGCGCCCACGGACACCTGGAGCTGGACGCCGCCCTGCGGGGGCAGGACCAGCGGGGCCTCGAGGGTGAGCTCCTCCAGGACGTCCGCGCCCACGTGGTCACCGGCGCGGATGGCCAGCTCCACGAAGGCGGTGCCGGGCAGCAGCACGGTGTCCATGACGGCGTGGTCGGCCAGCCACGGGTGGGTCTGGAGGGACAGCCGTCCGGTGAAGAGGAATCCGGCGCCGTCGGCGAGCGACACGGCGGCGCCGAGCAGCGGATGGTCGGCGGAGCCGAGCCCGGCGGCGGTGACGTCACCGGTCCACGGGCCGGGCGGCTCGGGCCAGTACAGCTCGCGCTGGAAGGCGTAGGTGGGCAGTTCGACGCGGCGGGCGCCGGAGCCCTCGAAGAACGCGGCCCAGTCGACGGCCACGCCGTGGACATGGGCGCGGGCGAGGGCGCCGGCCAGGGAGGTGGCCTCGGGGCGGTCGGCGCGCAGCACGGGCACGAACACGGCGCCGTCACCGGTGACGCAGTCCTGCGCCATGGCGGAGAGCACCCCGTCGGGGCCCAGCTCCACGTACGTGGCGACGTCGTACTCCTCGAGCCGGCGGATGCCGTCGGTGAAGCGGACCGCCTCGCGGACGTGCCGGACCCAGTAGTCGGGTGAGCAGATCTCGTCGGTGGAGACCGAACCGCCGGTGAGGTTGGAGATGATGGGGATGACCGGCGGGGCGTACGTCACCTGCCGTGCGACCTCGCGGAAGGCGTCCAGCATGCCGTCCATGCGCGGTGAGTGGAACGCGTGGCTCACGGTGAGCCGCTTGGTTTTGCGGCCCCGCGCCTCGAAACCGGACGCGATCTCCAGCGCCGCGTCCTCATCACCCGCGATGACCACCGACGTCGGCCCGTTGAGCGCGGCGCTCGACACCCGCTCGGTCAGCAGCGGCGCCACCTCGTCCTCGGACGCCTGGATCGCGATCATCGCGCCACCGGCGGGCAGTTCCTCCATCAGCCGGCCGCGCGCGGCCACCAGCTTCGCGGCGTCGGCGAGCGAGAGCACGCCCGCCACATGCGCGGCGGCCAGTTCGCCGATGGAGTGGCCGACGAGGAAGTCGGGCTTGACGCCCCACGTCTCCAGCAGCCGGAACAGCGCCACTTCGAGGGCGAACAGCGCGGGCTGGGTGTAGCCGGTGCGGTCCAGCGACCCGCTGTCGTCGCCGAACATCACCTCGCGCAGCGGCCGCTGGAGGTGCTGGTCGAGCTCGGCGCACACCTCGTCCAGGGCGCGGGCGAAGGCGGGGACGGCCTCGTACAGCTCACGGCCCATCCCGGCGCGCTGGCTGCCCTGGCCGGTGAAGAGGAACGCGACCTTGCCCTCGGCGACCTCGCCCCGGACGACGCCGCCACTGGGGGCGTCCTCGGCGAGTGCGGCCAGTCCGCGCAGCAGTTCCTCGCGGCCGCCCTCGCCCGCGAGGACCACGGCCCGGTGGTCCAGCGCGGCGCGGGTGGTGGCCAGCGAGTGGGCCAGGTCCACCAGGCCGAGGCCCGGGTCGTCCTGCACTCGGGCGGTGAGCCGCTCGGCCTGGGCGCGCAGCGCCGGTGCGCTCTGCGCGGACACCAGCAGCGGCAGCTGCCCGCCGATGCCGGTCCACTCCGAGGGCGCGGTGTCATCGCCACCGGGGGTCTCGCGGTCCTCGGCGGGCGCCTGCTCGATGACGGTGTGCGCGTTGGTGCCGCTCACACCGAAGGAGGAGATGCCCGCGCGGCGCGGCTGGCCGGTCTCCGGCCACGGGATGTTCTCGGTGAGCAGGGAGACGGCGCCCGCGTCCCAGTCCACGTCCCGGGAGGGCGCGTCGACGTGCAGGGTCCTGGGCAGCACACCGTGCTCGATGGCCTTGACCATCTTGATGATTCCGGCGACACCGGCGGCGGCCTGGGTGTGCCCGAAGTTGGACTTGATCGAGCCGAGCCACAGCGGGCGGCCCTCGGCCCGGTTCTGCCCGTACGTGGCGAGCAGGGCCTGCGCCTCGATGGGGTCGCCGAGGCTGGTGCCGGTGCCGTGTGCCTCGACGGCGTCCACCTGGGCCGGGGTGAGCCGGGCGTCGGTGAGCGCCTGGCGGATGACGCGCTGCTGGGACGGGCCGTTGGGCGCGGTCAGGCCGTTGGAGGCGCCGTCCTGGTTGATGGCCGAGCCCCGGACGATGGCCAGCACCTTGTGGCCGTGTCGGCGCGCGTCCGACAGCCGCTCGACGAGCAGCATGCCGACGCCCTCGCCCCAGCCGGTGCCGTCCGCGCCGTCCGCGAACGCCTTGCAGCGGCCGTCGNCCGTCCGCGAACGCCTTGCAGCGGCCGTCGGGCGCGAGGCCGCGCTGGCGGCTGAAGTTGATGAACGCACGCGGGCTGTTCATCACCGTGACACCGCCGGTGAGCGCCAGCGAGCACTCGCCACTTCGCAGCGACTGGATGGCCAGGTGGAGCGCCACCAGCGACGCCGAGCACGCGGTGTCGACGGTGAGCGCGGGGCCCTCCAGGCCGAAGGTGTAGGAGATCCGGCCGGAGATGACACTGGCGGCGTTGCCGGTGAGCAGATACTGCTCGACGCCCTGCGGCAGCGTGTGCATCAGCTCCGGGTAGTCCTGGCCGTTGGTGCCGACGAAGACACCGGCCTTGGCTCCGCGGAGCGTGGCCGGGTCGATCCCGGCCCGCTCGAACGCCTCCCAGGACGTCTCCAGCAGCAGCCGCTGCTGCGGGTCCATGCCGAGGGTTTCGCGCGGGCTGATCCCGAAGAACGCGGCGTCGAACTCGCCCGCGCCGTCGAGGAACCCGCCCTTGTCGGTGTAGCTGGTGCCCTGCTCGTCGGGGTCGTCGGCGAAGAGCGAGTCGACGTCCCAGCCACGGTCCGTGGGGAAGTCCGCGATGGCGTCACCGCCCGCGGCCACGAGCTCCCACAGCTCCTCCGGAGACGTGACGCCTCCGGGGAACCGGCAGCTCATGCCGACGATCGCGATCGGCTCAGGCTCCTGCGACTCGACCTCGCGAAGACGCTGCCGCGTCTGGTGCAGATCGGCAGTTACCCGCTTGAGGTAGTCGAGGATCTTGTCCTGATCCGCCATTGGAGTCTCACCCATGCTTCTCGTCACAAACCTTGCGCCCGCGGACCCATCGATCCTTAGATTCCGAGTTCCTTGTCGATGAAGGCGAAGACCTCGTCGGGCGTCGCCTCCTGCAACTTCTCCGTCACAGTGCCGCCGTCGCCGTCGGCCGCCTCGGCATCGGCCGTACGGGGCTCCGCCCACTTCGCCGCGAGGTCCCGCAGCCGGGCCGCGATGTCGTCCCGTGCCGCGCTGTCGGGGTCCAGGACGGACAGCGCGGACTCCAGCGCGTCGAGCTCCGCGAGCCCGGGCGCCGCGGCCGTGCCGCCGTCGCCCACGATCCGGCCGCACAGGAACTCGGCGAGCGCCGCCGGGGTCGGGTAGTCGAAGACCAGCGTGGCGGGCAGCTTCTGCCCGGTGGCGGCGGTCAGCCGGTTGCGCAGCTCCAGTGCGATGAGCGAGTCGAAGCCCAGCTCCTTGAACGCCCGCCCGGCGCCGACCTCGTCGGTCGAGGGGTGGCCGAGCGCGGCGGCCGCGCTCGACCGCACGACCTCGAGGACGACCAGCGACTGCTCGGCCCGGGAGATCCCGGCCAGCCGCTCGCGCAGCGCGTCCGCCGGGGACCCGTCGGAGGCCGCGCCGGGCTCACCGGCCGGGCCGCCGGTCTCCCGCAGCCGCTTGACCTCCGGCAGCTCGCCGATGAGCGGGCTGGGGCGGACCGCCGTGTAGCCGTGGGCGAAGCGGTCCCACTGGATGTCGGCGACGGCCACGACCGTGTCCGCGTGGTCCAGGGCCCGCTGGAGCGCCGTGATCGCGGCGTGCGGGGCCATCGCCGGGACACCGCCCCGGTCCAGCCGCTCGCCGATGGCGCCGTCGGCGGCCAGACCCGTCTCGCCCCAGCGGCCCCAGGCCACCGAGGTGGCGGGCAGGCCCGCCGCGCGGCGCCGCTCGGCCAGCGCGTCGAGATAGGCGTTGGCCGCCGCGTAGTTGCCCTGTCCGGCGTCGCCGAGGATGCCCGCGATACCGGAGAACAGGACGAACGCGGACAGGTCCAGATCGCGGGTCAGCTCGTCCAGATGGCGCGCCGCGTCGGCCTTGGGGCCGAGGACGGTGGCGAACCGCTCCGGGGTGAGCGCGTCCAGGACGCCGTCGTCCAGGACGCCCGCGGCGTGCATGACCGCCGTGAGCGGCCGGTCGGCCGGGATGGCGGCGAGCAGCGTCTCGACGGCCTTGCGGTCGGCCACGTCGCACGCGGCGACGGTGACCTCGGCGCCCAGCTCGATCAGCTCCTCCCGCAGTTCGGCAGCGCCCGGGGCGTCCAGGCCGCGGCGGCTGGTGAGCACCAGGTGCTCGGCGCCACCTGCGGCCAGCCAGCGCGCCACATGCGCGCCCAGCGCGCCCGTACCGCCGGTGACCAGCGTGGTACCGGACGGCTTCCACGACCGTACGGCGGGCGCGCCGGCCAGCGGGGCGTGGGCGAGCCTGCGGGCGAACACCCCGGCCGCGCGCACCGCGAGCTGGTCCTCGCCGTCGGCCCCGGCGAGCACCCCGGCGAGCCGGGCCAGCGCCCGCTCGTCGGGCGCCCCGGGCAGGTCCACCAGACCGCCCCAGCGCTCCGGGTACTCCAGGGCGGCGGTCCGGCCGAGCCCCCAGACGAGCGCCTGCTCGGGGGATTCCACCTGGTCCGCCTGGCCGACGGCGACCGCGCCCCGGGTGGCGCACCACAGCGGCGCGTCCACCCCGGCGTCGCCGAGTGCCTGGATCAGCACGGCGGTACCGACCAGCCCGGCGCTGACACCGTCGGTGCCGGGCGCGGTGCCCGTGTCGAAGGCGAGCAGCGACAGCACACCCGAGACGGCTCCGGCGTCGGCCAGCTCCTCGCGCACCAGGCGGGTCAGCGACGCGCGGTCCGACTCCACGGCGGCCGGGGTGATCTGCCGCACCTCGGCGCCGCGTTCGGTGAGCATCCGCACCGCGCCGAGCGTCCAGTCGTCGATGGCGGCGGACTCGGGCACGGCCAGCAGCCAGGTCCCGGACAGCCGGGGCGCCTGTGCCTCGGTCAGGGAGGTCCAGGTCACGCGGTAGCGCCAGCCGTCCACCGTGGACTGCTCGCGGGCCTGCTTGTGCCACGACGCCAGGGCGGGCAGGACGGCGCCGAGCGAGGACCGCTCGCCGTCGTCCTCGAACGCGAGGGTGTCGGCCAGCGACTCCAGGTCCTCGCGCTCGACGGCCTCCCAGAAGCGGGCGTCCACGGCGTCGGACGGCGCGCCCGACGCGTCGGCTGGGGCGTCGGCCGCCCGCGGCCAGTAGCTCTGGTGCTGGAAGGCGTACGTGGGCAGCTCGACGCGGACCGCGCCCGTCCCCTCGTACACCGCCGCCCAGTCCACGGCCACACCGCGCGTCCACGCCTCGCCCAGCGAGATGTAGAAGCGGTCCAGGCCGCCCTCGTCACGGCGCAGCGACCCGATCGCGGCGGCCTCCCGGCCCGCGTCCTCGGCCGTCTCCTGCACACCCATCGTCA
>NZ_JACVYG010000124.1:0-7094 GCF_014712245.1 Streptomyces sp. 5-10
CCTCATCAACCTCGAAAGCCACGGACGCCACGAACCCACCCCCCACCTCGACCTCACCCGCACCATCGGCTGGTTCACCACCCTCCACCCCACCCGACTCCACCCCGGACCCGCCACCTGGCACGACATCACCCACACCACACCCCACCTCGGCACCGCCATCAAAACCATCAAAGAAACCCTCCACACCACACCCCACCACGGCACCAGCTACGGACTCCTCCGCCACCTCAACCCCACCACCCAACCCCACCTCACCCACCTCCCCCAACCCCCCACCACCTTCAACTACCTCGGCCGCTACACCCCCACCACACCAACCACACCCACCACCACCCAACCCTGGCCCCACGCACCCGAAACCACCCCCCTCAACGGCAACACCGACCCCCACCAACTCCACCACACCCCCCTCGAAATCAACGCCCACACCCAAGACACCCCCCACGGACCCCAACTCACCACCACCTTCACCTACAACCCCCACCACCACACCACCCACCACATCACCCAACTCGCCCACCACTGGCACACCGCACTCAAAGCCCTCACCACCCACACCCAACACCACACCGGCGGCCACACCCCCTCCGACCTCCCCCTCCTCACCCTCACCCAACACGACATCGACAACCTCGAAGACTGGTGGAGGAACGCCTGATGGACAAGCGCGAGCTGGAAGACGTCCTCCCGCTGACCGCGGTCCAGGAGGGGTTGCTGTTCCACGCCGTGTACGACGACGCCGCACCGGATGTCTATCTGGTGCAGCTCTCCTTCGAGCTCGAGGGCCCCGCCGATCCCGCGCGGTTCCGGCGGGCGGCCGAAGCGCTCGTACGGCGACATCCGCCGCTCCGGGCGGGTTTTCTGCACCATGGCCTCTCGCAGCCCGTCCAGTTCGTACCCCGCGAAGTGCCCCTCCGCTGGCACGAGGCCGATCTCAGGGAGCTGGACGAGGAGGAGCGGCGCGGGGCGCTTCAGCGGTGGCTGGTCGAGGACCGGGGCACCCGCTTCGACCTCACGCGTCCGCCCCTGATCCGGTTCGCGCTCTTCCGGCTGGGCGACGACCGATTCCAGCTCGTCGTGACCCACCATCACATCCTGCTCGACGGATGGTCGCTGCCCCTGGTCGTCCAGGAGTACTTCGCCCTCTACGACCACAATGGCGATGAGGCGGCGCTTCCCCGGGCGGTGCCGTACCGCACCTATCTGGAGTGGTGCGGACGCCAGGACCGCGACGCGGCGCGTGAGGCGTGGCGCGAGGCGCTCGCGGGGCTGGAGGAGCCCACTCTGCTCACGTCCGCGGCCCCCGGCCGGACCACGGTCCCCCCGGAGGAGTTCTCGTTCGACCTGCCCGCCGAGCTGGCCAACCAACTCTCCCTGCGGGCCCGGCGATTGGGGCTCACCCTCAATACGCTGGTGCAGGCCGGGTGGGGGATTCTGCTAGGCCGACTGACCGGGCGTGACGATGTGGTGTTCGGCACCACGGTCTCCGGACGGCCCGCCGAGATCCCCGGTGTGGAATCCATGGTGGGGCTGTTCATCAACACCGTTCCGCTGCGGCTGCGGATGGATCCGCGCGAGCCGGTGTCCGCGCTGCTCTGCCTGTTGCAGGAGGAGCAGGCGCGGCTCCTGGACCACCAGCACCTGGGGCTCGTGGAGATCCAGCGGCTGGCGGGCATCGGATCGGGCGAGATCTTCGACACCACCACCGTGTTCGAGAACTATCCCCTCGACGAGGGGAAGCTGCTGGATCCGACCACGGAGCTCAGGACGCTGTCGGTGGACAGTTACGACGCCACCCACTACGCCCTGGCGCTCATGGTGATTCCGGGAGAGCGGCTGCACATCCGGATGGGGTACCAGCCGGACCTGCTGGCGCGGGAGGCGGTCGAGTCGATCGCGGAGCGGCTGCTGCGGGTGTTGCGGACGCTGGTGTCGGACACCGATCCGCAGGTCGGAACGGTCGATCCGCTGGCGCCGGGCGAACGCGAGCTGATGCTGCGCACTTGGGGCGGGGCGCGTACGGAGCCCGCCGAGCGGACGGAAGCGGTGCTGCCACTGCTGTTCGAGGAGCAGGTGCGCAGGACCCCCGAGGCCGTCGCGGTGGTGCACCGGGACACCAGGCTGACGTACGCGGAGGTGAACGGGCGTGCCAACCGCCTCGCCCGGCTGCTGGTGGCTTCGGGTGCGGGAGCCGAGACGCGGGTGGCCCTCGCCCTCCCCCGCTCGGCCGACATGGTCGTGGCCGTTCTCGCCGTCCTCAAGGCCGGGGCCGCGTTCGTCCCGCTGGATCCGGACCACCCCGCGGAGCGCCTCGCCTTCGTCCTCGCCGACAGCGGTGCCACGCTGCTGGTGACCACGGACGGCCTCGTCGAAGACCTGCCACCGGGCGTTCCGGCCGTGACGCGCCCGGTCCGCCCGGTCCGCCCGGTCCGCCCGGTCCGCCTGGACCGCCTGGACCTCGGGGCGGATGACACCGTGGCCCGGCTGCGGAGGCTGCCCGCGCACGACCTGTCCGACGCCGAGCGTGCGTTTCCGCTCGACGCCCGCCACCCGGCCTATGTCATCTACACCTCCGGGTCCACCGGCACTCCGAAGGGCGTCGAGGTGCCGTACGGCAATGTGGCGCGGCTGTTCGGCGCCGCCCGGGAGCAGTTCACCTTCGGTGAGACCGATGTGTGGTGTCTGTTCCACTCGTACGCCTTCGACTTCTCCGTCTGGGAGATGTGGGGGGCGCTGCTGCACGGTGGCCGGCTGGTGGTGCCGGACAAGGAGGTGACCCGCTCCCCCGAGGACGTCCTGCGCCTGCTGGTCCGCGAGGGGGTCACGGTGCTGTGCCAGACGCCGTCGGCCCTGTACCAGCTGATCGCCGCCGACCAGGACCTGCCCTCGCTGGGCTCTGAGCTGGCCCTGCGGTACATCGTGCTCGGCGGGGAGGCCCTGGACCCCGCCCGGCTGGCGGGCTGGTACGTCCGCCACCGCGACGACGCCCCCGTCGTGGTCAACATGTACGGCATCACCGAGACCACGGTCCACGTCACCGCCCGCCGGCTCGGCCACGCGGACGCCGTACCGGGGACTCCGAGTGTCATCGGGCGGGGGCTGACGGATCTGGCGGTGTACGTACTCGATCCCGGGTTGCGGCTGGTGCCGCCCGGGGTGGTGGGCGAGCTGTATGTGACGGGGGCGGGGCTGGCGCGCGGGTACGCCGGACGTGCGGCGATGAGCGCCGAGCGGTTCGTCGCCGATCCCTTCGGCCCGGCGGGCACCCGGATGTATCGCACGGGCGACCTCGTGCGGTGGGACGGCGACGGCCGTCTGGAGTTTGTGGGACGCGCGGACGACCAGGTCAAGGTGCGGGGCTTCCGTATCGAACTCGGTGAGATCGAGGCCGCGCTGACGGCACACCCCGACGTGGCGCAGGCCGCCGCGACCGTCCGCGAGGACCGTCCCGGCGACCGGCGCCTGGTGGCCTACGCGGTGCCCGCGCACCGGTCCGGCCCCGACGGCGACCTGGCCGGCCGGCAGGTGGAGGAGTGGCGCACGGTCTACGAGTCGCTGTACCGGGACCGCGCCACGACCGTCCTGCGGGAGGACTTCGTCGGCTGGGACAGCAGCTATGACCAGCGGCCCATTCCGCTGCCGGAGATGCGGGAGTGGCTGACCACGACCGTCGACCGGATCACGGAGCTGGAGCCGTGCCGGGTGCTGGAGATCGGGGTCGGCACCGGGCTGCTCATGGCGCGCCTGGCGCCGCGCTGTGAGGCGTACTGGGCCACCGATGTGTCTCCTGCGGTCATCGGCCACCTGCGGGATCGGATCGCGGACGATCCGGCCCTGGCGGACCGCACCCAGCTGCGCTGCCAGCCCGCGGCCGACTTCACCGGTCTGCCCGCCGGCCGGTTCGACACCATCGTGCTCAATTCGGTCGTCCAGTACTTCCCCGGGGTGGAGTACCTGGTCGAGGTGGTGGCCGGGGCGATGCGGCTGCTCGCGCCCGGTGGCCGGATCTTCATCGGTGATGTGCGCAACGCCCGTCTGCTCCGCTGCTTCGCCACGGCCGTCGCCCTGGCCCAGGCGGCGCCCGGCACGACGAACGAGAGCCTCCGGGCCACCGTCGACAAGGCGATCCGGCAGGAGCGCGAACTCGTCGTCGACCCGGCCCTCTTCGCCACCCTTCCGTCCCGGCTGCCCGGGGTGGCGGCGGTCGATGTGCGGATCAAACGTGGCCATGCGCGCAATGAGCTCACCCGCCACCGTTACGACGTGGTCCTGGTCAAGGCGCCCGCTCCGGAGACACCGGGGGCCGGTCCGGGGGCTTCTGGGGCCGGGACGGGGGCGTCTGGGGCCGGTCCGGCCGGGGCGCTCCGGGTGGGCGACGCGGTGGCGCGGCAGTGGGGCGAGGAGATGCGTACGACCAGCGAAGTGGCGGAGACCCTGGAGCGCCTGCGACCCCGGATGCTGCGGGTGAACGGCATTCCCAACGCCCGGCTCGCGGACGAGCTGGAGGCGTTGCGGCAACTGCGGCACGGAGTGGCGCCGGACGCCGTCCGCGAGGCGGCCACCGCGGGGCCGGAGCCCGAGGCGTCCGATCCCGAGGCGCTGCACGAGATCGCCGCCGGTCTGGGCTACCGTGCCGCCCTCACCTGGTCCGACAGCGACGGCTGTTTCGACGCGGTCTTCGTGGACACGGCGGCGGGGGTGGACCATCGCGTGCTGGACCAGTCTGTACCGCCTGCGCCGCCTGTGCCGTCTGCGTTGTCTTCGTCGTCCGCGACGTCCGCGCAGGGCACGCAGGGCACGCAGGGCACGCAGGGCACGCAGGGCAACGATCTCCGTCCGTTGCGCTCGTACGCCAACGACCCCGGGGCCTCCCATGAGCTGGGCGGACTCGTGGCGTCCCTCCGGGCCCACCTCGCCGCGACCCTGCCCGACTACATGCTCCCGTCCGCCCTCATGACGCTCGACGCGGTGCCGTTGACCGCGAACGGAAAGCTCGACCGCGCCGCGCTGCCCGTGCCCGACCCCGGCGCCGACCGAGCCACCGGCCGGGCCGCGGCGACACCGCGTGAGAAGACCCTGTGCGCCCTGTTCGCCGAGGTGCTGGGGCTCGCCGAGGTCGGAGTGGAGGAGGAGTTCTTCGCGCTGGGCGGGGACAGCATCATCTCCATCCAGCTCGTCAGCCGTGCCCGCCGGGAGGGGCTGGTGCTCACCCCCCGCCAGGTCTTCCAGTACAAGACGCCCGCGGCGCTCGCCACCGTGGCCCGTACGCCCGACGAGCCGACCGCCGAGGGCCTGGGCCGTTCAGAAGGAGCACTCGTCCGGCTCTCCCAGGCGGAGTCGGAGAGCGTCGAGCGGAAGGCCCCGGGCAGTGTGGAGGTTCTGCCACTCAGCCCGCTGCAGGAGGGGCTGCTGTTCCACGCCGTGTACGACGACACGGCCCCGGACGTGTATCTCGTACAGCTCTGCCTGGAACTGGAGGGCCCCTTCGACACGGGCCGGTTCCGCGCGGCCGCCGACGCGCTGCTGCGCAGGCATCCGCATCTGCGGGCCGCGTTTCTGCACGACGGCCTGTCCCGTCCGGTCCAGGCCGTCGCCGGTGCGGTGTCCGTGCCGTGGCAGGAGGTGGACCTCACCACGGTCGCGGAGGACGAGCGCCGGGGCGCGGTGGAGCGGTGGCTGGCCGAGGACCGCTCCGTACGGTTCGATCCGGTGCGGCCACCGCTGGTCCGTTTCGCGGCCCTGCGTGGCGGCCCGGACCGGCACTGGCTGGTCATCACCAACCACCACCTGCTGTGGGACGGGTGGTCGGTGCCCCTGGTCCTGCGCGAACTGTTCGCGCTGTACGAACGCTCCGGTGACGACACCGGCCTGCCGCGGCCGGTGCCCTACCGCGACTATCTGGCCTGGCTGGGGCGGCGGGACCGGGAAGCCGCCCGGGCCGCCTGGCGCACGGCGCTGGACGGGCTGACCGAGCCCACGCTGGTCGCCCCCGCCGCTCCGGGGCGTGCCGCGATGTGGCCGGAGGAGTACGCCACCGACCTGTCCCCCGAGCTGACCGCGCGGCTCTCGCAGCGCGCCAGGCGCTCGGGGCTCACGCTGAACACCCTCGTCCAGGCGGCGTGGGGGCTGGTCCTCGGGCGGCTCACCGGGCGTGACGACGTGGTGTTCGGCACCACGGTCTCGGGCCGCCCGGCGGAGCTGCCGGGTGTGGAGACCATCGTGGGCCTGTTCATCAACACCGTGCCGGTCCGGCTGCGCATCGATCCGAAGGAGTCGCTGGGCGGGCTGCTCTCCCGGCTCCAGGAGGAGCAGACGGAGCTGCTCGACCACCAGCACCTGGGGCTTGCCGAGATCCAACGGCTGAGCGGAGTGCGCTCCGGGGACCTCTTCGACACGACGACCGTCTTCGAGAACTACCCCATCAACCAAGGGCAGTTGCTCGACCCGGGGCGGGAACTGAGGACGGTCGACATCACGGGGCGCGACGCCGTGCACTACGCCCTGTCCCTGCTGGTCGTCCCGGACGAGCGGCTGCACATGCGGCTCGGCTACCGTCCGGACCTCTTCGGCCGGGAGGACGTCTCGACGATCGCCGACCGCCTGGTGCGGGTCCTGGAGGCCATGGCCTTCGACCCTGACGTCGTGGTCGGGCGGGTCGACGGTTGCTCCGAGGAGGAGCGGGGACGGCTGCTGGGATGGGGTACGGGTGCCTCGGTGGCGGCGGCCGGGGCGGGACGGGTGCTGCCGGAGCTGTTCGAGGAGCAGGCGGCACGCACCCCGCAGGCCACGGCGGTGGTCTTCGAGGGCGAGACGATGACCTACGCGGACCTCAACGCCTGCGCGAACCGGCTGGCCCGGCTGCTCATCGCGCGCGGCGCCGGACCGGAAACCCGCATCGCGCTCGCCCTGCCACGTTCCCCTGAGCTGATCACCGCTGTACTGGCTGTCACCAAGGCCGGAGCCGCGTACGTCCCCCTCGACCCCGGCTACCCACCGGACCGCATCACCTTCATGCTCCACGACAGCGAACCCACTCTGCTCATCACCACCAGCACACTCACCAACACCCTCCCCACCAGCGCCGCCACGCT
>NZ_JACVYG010000124.1:7101-7747 GCF_014712245.1 Streptomyces sp. 5-10
CCACGACCCGGCGGACGTGTCCGATGGCGAACGGCCGACACCGCTGGCTCCCGAGCATCCGGCGTACGTCATCTACACCTCGGGCTCGACGGGCACGCCCAAGGCGGTCGTGGTCCCGCACGGGGCCATCGTCAACAACCTGCTGTGGCGGATCGGGACGTTCGGCTGGACCGAGCATGACCGCTTCCTCATGCGGACACCGATGAGTTTCGACGTCTCGGTGTGGGAACTCTTCTGCCCGCTGCTCACCGGTGGATGCATCATCGGCACCGACCCCGATCACCACGCCGACCCCGGCCACCTGTTGTCCGCCGTCGAACGCCACGGGGTCACGGTGGTGCACTGTGTGCCGACCCTGCTGCGGTTGCTGCTGGAGTGGGAGGGGGCACGGCGGCTCTGCTCCTCCGTACGCCACGTCGTCTGCGGTGGCGAACCACTGACCGCCGATCTGCGCGATTCCTTCGTCGCCACGCTTCCGCACGCGCGTCTGCACAACTCCTACGGACCGACCGAGACGACCGTCGACACGACGGGACACCTCACCACTCCCGAGGACACGGGCCCGCCGCCAATCGGCACACCCGTCGGCAACACCCGCTTGTTCGTGCTGGATGCCGGGTTGGGTTTGGTGCCGGTGGGTGTGGTG
>NZ_JACVYG010000125.1:0-7645 GCF_014712245.1 Streptomyces sp. 5-10
GGGCTGTTTGGTGTGGGGTGGTGGTAGGCGTGGGTGAGGTCGGGGGTGAGGATGCGCCAGGAGACGGCGTCGATGACGAGGTGGTGGGCGAGGAGGAGGAGTCGTCCGGGGGTGGTGGGTCCGAGGGTGAGGTGGACGGCTTGGAGCATGATGCCGTGGGTGGGGTCGAGGCGGGTTTGGGCGGTGGTTTGGTGTTCGGTGATGGCGGTGGGGATGTCGGGGTGGCCGGTGAGGTCGGCGTGGTGGAGCAGGTTTGCGGCGTTGATGCTGCCTGGCGGGGGTATCCGCAACTCGCCTTCACCGTCTGCACTGGTGAGGGTGAGGCGGAGGATGTCGTGGTGGTCGATGACGGTTTGCAGGGCGGTGGCGAGACGTTGTTGGTCGAGGTTGGCGGGGACGGTGAGCAGGACTGATTGGTGGTAGGTGGTGAAGGGGCCGCCTCGTTCGAACAGGTCTCGCATGATGGGGGTGGCGGGGAGGGTGCCGGTGCCGTTTTCGTGGCGGGCTGGTGTGGTGGTGGGGATGTGGGTTGCTGCGGTGGCGAGGGCGGCGGGGGTTTGGTGCTGGAAGACCTGGCGGGGTGTGAGCAAGAGTCCTTCTTGGCGGGCGCGGCTGACGAGTTGGATGGACAGGATGCTGTCGCCGCCCAGAGCGAAGAAGCCGTCCTCCGGTCCGGCCTCGGGTATGGCCAGTACGTCGGCGAACAACTGGCACAGTGTGCGTTCGTGGGCATCGGCGGGGGCCCTTCCCTGACCGGTGCCGGTGGCTGCCGGTGTGGGGGCGGGTNGTTCCAGTGGGACGTAGTGGGAGGGGATCATGTAGTGGGGGAGTTGGTCGGCCAGCTGGGCCCGGATCTCGGCTGCGGGTGGTGGCTCGGCCCCAGCTTGCGCGGGCGTGAGGTAGGCGACGAGACGACGGTCGCCGGGGCGGTCCTCGCGGACGGTTACCACGGCCTGCCCAATACCGGGGTGTGTGGTGAGTGCGGCCTGGATCTCTCCCGGCTCGATGCGGAATCCGCGGACCTTGACCTGCTCGTCGGCCCGCCCGCAGAACTCCAACCACCCGCCAGGCGTCCACCGCACCAGGTCCCCGGTCCGGTACATCCGCTCCCCGCCACCGGTACCGTACGGGCAGGCCACGAACCGTTCCGCCGTCAGCCCTGGCCGCGCCCAGTACCCCCGCGCCACCCCACACCCCGCCACATACAACTCGCCCACCACACCCACCGGCACCAAACCCAACCCGGCATCCAGCACGAACACTCGGGAGTTCGGCACCGGGGAGCCGATCGGCACTGAGGTGTGCGCTGCCCCGTCGGAGTGCCACACCGTGGCGTAGACGGTCGCCTCGGTGGGGCCGTAGGCATTGACGATGCGCGCCTCGGGGAACCGGGACTGCGCGGTGGCCAGCAGCTGGGGGGAGAGGGCTTCGCCCGCCAGGACGATCGTGTCCAGAGATGAGCCTTCAGCCTGGTGGTGGGCGGAGAGCAGGCTCGCCAGGACCGAGGGAACGGCACTGAGCAGACCACCGGCCCCCAGCAGCCCCGGGTCGGCGGCCGCGGACAGCAGATCGGGGACGAGCCGCACCGTGCCGCCGAGCGTGAGCGGCACGAGCAGTTCGAAGACGGAGACGTCGAAGGTGACGGATGTCGTCGCCCTCACCTGCGCCAACCGGTCCGCGCCGAGGTCGTCCCGCGCCCAGGCCACCAGGTCCACCACATTGGCGTGAGAGACGACCACCCCCTTGGGCGTGCCCGTCGAGCCCGAGGTGTAGATGACGTACGCCGGATGCTCGGGAGCCAGCGGTGTCGGCCGTTCGCCATCGGACACGTCCGCCGGGTCGTGGCGTTGCGAGCGGGCATGGGTGTCGTCGGTGTCGAGGAGGAGCCAGGGCAGCGTGGCGGCGCTGGTGGGGAGGGTGTTGGCGAGTGTGCTGGTGGTGATGAGCAGAGTGGGTTCGCTGTCGTGGAGCATGAAGGCGATGCGGTCCGGTGGGTAGCCGGGGTCGAGGGGGACGTACGCGGCCCCGGCCTTGCTGACGGCCAGCACAGCGGTGATCAGCTCAGAGGAACGTGGCAGGGCCAGGGCGATACGGGTTTCCGGTCCGGCGCCGCGCGCGATGAGCAGCCGGGCCAGCCGGTTCGCGCGGGCATTGAGGTCCGCGTAGGTCATCGTCTCGCCCTCGAAGACCACCGCCGTGGCCTGCGGGGTGCGTGCCGCCTGCTCCTCGAACAGCTCCGGCAGCACCCGTCCCGCCCCGGCCGCCNCCCCCGCTCGTCGTGGCCGAGGAGGTCGATCCGGCTCAGGGCCTGGTCGGGACGGTCCGCGACGGCGTCCAGCACACGCACCAGGCGGTCGACGATCGCCTGGGCCGTGTGGCGCTCGAAGAGGTCGGTGGCGTACTCGAGGCTGCCCCGGATGCCGTTCGGCTCCCCGCCCTCGGCGGTGTGCGTCTCCGCGAGCGCGAAGGCCAGGTCGAACTTGGCCGTGTCGGTGGCCACCTCCAGCGGCTCGGCGGCCACTCCCGGCAGGGACAGCTCGGTCGCCCGAAGGTTCTGGAAGGTGAGCATCACCTGGAACAGCGGGTGCCGGGCCAGGGACCGGACCGGGTTGACCGCCTCCACCACGCGTTCGAACGGCACCTCCTGATGCGCGTACGCGGCTCCGTCCGTCTCCCGCACCCGTTCCAGGAGGGTCAGGAAGTCCGGATCCCCGCTGGTGTCGGTGCGCAGCACCAATGTGTTGACGAAGGGGCCGACGAGGTCGTGCACGGCCACCTCGTCCCGGCCGGCGAATGCCGTGCCCAGGGGGATGTCCGTCCCGGCGCCGAGCCGTGTCAGCAAGGCCGCGAGGGCGGCCTGGACCACCATGAACACGCTGGCGTCCCGGGCGCGGGCCAGCCGGGCCAGCCTCCGGTGCAGCGGGGCCGGAACGGCGATGTCCACGGTCGAGCCCTGGTGTCCGGCCACCGGCGGCCGCGGCCGGTCCGTCGGCAGCGGGAGCTCTTCGGGCAGCTCCGCGAGCGTCTCCTTCCAGAACGCGAGCTGCCGGGAGAGCACACTGTCATCCCGGTCCTCCACTCCCAGCACCTGACGCTGCCAGAGCCCGAAGTCCGCGTACTGCAGCGGCAGTTCGTCGCTCCAGTCGGGTTCCGAACCGGCCGTCCGGGCCCGGTAGGCGGTGGCGAGGTCGGCGAAGAGCGGTTCCAGCGACCAGCCGTCGGCCGCGATGTGGTGGACCACCACGAGCAGCACATGCTCGTCGTCGCCCTGCGGGAACAGGATTATGCGCAGCGGCAGTTCGGTGGCCAGGTCGAAGCCACGCCCGGCCTCCTTCGCCAGCGCCGTCCGGAGTGTGGTGTCCGACGCGCCCTCGGGTGGAGGCGCATCCCCGGTCGCATCCCCGGTCGCATCCCCGGTCGAGGACCCGGTCGTGGACCCGGCCGAGGGCCCGGTCGCGCCCACGCCCGTGTCCGTTTCGTCGGCCACCGGCCGCAGGTCCCGCACGGCGGCGTGCAGCGCGGACCGGGCCGCGTCCGGCCCCAGGATCCGCTGCCACGGCCGGCCGTCGTCCCCGTGCGGATAGACGGTGCGCAGCACCTCGTGCCGGGCCACGACGTCCCCCGCCGCGGCCATCAGCGCCTCCCGGTCCAGCGGGCCGCGGAGCCGCAGGCCGACCACGATGTTGTAGGTCGCCGCCCGATCGCCCTCCAACTCCTGCAAGAACCACAGCCGTTGCTGGGCGTACGACAGCGGCAGGCGGCCCGTACGCGCCATCGGCCCCAGCGGCGGGCGTGCCACGTCCCGTTCCGC
The DNA here is from genome assembly GCF_014712245.1 of Streptomyces sp. 5-10. NCBI lineage: Bacteria > Bacillati > Actinomycetota > Actinomycetes > Kitasatosporales > Streptomycetaceae > Streptomyces > Streptomyces sp. 5-10. The sequence goes on from NZ_JACVYG010000125.1 coordinate 3,812, forward strand.
GCCCTGGAGCGCCGCCGCCAACCGCTCCACCGTCGGTGCCTGGAACACTGCACGGATGCCCGGGTCGACGCCGGTGCGGGTACGGACCTGTCCCATCAGCCGCATCGCGAGCAGCGAATGCCCGCCCAGCTCGAAGAAGCTGTCCGCCACGCCCACCTCCGGCAGGCCCAGCACCTCGGCGTACAGCGCGCACAGCAGCCGCTCCCAGGGAGAGGCCGGTGACCGGCCGGTGCCCGGGGCGCCGACGGGGCCGGGCGCGGGCAGCGCCTTGCGGTCCAGCTTCCCGCTCGACGTCAGCGGCAACGCGTCCAGAGGCACCACCGCCGACGGCACCATGTGTTCCGGCAACCGCTCGCGGAGCCAGGAGCGCAGCTCGGCCGGGGCCGGTTCCCGACCCGGCCGGGCGACGGAGTAGGCGATGAGCCGAGGGTCACCCGGCCGGTCCTCGCGGACCGCCACGGCGGCCCGCGCCACCCGCGGATGCGATGCCAGCACCGCCTCGATCTCTCCCGGCTCGATCCGGAAACCCCGCAGCTTGACCTGGTGGTCGGCCCGGCCGAGGTACTCCAGCCGCCCGTCCCCGTCCCAGCGCACCAGGTCACCGGTGCGATACATCCGTGACCCGGCCGGGCCGTACGGATCGGCCACGAACCGCTCGGCGGTCAGGCCGGGACGGTCGAAATACCCGCGCGCCACACCCGTTCCCGCGATGTGCAGCTCGCCCACCACACCCGGCGGCAGCAGGCCCAGGTGCCGGTCCAGGACGTACCCGCGCGTGGTGTCCAGCGGTGTCCCGATCCGCGGCGCGCCGTCGTCATCGGCGCGGACGGTGGCCGTGGTGGACCAGACCGTGGTCTCGGTGGGCCCGTACAGGTTCACCACCTCGGCGCCGAGCGCGAGCAGCCGCCGCGCGAGCGGGGAGGGCAGCGCCTCGCCACCGCTGAGGACCCGCACCCCCGACAGCACCCTCGGCGGGTCCTCGCCGTCGGACACCTCGCCGAGCACCGCCTGCCACAGTGTGGGCGTGGCCTGCGCCATCGACACCGCGTGGCGGTCGATCAGCCCCAGCAGAGCGGCCGGATCGCGGGTCTGGCCCGCCGAGGCCAGGACGACGCGCGCCCCCGCCACGAGCGGCATGAACCACTCCACCGCCACCACGTCGAACGATGGCGTGGAGGCCGCCAGCACCGCGTCCGACCCGGTGAGCGGGGTGCGCCGGGCCATGGCCCGCAGGAACCGGCCGAGACCGCTCCGGGACGCCACCACACCCTTGGGCCTGCCGGTGGAACCGGAGGTGTAGAAGAGGTGCGCGGGGTGGTCCGGCAGCAGCGGACACCCGCGGTCCGCGTCCGTCAGATTGCCCGCCCCCGCTTTCGCCAGCCGGTCCGCCGTGGCCTCCGCGTCCAGCAGCAGCCGTGGCACCGTGGCCGCCTCCGCGGGCAGGGCCTCGGCGATCGCCACGGTCGTCACCAGGAGGGCCGGGCGGCTGTCGGTGAGCATGAAGGCCACGCGCCGCGCCGGGTAGTCCGGGTCGACGGACACGAAGGCGGCACCCGCCTTGAGGACGGCCAGCGCCGTGATGAGCAGGTCCGGGCCACGGGTCAGGGAGAGGGCGACCCGGGTCTCGGGCCCCGCGCCCGCCGCGACGAGCACCCGGGCCAGCCGGTTCGCCCGCGCGTTCACCTCCCCATAGCTGAGCCGCTGTTCCTCGAACACCACGGCCACGTCGGCCGACGTGCGCTCAACTTGGCGCTCGAACACCTCGGGCAGCAGCACCGTGTCATCGGCTTCGGCCACGCCGGGCGAGGCGTTGCCCCACTGCCGCAGCAGGCGCTCCCGCTCGGTCGGAGCCAGCACGTCGAGCTGCGCCACCGACCGCTCCGGGGCGTCCGCCACGCTCTCCAGCACCCGGACCAGACGCCGCGCGAGCTCCCGTACGGCCGAGTGGCCGAAGGCATCGGGACGGTAGCCCAGTTGCAGCCGCAGGGACTCGCCCGGGATGACGACCAGGGCCAGCGCGTAGTGGGTGGCGTCCCGGCCGGTGCTGCCCACCACCCGCAGCCCGTCCTCCGGCGCGCCGACCCGCTCGGGCCGCACCGGATAGTTCTCGAAGACCAGCACCGTGTCGAAGAGCTCGCCGGCCCCCGTGAGCGACTGCACCTCGATCAGCCCCAGATGCTGGTGCTCCGACAGCGCCGCCTGCCGCGCCTGCACCTCCTCCAGCAGGTCCAACAGCCGCTGGTCTGAGGTGAGTTGCACCCGCACCGGCAAGGTGTTGATGCACAGGCCGACCAGCGACTCGACACCGGGCACCTCCGGTGGCCGCACCGCGGCCGTGGCACCGAACACCACATCGTCGCGGCCGGTGAGCCGGCCCAGCAGCAGCCCCCACGCCACCTGCACCAGGGTATTCAGCGTCAGCCCCGAGGAGCGGGCCCGCCCGGTCAGCCGTGCCGTCAACCCGGCGGGCACATCCAGGCAGAACTCCCGGGGGACCACCGCCGTACGCCCGTACGCCTCCGGGGCCAGCAACGTCGGCTCCGCCACCCCGGCCAGCGCCTCGCGCCACGCCGCCCGGGCGGCGGTGGTGTCCTGCGCGGTGAGCCAGGCGAGATAGTCGCGGTAGGCCGCCGGGCGAGGCAGCAGAGCGTCGTCCCCGGCCTCCCCGTACAGGAAGAACAGCTCCTGCACCAGGACGGGTGTCGACCAGCCGTCCAGCAGGATGTGGTGGTGGGTCATGACCAGACGACTGCGCCCACCGCCGAGGCGGAACAGGGTGAACCGCATCAGTGGCGGCCGGGTGAAGTCGAACCGCGTGGTGCGGTCCTCGGCCAGCCAGCGCTCGTACTCCTCGTCCTGCTCGGCGGGGGAGAAGCCGCTGAGGTCGATCTCGTGCCACGGGGTCGGCGCATGGCGGGGCACGACCTGGACCGGCCTGGACAGGCCGTGGTGAAGGAACCCGGCCCGCAGATGGGGATGGCGGAGCAGCAGAGTGTCCACCGCCTGCCGGAAGCGGACGCTGTCGACGTCGCCCTCGAGGTCGAAGGCGAACTGCACCAGATAGACGTCCGGGGCCGCCTCGTCGTACACGGCGTGGAAGAGCAACCCCTCCTGCAGCGCGGTCAGCGGCAGTGTGTCGACGGCACCGGGAAACCTCCGCTCGACCGCGGCCACGTCCTCGGTGGTGAGGGAGAGCAACGGGAGCGTGGCGGCGGCCGGGGCGTCTGTAGTGGCCGGGGCGCCGGGCGGTGAGGTGAGGCGCGCCAGGGCGGCGGGGGTCTGGTGCTGGAAGACCTGGCGGGGGGTGAGCACCAGCCCCTCGCGGCGGGCGCGGCTCACCAGCTGCATGGACAGGATGCTGTCCCCGCCCAGGGCGAAGAACCCCTCCTCCACGCCTGGTTCCGGCACCCCCAGCACCTCGGCGAACAGACGGCACAGGACCGCTTCGCGCGGTGTCGATGGCGGGCGTCCCCCGGCCCCTCCGGCGCTCCGGGCGGGCGCGGGCAGCGCCGCGCGGTCGAGCTTGCCGCTCGGGGTGAGGGGCAGCGCGTCGAGGATGACGACCGTGGAGGGCACCATATGGGCCGGTAGCCGCTCGGCCAGATACGACCGCAGCTCATCCGGCGGCGTATCGCGGTGTTCCGGGCTGGTGGTGGTGTAGGCGATGAGGTGTTTGTTGTGGTGGTGGTCGTGGTGGAGGGTGGCGGCGGCGTGGGTGATGTGGGGGTGGGTGGTGAGGGTGTTTTCGATTTCGCCGAGTTCGATGCGGTAGCCGTGGAGTTGGATTTGGTTGTCGGTGCGGTGGTGGTAGTGGAGTTGGTGGGTGGTGGGGTG
>NZ_JACVYG010000126.1:0-7388 GCF_014712245.1 Streptomyces sp. 5-10
CCGCGTGAGGTGTTCCAGCACAAGACACCCGCCGCCCTCGCCGCCACCGCCCGGGTCCCCGAGGCCCCCGCCGTCCCCGCGCAATCGACGGACACCACGGACACCACGTACTCCACCTCGCCCCCTCGCCTCTTGATCTCGCTGAGCCGGTCCGATCAGGAAGCCATCGAGGCGCAGTTCCCCCAGCACGGCGAGGTCCTGCCCCTGGCGGCCGGGCAGGAGGGGTTGCTGTTCCACGCGGTCTATGACGATGGCGCGCCGGATGTGTACATGGTGCAGCTGGTCTTCGATCTCGAGGGTTCGGTGGATGTGGTGCGGTTGCGGGGGGCCGCCGAGGCGTTGTTGCGCCGGTATCCGCATGTGGGTGCGGGGTTTGTGCATGAGGGTGTGTCGGTGCCGGTTCAGGTGGTGCCTGGTGGGGTGCGGGTGCGGGTGCCGTGGCGGGAGGAGGATCTGCGGGGTCTGGGGGAGACGGAGGCGCGGGATGTCTTCGAGCGGTGGCTGACACAGGACCGAGCCGAGCGTTTCGATCTGGCGCGGCCGCCGTTGCTGCGGTTCGCGCTGTTCCGGCTCGGCGAGGACCGCTTCCGTCTTGTGCTGACGAATCACCACATCCTGCTGGACGGCTGGTCCACTCCGCTGCTGGTGCGGGATCTGTTCGCCTTGTACGAGCAGCCGGGCGGGGAGAGCGCACTGCCCAGGCCGACGCCGTACCGCGACTACCTCGCGTGGTACGGATCGCGGGATCGGGATGCGGCGCTGGAGGCATGGCGCGAAGCCTTGGCGGGCGTCGAAGACCCCACTCTGTTGACGCCCGCGGACCCTGGACGCCAGGCCGTAGCCCCCCAGAACGTCTCACAGCTCCTCTCGCAATCCCTCACCGCCTCTCTGACCGAGCGGGCACGCGAGGCCGGTCTGACCTTGAACACCGTGATACAGGGTGCCTGGGGCCTCCTCCTGGCCCGTATGACCGGACGCGACGACGTGGTCTTCGGAACGACGGTGGCTGTCCGGCCGCCCGAGATTCCCGGCGTCGAATCCATGGTCGGGCTGTTCGTCAACACGGTGCCGCTGCGGCTTCGCGTACTCGCGGGCGACAGCCTGGCGGCGATGCTCACCCGGCTCCAGGACGAACAATCGCGTTTGCTCGACCATCAATTCCTGAGCCTGACCGACATCCAGCAGAGCGCCTATGCCGGTTCGGGCCCGCTCTTCGACACCGCGACGGTCTTCGAGAACTACCCCGTGGACGACGCCGCCCTCGGTCGCACCGACAGCACACTCAAGACCACCGCCATCGCCGCCCACGACGCCACGCACTATCCCCTCGCGTTGATGGTGATTCCCGGTGAGCGGCTTCAGGTGCGGTGGGGATACCGGCCCGATGTGTTCGACCAGCAGGCAGTGGAGGTGATCGCGGCTCGTTTCGTGCGGGTGCTGGAGACGATCGCCGCAGATCCGGCCTGTCTCGTCGGGCGGATCGATGTACTGACCGGAGAGGAAAGGGAGCAACTGACGCGCTGGGGTGGAGGTGCGCCCGTTGAGGAGGACATCAGCCACGCGCTCTTGCCGGGACTGTTCGAAGAGCGAGTACGGCGCGATCGGGACGCGGTGGCGGTGGTGTGTGAGGGGTGTGAGGTTTCGTACGGCGAGGTGAATGAGCGGGCGAATCGTCTGGCGCGCGTCCTGGTGGGGCTCGGGGTGGGCCCAGAATCCCGGGTGGGGATCGTCGTACCCCGATCGGTGGAGATGGTGGTGGCGCTGCTCGCGGTGGTGAAGGCCGGCGGGGCGTACGTACCGATCGATCCTCGCTATCCCGCGAACCGCATTGCCTTCATGCTTGACGACGCCGAGCCGGACGTAGTGGTCGCCATGGGAGACACGGCCGACCGGATACCCCAGCGTGAGACCACCCGGCTGCTGGTGTTGGACGACGACCACACCCGGCACCTCCTGGCCCAGGCGTCCGCCACCGACCTCACCGACCGCGACCGCACGAGCCCGCTCGATCCCCGGCACCCGGCCTACGCCATCTACACCTCAGGCTCGACGGGCACCCCCAAGGGCGTCGTGGTGACGCACCGGTCCCTGCTGAACAACCTCCTGTGGCGAGTGAAGGCGTTCGGCTGGAGCGCCGAGGACCGCTTCCTCATGCGGACACCCCTGAGCTTCGACGTCTCCGTATGGGAAGTGTTCTGCCCGCTGCTGGTCGGCGGGGCCATCGTGCTGGCCCACCCGGACAAGCACGCGGACCCCGGCTACCTTCTCGCGGCCGTAAGGCGCCACCAGGTGACCGTCGTCCATCCCGTCCCCTCCCTCCTCCAGCACCTCCTGGAGTGGCATGCGGTGGCGGACCAGTGCCGCTCGCTGCGTGATGTCGTCTGTGGCGGGGAAGCCATGTCGGCGGCCGTCCGCGACACCTTCCACACCACGCTTCCCTGGGTGCGGCTGTACAACTCGTACGGGCCGAGCGAGGCCACCATCGACATCTCCGGCCATCCGTGCGAGCCGGGAGAGGAAGGGCCACCGCCCATCGGCACACCGATCCAGGACACGCGGTTGTACGTCCTGGACGGCGGGCTGGGGTGGGCGCCACCGGGTGTGGTGGGTGAGTTGTACGTGGCGGGCGCGGGGTTGGCACGGGGGTACGCGGGTCGTGCGGGGCTGACGGCGGAACGGTTTGTGGCGTGCCCGTTCGCCGGGCCTGGCGGACGGATGTACCGGACCGGGGATCTGGTGCGGTGGGACTCCCAAGGACGGCTGGAGTTCGTGGGCCGGGTGGACGACCAGGTCAAGGTGCGGGGCTTCCGTATCGAGCTGGGTGAGGTGGAGGCGGCGCTGGCGTCGCATCCGCAGGTGGCGCGGGCCGCCGTGACGGTCCGCGAGGACCGCCCCGGGGACCGGCGGCTGATCGGCTACGCCGTCCCCGCGCGGCGCACCACATCACGGGACGACGGATCACGGCCCGAGCGGTCGGCGGAGCGCCACGCGGACGAACACATCGGCCACTGGAAGAGTTTCTACGAGTCGCTGTACGGAGACCGCCCGGCCACCGCCCTCCGTGAGGACTCCACCGGCGCCTCCACCGGCGCTTCCACCGGCGCTTCCACCGACGCCTCGACCGGGGACGCTACTGAGGACTTCATCGGCTGGGACAGCAGCTATGACGGCCGCCCCATCCCCCTCGACGAGATGCGGGAATGGCTGACGGCCACCGTGGACCGGATCTCCGCACTGGCACCTCGACGCGTGCTCGAAATCGGCGTGGGCACCGGTCTGCTGTTGCGGCGTTTGGCGCCCCAGTGCGACTCGTACTGGGCCACGGACTTCTCCTCCGCGGTGATCGATGTGCTCCGGGACCAGATCGACCGGGATCCGGACCTGGCTGCCCGCGTGGAGCTGTCCTGCCAGCCCGCCGATGTCTTCACCGGACTTCCGGCCGGCCATGTCGACACCGTGATCATCAATTCGGTGATCCAGTACTTCCCCGGCATCGACTACCTCGTCTCCGTCATCTCCGGGGCGATGCGGCTGCTCGCACCAGGTGGCTCGCTGTTCATCGGCGATGTCCGCAACCTCCGCCTGCTGCGTTGCTTCGCCACGGCGGCCGGTCTCAGCAGGTTCGGGGGTGAGCTCTCGGGCGCGGACCTCCGCAAGGCGATCGAGCAGGCCATCTCCCTGGAGAGGGAACTGCTGATCGACCCGGCGTTCTTCTCGGCCCTCCAGGCCACCGTTCCGGACATCGCGGCGGTCGACATCCAGATCAAGCGGGGGAAGAGCCGTAACGAGCTGACGCGGTACCGCTATGACGTGGTGCTCCACAAGGCGCCGGTCACCGCCGTACGCGTGGGTGAGGCGGCGCCGGCGGCGACCTGGGGGACCGATGTACACCGGACCGGCGAACTGGCGGCACTCCTCTCCCAGCGCCACGACAGGCTGTGGGTGCGAGACCTCCCCAACGCCCGGCTGATGGACGACCTGGCAGCGATACGGCAGTTCCAGGACGGCACCGCCCCGGAAACCATCCGGCGGACCGTCGACACCGAGACCACCGTCCACACCGAGACCACCGTCGGCGCGGACGCGGAAACGCCCAACACCACGGGAACGCCGAGCACCACAAAGACGCCCGACACCACGACGGCGACGCCCGACACCACGACGGCGACACCCGACGTGGAAACCCTGCACGAGCTGGCCGCCCGTCACGGCTACCGCGCCCACCTGACCTGGTCCGAAGACCCCGAACGGCTCGACGCCCTCTTCCTGCTCGGTGCCGACGATCCGGACCAGCCGGTCGTCGATCTGTCCGTCGCTTCTGCCCCGGCGAACGCGCGACCGCTCACCGCCTACGCCAACGAGCCGGGCGCCCGCCCAGAAGCCGACTCGCTGCTCCCCGCACTCCGGGCCCATCTGCGGAGCACCCTGCCGGAGCACATGGTGCCGTCGATCGTGATGACGATCGACGAGTTGCCACTGACCCCGAACGGAAAGCTGGACCGCAAGGCGCTGCCCGCCCCGGAGTTCACCGCCGGAACCGGCCGGGCTCCGCGAACCCCGCGGGAGCGGGCCCTGTGCGGCCTCTTCGCCGAGGTACTGGGGCTTGCCGAGGTCGGTGTGGACGACGACTTCTTCGCACTCGGCGGCCACTCCCTCCTCGCGATGCGGCTCATCGGCCGCATCCGCGCCGAGACCGGCACCGAGCTGAGCGTCCGTACGCTCTTCCAGGCACCCACCGTGGCCCAGCTGATCCCACGGCTCGGCGACGGAACGAGCCCCGAGGCGACCCGGCGGCCGACCCTGAGCCCGGTGCCACGACCGGAGCGGATCCCGCTGTCGTACGCGCAATGGCGCCTGTGGTTCATGCAGGAGATCCAGGGCCCCCGGTCCGCCACTTACACCATCGTGTCCGCGCAGCGCATCACCGGCCCCCTGGACCGCGAGGCGCTGGCCGACGCACTCCGCGACGTCGTCACCCGGCACGAAGCCCTGCGGACCCTCTATCCGAAGGACGACCAGGGGCAGCCCTGGCAGCATGTGCTCGACGCCGACACCGCTCGCGCCCGGCTGCCGATCAGTGTCTCCGACGCCGCTCCCAAGGACCTGGACGCGCTGCTCGCGGCCGAGGCCGGACGGGGATTCGAGGACCTGGCCACGGAACTGCCACTGCGCGCGGGCATCTACCCAACGGCGGACCACGAGCACGTACTGCTGCTCGTGCTGCACCACATCGCCGCCGACGGCTGGTCCATGGGCCCCCTCTTCAACGACCTCGCCCGCGCCTACGCGGACCGCGCCCAAGGGCGCACCCCACAGTGGGAGCCGCTTCCTGTGCAGTACGCCGACTACGCCATCTGGCAGCGGCGTCTCCTCGGTGAGGAAGACGCGCCCGACAGTCTGATGTCACGGCAACTCGCCTACTGGAAGAGGGCGTTGGCGGATCTGCCCGCGGAGATCGACCTGCCCACCGACCGTTCGCGCCCGGCGATGCCGAGCCATCGCGGCGGCACCGTGAGCCTGGACATCCCGGCCGCTCTTCACCAGCGGCTGGCCGATGTGGCACACGCCCACGACGTCAGCGTCTTCATGGTCGTCCAAGCCGGACTGGCCGCGTTGCTGACCCGGCTCGGCGCGGGACACGACATTCCCATCGGCACCCCTTACGCGGGCCGGGGCGACGAAGCCGTCAACGACCTGGTGGGTTTCTTCGTCAACACCTTGGTGCTGCGCGTCGACACCTCCGGCAACCCCGACATCGCCACCCTCCTACGCCGCGTCCGCGACGCGGACCTGACCGCCTACGACCACCACGACGTGCCGTTCGAGCGGCTGGTCGACCTGCTCAATCCGGACCGCTCCCTGGCCCGGCACCCCCTGTTCCAGGTGATGCTCGGATTCCAGAACACCCACCACTCCGCCCCCGTACTGCCGGGGCTGACCAGCGAACCGCTCTGGGTCGAGATGGACACCGCCAAGTTCGACCTGTCCTTCATGCTCGCCGAAACACATGCCGATGGCGGCGGCCCGGCGGGTATCCACGGAACGCTGGAGTACGCCACCGACCTGTTCGACCGGGAGTCGGCCGAGGTGCTGGCGGCCCGCTTCGTGCGGGTGTTGGAGGCGATCGCCGCTGATCAGGCGTGTGTGGTGGGGCGGATCGATGTGCTCAGCGGGGAGGAGCGGGAGCGGCTGGAGGCGTGGGGTGGGGGTGTGCCCGGTGTGGCGGATGAGGGCGTTGATGTGCTGCCGGGGTTGTTTGAGGGGTGGGTGCGGCGTGATCGGGATGCGGTGGCGGTGGTGTGTGAGGGGCGTGAGGTGTCGTACGGGGAGGTGAACGAGCGGGCGAATCGTCTGGCCCGGGCGTTGGTGGGGCTGGGGGTGGGGCCGGAGTCCCGGGTCGGGTTGGTGGTGTCCCGCTCGGTGGAGATGGTGGTGGCGCTGCTCGCGGTGGTGAAGGCCGGTGGGGCGTACGTACCGATCGATCCGCGCTATCCCGCGTCCCGGATCGCCTTCATGCTCGATGACGCTGCTCCGGAGGTGGTGCTCGCCACCAGGGACACGGCCGACCGGATACCTCAGCGTGAGACCGTCCGTCTGCTGGTGTTGGACGACGACCACACCCGGCACCTCCTGGCCCAGGCGTCCGCCATCGACCTCACCGACCGCGACCGCACGAGCCCGCTCGATCCACGGCACCCGGCCTACGCCATCTACACCTCAGNACGGCACCCGGCCTACGCCATCTACACCTCAGGCTCGACGGGCACCCCCAAGGGCGTCCTGGTGACGCACACCAACGTGGTGAGGCTGCTCGAAGCGATCGGGCAGAATGACGACTTCGGCCCCGACGACGTGTGGACCATGTTCCACTCATACGCGTTCGACTTCTCGGTGTGGGAGATCTGGGGAGCCCTGCTGAGCGGTGGCCGCCTCATCGTGGTCGACAGGGAGGTGACCCGCTCCCCTTCGGACTTCCTGGAGCTACTGGTACGGGAAAATGTCTCGGTCCTGAGCCAGACCCCCTCGGCGCTGTACCAACTGATCGCGGCCGAAGCGGAACGCGGCGGGTCACGCGTGGGTACGGCACTTCGCTATGTGATCCTCGGCGGCGAGGCCCTCGACCCCACGCGCCTTGCCGACTGGTACGCCCGCCACCACGACGACGCCCCTGTCGTGGTGAACATGTACGGCATCACCGAGACCACCGTGCACGTCACCCACCAGCGGATCGACCGCGAGCTCACCGGGCCCGGCGCGAGGAGCCTGATCGGCCGACCCCTCCCGCACCTGCACACCTATGTGCTCGATGAGGGGCTGGAGCTCGTGCCTCCGGGTGTGGTGGGTGAGTTGTACGTGGCGGGTGCGGGGTTGGCGCGGGGGTATGCGGG